>PMBA01000025.1 GCA_003152795.1 Acidobacteriaceae bacterium | reverse complement strand
GTGAAGCAGAACGTTGCGCCGTGATCAACGGCACCCTCGGCCCAGATCTTACCCTGATGACGTTGGATGACTCGCTGCACGGTTGCCAGGCCGATGCCCGTGCCCGGGAACTCGGAGGTTTTGTGCAGGCGCTGAAACGGTCGGAAGAGTGTATTGGCGTATGCCATGTCAAAGCCGACACCGTTGTCCCTAACCCGGCATAGCCGGAACCAAACAGGTCGTCTCTATTATGATGCGTGAGTGGGCTTGACACTGCTGACGGAACGCTACGCGCCTCAAATCACGGGGGTGCTTTCCTGCTGGGATCGGATCTTGCTGTTTGGCACGCTGCCGAAGATCTGCTTTGCGGAGGGTATGACCTCGTATTTGTACGAGAGGAAGATCCGGATCTTCGACTACCCCAAGTTCGCCGAGCCGTTTCGCAACACGCTGCGCGAGAATGCCGAGCGGTTGGCGGCGGAAAACGGGATGGAGATCGAGTTCCTCCGCAAGCGCAACGTGCGGAAGGAAGATCGGGTTAAGGCGGTACTTGCCAAGCGCGGCGATCATCCGGGGCTGGTATGCATCCTGTCGGCGATGGAGGCCTGCTCGACCTACAAACCGTGGCACAACAAAAACACCGGCAAGACCTACCTGCTGCCGGACGACGGCAAGTGCCTGCACTACTACTTCTATTTCATCGACGAAGACCTGGGGCTGGGCTACGTGCGGGTGCCGACCTGGCTGCCGTGCCGGCTGCAAGTCTACTTCAACGGCCACGGTTGGTTGGCCAGCGTGATGCGCAAACGCAAGATTGACTTCCAGTTGATCGACAATGCCTTCGTGGAAATCGCCGACTGGGAGCGTGCCCAGCAGATCGCCAACGGGCTGGAGATCAAGCGGCTTCACCATCGGCTGGATGAGATGGCGCGCCGTTTCTGTCCGATTCACCGGGACTTTGGAGTGGCCTATCACTGGAGCGTGGACCAGTGCGAATATGCCACTGACGTCGTTTTCCGTCGACAGGCGGATCTGGCTGCCATCTACGGCAACCTGACCCGGACGGCGATTCACACCGTCAAACCCGACAACATCGCCACGTTTCTGGGCCGCAAGCTGAGCACCCAGTACGAGGGTGAGATGGGCAACCGTTTCAACATCCGCATCGAAGGCACGCGGATCAAGCACACCATGGGGCCGGTATCGCTGAAGCTCTACGACAAGTTCGGCCTCATTCTACGGATCGAGACCACGGTCAACGATCTGACCTTTTTCAAGCACTACCGCGAGGTAGAACATCGCAACGGCACGAAAGAAACCAAGTGGGCGTCCATGCAGAAGACCATCTACAGCCTGCCTGCCTTGCGGGAGATCCTGGAAGCCGCCAACCGGCGCTACCTCGAGTTCTTGAGCGCCATTGAGGATCCTCGCAACGGCCGCGACAAGCTCGACAAGCTCTCGCAGACGGTTCAGAATGAGGGCCGCACCTACCCCGGATTCAACCTGTTCGACGCCGATGACGAAGCCTTGTTCAGCGCCATCGCGCGCGGCGAGTTCAACATTAGCGGCATGCAGAACAAAACCCTGCGCCGATTCCTGCCCGACAAGAACAGCGGGCAGATGTCCCGACTCCTCAAGCGCCTCCGGGTTCACGGTCTCATCAAAAAGGTCGGTCACACCTACAAGTACTACCTGACTCGATTCGGCAAGACGGTGATCACCACGGGGCTGAAACTGAGGGAACTCGTCATCATCCCCCAACTCTCCCTCAACGGTGCCGTGTAACTCAGCTTTTCTGCCACTCCTGCGCAGAATCCAAATGCAGAGGTACTAATAATGGAGAAATGACCCCCGACACGCTTGGCGCTACTGCTAGATCAACGTTCTCTAAATAGGGATACATTTAACCCGATTTATGTTTTAATGGGGCATGCCCTTCCCGAGGAAGCGCCGGCCCGTCCAGTTCAGCGTGGAAGAGATGTTCAAACTGGAGGGCATCCGCAAGTCTCGAACTGAGGAGAAACGGCGCACCGTTCGGGCGGCGTTTCTTTTGGATTCGCTATCTGGCCAGAGTGATGAAGCCATTGCGCAGCACCACCACGTCAGCCGCAGCACCGTGGTGCTGTGCATTCAGAAGTTCCTTCAGTTCGGGCTGGACGCAGCACTGGGAGAATTGCCCAGGCCCGGCAAGCCGCGGCAATTGCCGGACGATGCGATTGTCTGGGTGCAACACTGTGCTTGCCAGAAGCCGAAGGAACTGGGATATTCCTACGAATTGTGGACCTACAAGCTACTGGGCGCTCACGTACGCCAGCACTGCGTCGCAGCGGGGCACCCGGCGCTGCTCAGACTGAGCCGATCCAAACTCCACAAGATTCTGCGGCAGGGCGAGCTGCGACCGCACAAAATTCGATATTACGTGGAGAAAAGGGATCCGGACTTCGAAGTCAAAATGGCCAGCGTGCTGCACGTCTACAAGGAAGTCGAGATCGTCAATGAATATCGGCGGGGGGAGGCCGGCCGGCAGTTGGGCATGGTAACGATCTCGTATGACGAGAAGCCCGGCATTCAAGCCCTGGCCGTGACTACACCCGACCGGCCGCCGGTGGTCGGGCAATACCCTACTCACCTGCGGGATTACGAGTACGAGCGGCTGGGCACCGTGTCCCTACTGGCGGGCTTGGATCTGCACACCGGACGGGTGATCGAGACCGTCCGCGACACGCACGCCAGCGCTGATTTCATTGCTTTCCTGAAGAAACTGGATGAGGTGTATCCGGCGCACCAGAAGATCCGGGTCCTGTTGGACAACCACTCCGCGCACATCTCCCGAGAGACGCGGGCCTACTTGGATACGACGCCTCAGCGGTTCGTCTTTGTATTCACTCCGACTCACGGCTCGTGGCTGAACCTGGTGGAGAATCTGTTCAGCAAAATGACGCGGACGATGCTGCGAGGAATCCGGGTAGCCAGCAAACAGGAGTTGATCGACCGCATTCACAAGTACTTCGAAGAGGTCAACGCGGACCCGGTCATCTTCCGCTGGAAGTACCGGATGGAAGAAACGTTTATTGTCTAGGTATTAACAGAACGATGATCTAGTCGGGGCGCTGGCCGTAGCGGATCGCCAGGACATCGAGGACGCCCTGATCGACGCCGTCGAGGT
>PMBA01000167.1:2822-3909 GCA_003152795.1 Acidobacteriaceae bacterium | reverse complement strand
TTCAGTATGCGCTACCAGGTTTTGAATCCTGATTTCTTGCCCACAATGGTGTGATCGCCGTCCATAACCTGAACTTCGGACGGCGTGTTGCCGACAAAACTTCCGTCGACCTCGATATCAGCTCCGGGCGGAGTCGATTCGATTTGCAGTTTGGCGGAAGTGGAATTCAGGTCATGGCCGACTGCAATTGAAGGTTGTTGCGACACAGGTGCGACCGGTTGAAACTTCGCGATGTCCATTTTCACATCGCCATTTACGTATGCAGTGATTTCGGTGCCCTTAGGAATGCTGATATCTTTCCCGTGCATAAAGAGAAAAAACGGAGCCGCTGGAAAGAAGACAAGGCTCGTGGCCACCATCCCGCCCACCATCCCCCCAGTATGGCCGCCTCCGCTTCCACCCCGAACCGCTCGTAGCGCAGCTCTATCACCACTCACCAGTTTCACGTAATCGATGTTGATGTCTAACTTTCCACCGCGTGCCATTCTCCGCTTCGCCTGAGCTTCGGTAACGGTGGCGAAGGCGAGGCCTGCTTTTGGAATAACCAGAGTGCCATTCACCGTGATGTCATCCAGGACCTCAAAATCTACCGTATCTCCCACATGGGCTTCGGCAGAGGACACAGTCCGATTCAGTCGTAGCCTTATAGGTGTTTCATCCTCGAGCACGAAGCCCTTTTTAGACGTAAAGTCCGTTTGAGTAGATTGCGCTTGCACGGTCTGCTGCGTCGGTTGCTGGTTGGTCGAAGGGGCAGAGTTTTGAGAAGCCGCAGTTGGAACTAGCGAGGCGCACGACAGAGTTAGTCCCGCAACGCACGACAGATACATTTTCATGGGGAGGATCCAGTCACACAAATTAGATGTTACTGAGACACCAAGGAACCTCTTATTATCCTCACGGCCGAAATGATGTCAATTCCAAAATTCGGCACGGCCATCAATCCCACAACAAAGGAGCACTTTCGCGCTCCCTTCATAAACCGAGAAATGGCTTCTCGTTCCGGCCCTTAATACTTCGGCATTTTCGGATCGATGCGTTCCGCCCACGCTGTAATTCCGCCAGTCAGGTTATACACTTTCGTGAAGCC
>PMBA01000167.1:0-2735 GCA_003152795.1 Acidobacteriaceae bacterium | reverse complement strand
CCGCGGATGCCGCAAAATTCCTCGTAGTCGATCAGCTTCGTGATCGTGCGGTGGGTGCCGCAGACCGGGCAATCGGGATTCTTGCGCAGCTTCAGTTCGCGGAACTTCATGCCCAGCGCGTCGACCAGCAGCAAGCGTCCGGCCAGCGAATCGCCCTGCCCCAGAATCAGCTTGATGGTCTCGGTCGCCTGGATCACGCCGACCAAGCCGGGCAGAATGCCGAGCACTCCACCTTCGGCGCACGAAGGCACCAGACCGGGCGGTGGCGGCTCGGGATAGAGACAGCGATAGCAGGGGCCGTCTTCGGTCGCGAACACGCTGGCCTGGCCTTCAAAACGAAAAATCGAGCCGTAAACATTGGGCTTGCCGGTGAGCACGCAGGCGTCGTTGACCAGGTAGCGGGTGGGGAAATTGTCGGTGCCATCGGCGACGATGTCGAACTCGCGAAATAACTCCAGCGCATTGGCGCTGGTCAGTTTCATGTCGAACGTGCGCAGGTTCAGGAAGGGATTGATCGCTTTCAGTTTGTCGGAGGCGGAGTCGAGTTTCTTGCGGCCCACGTCGGCGGTGGTGTGGATGATCTGGCGCTGGAGGTTGGTGTAGTCCACCACGTCGAAGTCCACGATGCCGAGCGTGCCGACGCCGGCGGCGGTCAGGTAGAGCGCGAGCGGGGAGCCCAGTCCGCCCGCTCCAATGCAGAGCACCTTCGCGGCTTTCAGCTTCTGCTGCCCNNTGACGGAATTGACATCGGAAACGGTGGCCATAGCGTCCTTATATTAATTTCAATCGGGTCGACGGCGAACTAAATTGCGAAATAAAGACAGCGGCAACAACGGCGCACTGGGCGGGACAATTGGCAATGAGCCAGTCCGCAAATCAGAGCCGGCAAACCATAACGCCGCAGCCGCCGGCAATCGACGGCACGATGGAAATGGTATCACCGTCCTTGAGCGCGGTAGCTTCTTTTTGCAGATAGCGCATATCCTCGTCGTTGACGTAGACGTTCACGAACGCGCGCAGCTTGCCGTCGTCGGTGTAGAGGTGCCGCTTCAATTCGGGATGCAGGGAGACCAGGCCAGCAAGGGCCTCGCCCACGGTTTTTCCGGGGACATCGACCGAGGCCTGTTTGCCCGAGTATTGGCGCAGTGGGGACGGAATCTGGATCTGGGGCATGTAGATAGAGATGCTATGGTACTGGCGAAAGATGCAAGTACGAAATGGGATGAAAAGGAGTGGCGAGCGCCGTCGGCCGTCCACCACAGAACGGATACTGGATAAATAAGATGGGCACCAACCAACGTCAACGTCCCCGAGGTTTTGTCCCAATCGGCATATTTTTCCTGTTCGGCGCAATCATGGCCGCCTACGCCGCCGTCACTCTGCTCAAACCTGGGACCGTGCTCGATGGGTTGTGGGTGTTGAACAAAACGGGCCATGCGCAGCTCGCGTCGTTGGGCAAGGGGTTTGGGCTTTGTTTCGCGGGTCTCTCGGCGTCGTTGTGGGCTGCGGCTGTCGGCTGGTTCCGGCGCCGCTACTGGGGATGGGTTCTGGGAACGACGATCGTCGCGATCAACGCGGCGGGCGATTTTATCAACGGCGTGAGGGGAGAGTGGCTGAAAGGTGCCGTCGGAGTGGCCATCGCGGGCCTGCTGNNGTCAGGCCATTTCGGTCTTTTCGTCCACGAATTTCCTGTCGCTCTCGTCCGTCCCCGCGAGTTCAAACGAATTCGTAATCGTCGCCACGCCCTTCTCCACGCTCGTAATCACGTAAGAACAGCCGAACCAGTGGGCTTCCGCGAGGTCGGTGGGCGACCATTGCGCGGGATGGTCGGGATGCGAATGATAGAAGCCAACGATGTCCTCACCGCGCTCGCGGCCTTCGCGCTGAATGCGGATCAGCTCCCGGGGATCGATGTGGTAGCGGTTGTGGGGCGAGTCCGCGCGCGTGTTTCCACAGCGGGCAATGCGCGAGACGGTCTTCTCAACGGAATCGGCGCCATTGTCATCGAAGCGCCCGAGCAGCACGCCGCAACACTCGTGGGGATAGGTTTCCTCTCCGTGTTGACGAAGTGAGAGGTAGGCGGATTGGGGAATCTTCAGCATCGCAAGGTCAGAGGTTCGAGGTCAGAGGTCAGATTGCGGAGGTGAGCTCCTTCACGCGCTGCAACATCGCGGCCCGATAGACGTCTGCAATCTGACCTCATACCTCTGCAATTATTCTTCATGCCAGAATCTTTCGGTCAAATATTTTTCGCCCGAGTCGCAAAGGATGGTGACGATGGTAGCGGGTTGATCGTGGCTCAGGCGTTCGGCGACTTGCAGGCTGCCCACCACGGCGGCGGCGGCGGAGACTCCGACGAGCAGTCCTTGTTCGCGGGCCAGACGGCGGGCCATGGCGTGCGCGACTTCGGTTCCGATCTCCAGATTTTCATCGGCGAGCGACGCATCATAAATGCCTGGCACAATTGCCGCCGGCAGGTATTTCGCGCCTTCGATACCGTGGAAGGCTGAGTCCGGTTGCAGCGAGATGCAGCGGATCCGAGGATTCAACTCTTTCAAACGGCGGGTGGTGCCGACAAAGGTTCCGGTGGTGCCGAGCATGGCGACGAAGTGGGTGATGCGTCCCTCGGTTTGCTGCCAGATTTCGTTCGCGGTGGTTTCGTAATGGGCGCGCCAGTTGGCGTCGTTCGAATACTGATCGGCGTAGAAATAAAGATCGGGATGGCGCTGTGCGTA
>PMBA01000065.1:2937-3124 GCA_003152795.1 Acidobacteriaceae bacterium | reverse complement strand
ACCTTCCCGTTACAGACGATTTGCAGATGATCCAGCGGAACCATCGAATTCATCTCGGCCGAAAACCGCACTTCCTGTTTCTTTTCCAAGCGTACTTCTTCGCCAATCCCGTGTCCGTCCAGCGAGAATCGGAGTAGTGGCCCATTGGTCGCAAACGTCCGCCCGGCCTTGATCGCGCCCAGCCACG
>PMBA01000065.1:941-2889 GCA_003152795.1 Acidobacteriaceae bacterium | reverse complement strand
TGATCGGAAAAACCAACCACCTCGATGTAATCCACTTTGCCCAGCGCCACATCCACGGGTAACTCATTAGTAAGAGACTCATCCTGGGCCGGATCCGGGAAGCTGTCAAACGGATGCACATATCCCACCAGAGCGCCCTGTGCATGGGCTATGTCGGCGATGTTCGCATTCGGTGGATACAGGCTGGCCGCCGCCGTATTGGGATAACCCGCATATCCCGGAAGAATGAAGTTACGAGTCAGGTTCAACAATCCCAGATGTCCCCAATAACTGGTGTGAAATTCCTGCCCGTGCAGCAGCAGATGGTCCGGGGTCGAAGCTCGATCCAATTGGGGAGAAAAATACGCGATGTCCGGAATGCGCTGTTCCTTGTTCACCACCAGATCTTCCACGACTGCTAGATCCTCAGCCGCCGCCTGCTCCACCAGATGCGCCGGGGTGTTTCGATAAGTTCCCGCATAGTTCATGTGGGCATGAACATCGCCGCTCATCCAATTCGACGTTGCATCCCCGGCGATAGAAAGAGGCGCGATCCGAATTGTAAGCGGTTCGGCGCTCTCGGCCTTCACCTCGACCTTGCGCCGCTCGAAGTGGTTTTCGAATCCGCGCATCACGTCTACCTCGACTTCGCCCACCGGCACCGTGATCTCGGAAGCGCCGGAAGTGTCAAAGTAGTGGGCCTCAAACGGCCGCTCCGCGCGATCGAAGCTGTCGTCGGCGTGCATCCACGCGTTATCGGGAGCGTAGGCGAGTCCATCCGAGGCAGTGATGAAAACCCGCGCGGCTACCGGGTTTCCGAGCAAATCAACGATGCGCAACGCCAGTCGGCCCATCGGCTTCAAATATTTCCGTTGGCGCGCAATGACTTCCGTTTGCTCCCCACCCGGAATCGTCTGTATCCACAGCGAGGTGTTCCCATTTCGATTGGAGATAAATGCAATCTTCGACCCATCCGGCGACCAGCGCGGATTGACATTGTCATACGCGCCATAGGAAATCGGGAACGCATCACCCCCGCCGGCCGGCATCAGCCAAAGTTGGTGCGAGCTCTGTCCCAGATAAGACGCGTAAACCATGCGCTTGCCATCCGGCGAAAAGTCCGGGCGAGCCTTCCAGTTGGTTTCTTCATAATGTATCTCGCGCGCCTCGGCTCCCGGCTCTGCGATGATTTTCCAGAATCCGCCGGTGCCGTGAATGTGCCCGCGATTGGAGACGAACAGAATCTCCGACCCACCCCGCGTCCACACCGGACTGATCTCGTGATCCACCTTGCTGTAGTAATAACGAGGCAGAGAGCTGCTATTTTCAGGAGTAAGTTGTCGCACGTCGCTAAGGGATCCGCCTTCGAATCGGCCCACAAAGATATGAAAATGTCCCTTATAGGACGTCGACACAAATGCCAGCCGCTTCCCGTCCGGCGAGAATCGCGGCTCCAGGCTCACCGCGCCACTGGAGGTCATCTTGCGGGTCTGGCCATCGCGTGTATTCAAGGACCATAACTCGACCGCATCGTGATCGTAGCGGGCAAACACCACCCACTCACTGTTGCTCGACCAATCCGGCTGATAGTCGTAGCCCGGGCCAGCCGTAAGTTGCTCTGCGTTGGCGCTGCCAAGTTCCTGGCGCCACAACGAGCCCGCCATCGAGTACACCAGGGCGCGCGAATCCGGAGACCAGGCAGCGGCGCTCGGCCCCGTCGTCAATTGGGGTAAATACATTTCCCGAAAATAGTAAGGATGGGGCAGATCAATCTGCTTCAGCACCGGCTGGCGCTGCGCAAGACAGGCAAGGCCGGAGACTAACAACAATAGGCCAATCAGACGAGACTTGTACAAGACCCCCTCCACTTGCCAGAATGTGTTTCCTATGGGACGGGGCAAAGCCCCTTCACCACGCGACCCTTACTGACCTAGTTGGCGCTTTCAATCAGCGGCAGCAGAATCCGCGA
>PMBA01000065.1:0-899 GCA_003152795.1 Acidobacteriaceae bacterium | reverse complement strand
ATTAGATTGGGAAGGTCGAGTTCGTAAATTGTGCCCGGCTCCAGCCACTGGCGCCCACGCGCAAGGTCGCGATAACTGGCTCGCAGGACGTCCAATCCTGGACTCATTACGTTGAATGCCGTGCCGTCCGACGAAACATCCTGAAGGCGAACCCACAGATCCAGATCGCGACAGTCGCAGGACACAAACATGTGCGCGTGAATCGATCCAGTTACCTCCGTATCTTTCTCGAGGACGGGCGAATCAAAGGTCAGAACATCGGCGCGCTCAGCTAGTTTGCGATAATCGTGCGCGCCGGACGATCCATAATCATTCACCACCGGATGGGCTGGATCGGAAATGAACTCGCTGAAGCTTTCCCGGTCTGGCGCAGCCTTTGCAGCCAGTCTGCCGATTCGATCTCCGGATGCGGCGGGTGCAAGGAAAAACGGCGTTGTCCGGTGCGGCGGCGGCCACACATCCGATTCCCGCCACTGATTCGCGCCCATCACGAAATAGCGTACGGGCTTTTCGCGCGCCACGCCATTTTCGATTCCCTTGAGATAGCGATCCATCCAGCGCAGGACAACATCGTCATAGTCAATTGCAGCCAATGGCCCAAACTCGCGCTCGCCCGACTTTGTCTTTGCCGTGTTATCCACGCCATGCACCCACGGACCGAGTAATAAATGGGTTCGCGAATCTTTCTCTCCCGCACGCGCCGCGAGCAATCCAGCGTAGTTAGTGGTTGCGCCTTCCGGCCCATAGTTGTCGTCATACCATGCCGAGAGATTCAGAACGGCCGCATGAGCGCGGTCGTACTTGTTGCGCAGTTCGCTCCAATCCCACCATGGATCTTCCGCGGGATGCCGCAGCCAATCGAAGTAATATGGCGCGGCTTGCTGAAGCTGGGGCACGTC
>PMBA01000278.1:2971-4737 GCA_003152795.1 Acidobacteriaceae bacterium | reverse complement strand
AATGGGCGTTCTGCCACAGCCTCGTCGGTGAAATGCCCCAAATCTGACGCTGCCGCCGACCTTAAGAGCACTCGGACCCCCATCACAAGGGCGAGTGAGAGTCATCACCAGGTGGTTGTGATGTGTGAAATCCCCGCCGAACTGGGTTGGAATGCGCGATTTAGCCCAAACCGGCCGTCGTCTCGATTGCCACCTGCTCCCCTAAGCCATTCTGAATGTGTTTGTTACACGCCGCGAGATGTGTGGCGTCGGACTTGCATTTCAAGAGTGGGAAGAGGGAAAAGATATGGCCGCAGATTTGCGCGCACTTGGCCACAAAATGTGGCGCACCGTTGCTTCCATCCAGACCGGCGTGGTTCTGTTGATCCTGGTTGTGATTCTCTCGGCAGCTGGAACGATTGTGCTGCAGCGGCCGGTGACCGAACCCGATGAGATGCAGAGCGCGTACTCCCCGCAGGCGCTCCGGATACTGGACGCGGTCGGATTGACTGACGTATTTCACGCCTGGTGGTTCCTGGGACTGATGTTGCTGGTCAGCCTGACCATCGTAGCGGCTTCCATCGATCGTTTTCCAAATTCGTGGCGCTACTTCTCGCGTCCCTACAAATATCCCGACGAGACCTTCCGCCGGGCGATGCATCCGCAGAAGGCGCTGGCCATCGCGGACGAAGAGTCCGGGTTGGTGGCAGCACAGCGAGCGCTGCATGAATTGGGATTCAAGCCTGAGCGCGTGGTGCGCGAAGACCACTTCGGAATTTTCGCGGAACGGCATCGCGTCTCCGAGTTAGCGGTGTACATCGTCCACGCCAGCCTGCTGCTGATCTTTTTTGGCACGATCGTGGACGGTCTCTGGGGTTGGCGCGGCACGCTCAATCTGAACGAGGGGCAGACCTCCAACCTGGTCGAATTGCGTGACGGCAGCACGCGCAAGCTGCCCTTTGCCATTCGCTGCGATTCCGCTGGACAGGAAAACTACAAGGACGGCACTCCGAAGAAGTGGTGGTCGAAGCTGGCGGTGGTTGAGGCGGGACAGGATGTAAAGACAAAAGAAATTGTCGTGAACGATCCGCTTCTCTACAGCGGCGTCCGCTTCTACCAGTCGAGTTATGGGCCGAATGGCAAGGTCGACAAGTTCAGCCTGGTCGCGACTCCGAGCAACGGTACTGGCGAGAAGCAGCAAATCGGCTTGGCGCTGAATGACACGGTTTCACTTGATCCCGATACGACCGTGCGTTTCGCGGAATTCTTTCCCGACTACGCGGTTCGGGACGGACAGGTGTACCGGAAATCGAACGAGCTAGAAAATCCGGCAGCTCACCTGGTCGTGACTTCGAAGCGGGCCGGCAAAGATTATGACGTGTGGTTCCCGGCCCTGGACGAGGTAGCCGACAACTCGAAATCGCCGTGGCAGTTCCAGGCCACCGACCTGAAGATGGGCCACTTCACGGGATTGCAGGTTTCGCATGAACCGGGACAGTGGGGAGTCTGGTCCGGCGTNNGTGCTGCTGGGCGTTGGACTGGCCTTCGTGTTCTATGTGGTGCACATGCGGTTTTGGGTGGTGCCGGTTCGCGACACGAAGACGGGCAAGTGTTCGCTTTGGATCGGGGGAACCGCGAACCGCAATCGAGACGCGTTTGAGCAGCGTTTCAAAGATCTGGTGGCGTTGGTGGAAGCGGAACTGAAGGATATTCCCCGGACCTCTCAGAGCGAGCAGGTCGTTGCGGGCGTTGGGAACTGAACCGGCGCATTGGAGGATGTAAATGGC
>PMBA01000278.1:0-2902 GCA_003152795.1 Acidobacteriaceae bacterium | reverse complement strand
GGCTTTGGAGTCACCGGCACCGAGTCGTACGTGAAGGCCGCGTCGCTTGCCACCTGGCTGGGATTGATCGCCAACACCGCAGCCATCGCCCATCGCTGGTACGAGGCTGGACATGCGCCCTTTGCCAGCGTTTACGAAATGCTGCTGAGCTTCGTATGGACGCTGGCCGTGCTGACGCTGGTGGCCGAAAAAAAATATGGCGTAAAAGTCATTGGCACGGTCACCATGCCGGTGGCGATTGTTGGTGTGGTGCTGATGCAATTACTGCGGACCGAGGTTCATCCCCTGGTGCCCGCGCTGCAATCGACCTGGCTGCACGTGCACGTCACGCTGGCCATGCTGGCCTACGCCGCCTGTGCTCTCAGCTTTGCTCTGGCCATGATGTTCCTGATCCAGGACAACCTGAAGACCGAGACTGTCCTCGCCGTGACCAGCGCCAGCACCCTGGCCATTTACGCGGCCGTGGTTCTCACGCGTTTCGAGAAGTGGGGCGGACTGAGCCTGGTGGCGTGGAATCCGGAAAGCAAGTCAGAAGCCTTCCTCTCCCGGGGCGTGCGCTTGTTCGTCACCGTTCCCGACCTGGGCTGGCTGATGACGCTGACGCTTCTGGTGGTGGCATCGCCGCTGGTCTTCTACGGCTTGGCGCGCTGGAAGAACAACTCCAGCTTTCTGACCCTCGCCAATCGCGCCGTCTTCCTCAGCATCCTCCTCCAGGTGATGACGCTGGTTATGTTTGTGGTGCGTGCCCGCGATGGCCGTTATCCCTCGCTCGACGCAGATGGATTATTCCCGACAACTCTCGCCGCCAGTCCCTTCATATTGTCGGGCTTAGTGGGCGGCGTCTTTATCTCTCTTCTTTACCTGCTTTTGCTCTGGCGGCGTCCCGATCTGGAGCGCTTGCTGCCCAGTTCGGACAACCTCGACCGCATCACCTACAAGACCATTTGTCTCGCCTTCCCCCTGTTAACACTGATGATCGCCTCCGGAGCGTACTGGGCGAACCAGACCTGGGGTTCGTATTGGAGCTGGGACCCGAAGGAAACCTGGGCGGCGATTACCTGGTTGGTGTACGCCGGCTATCTGCACATGCGCATCACTCGCGGATGGCGTGGCCGTCGCGCCGCTTACTTCGCCATCCTGGGCTTTGCCGTAGTGATGTTTACTTTCTTCGGCGTGACCTACCTGCTGCCGGGACTTCACGCCTATGCCTAACCGCCCTCAATCCGCGGGGAAGGCGACGGGGCCGTTGCAAGCGGACGAGTCCCGCCTCGGTTCCGTAGGTGTGAATTGGCAACTCAAGGCAATCCTGCCCGTCGGCGTCGTGCTGTTGCTGGGGCTGTTCGTCTTCACTCTAGCGACCGTGTCTCTGCGTGATCCGGAACGCCACGCCGTGCTGATTGTGGCGGGAACCGGAGCGGTGGCGATCTGTGCAGTGGTCATCATTGCGCTTGCGTATGTGATTCAACGGCCCATGGTTGAATTGCAGGAGAAGATCGCGCTGGTCAGTGAAGGCGACCTGAACGTGGCGGTCGGCTTCTCCAACCGCAACGACGAAATCGGAGACCTCGGGCGCAACTTCAACTACATGATGCAGCAATTGCGGGAGAGCAGGGAAGAGATTGAACGTCTGCATCGCACGCAAATGTCGCGCGCCGAGCATCTGGCGACGCTGGGCGAGATGGCGGCGGGCCTGGCCCACGAGATTCGCAACCCGCTGGCAGGAATCGCCGGCGTCATTGAAATCATCAGCCGCGACCTGCCTTCGACGAGTCCGGCCCGAGCGGTCGTAAAAGACGTTCGCCTGGAGATCGCACAGATCAACCGCATTCTGACCGATCTTCTGGAAACGGCGCGGCCGCACCCTCCCCAGGTTTGCCTGAGCAACCTCAACACCACCGTCGAACACGCCGTAATGCTGGCGCGCCAGCAGGTGCTTTCAAAACCGATCAAGATCGAACTGCAAAAGGAGCCCGATCTGCCTGAAGTCGAGCACGACAGCGATCAGATCCACCAGGTGCTTCTGAATCTGCTCCTGAACGCAGTCCAGGCCATGGAGGGAGCGGGGACCGTGCGAGTCGAGATCGGTTCGCGGGACGATTTTGCCAGGGTGCTCGTGAGCGATACCGGACGAGGCATTCCCCCTCAGAACCTGCCCAACATCTTTCGCCCGTTCTACACNNGAGGTAGTGCTGCCATTTCATATGCCCGCCGCTCAGGCCGCAGTTTCTTAGAAACTGAATGCCTTTCCTGGGCGATTCTCCGTTCCCGGCTCTGAGTCGGGCAAGTCAGCCTTCCACTGCGAACTCAGAACCGGGAACTGAGACCCTCCTCTTCAAGCCACCAAGCCTCCATTTCGTGTAAATTAAACAGCGGTGCCTACAGAGAAAATCATGATTGTCGACGACGAGCGCCTGGTGCGCTGGTCGCTGCGCCAGAAGTGCGAGGAGTGGGGCTACCACGTGATCGAGGCTGACTCGGGCGAACCAGCGCTCAAACTGGCGCAGCGGGAATCGCCCGATCTCGTCCTGCTCGACGTGCGCATGCCCGACCTCAGCGGCATAGAAGTCCTCGATCAACTCAAGAAAAATGGCGATGCTCGCGCGGTCATCATGATCACGGCCGATCCGCAACTTGACGATGTGAAAGCCGCGCTGAAGCTCGGAGCTTACGACTTTGTGGGCAAGCCGATCGATTTCGACGAGCTGCACGTGGCCATCAAGAACGCGCTAGAAGCGACCAGCTTGCGCACCGAAGTGCAGGCCCTGCGCGGCGAGGTGCGCGGCGGAGCCGGTTATGACAGCGTCGTGAGCGTCTCATCGAAGATGATCGAGCTGATGAATTTTGTCCGCAAGGTTGCGTCGAGTGAAGCGACTACCATCCTGATTCAGGGTGAAAGCGGCAC
>PMBA01000266.1 GCA_003152795.1 Acidobacteriaceae bacterium | reverse complement strand
CGACACCGGCAGGTCCTCTGGACGCGTCCGCGGCGCCGAACGAAATTCACGTGCAGATCGAGGCGCCGTTCGTATTCCGGGCGGCGGGCCCTCCGCCAGGGCCGGTCGAGGATGCGGGTAAGTTGCCGGTCGATTCGCGTCCAGGAGCAGCGCCGGATGCGGCGGCTCCTAATCCTCCACCCGCGAGCGAATCGGCGAAACCTGCTGGCAGCGAAGCGGGTAAGGGAGATCATCCGGCGGCGCGGGGATTCTTCAGAAGACTCGGCGGATTTCTTGCCGCGCTGTTTCGGTGAGTCCCGGCCCACGCGGGAAGGCGCGGCCCTCAGCGGCTAAAGCCGGATTCAAAACAATGCACTGACCGCAGCGGTGAAGCGCTGCGCCACCCAAAATCAAGTCCAAAACCGAGTTTTTCCGCGGCCTGTGAAGCGGTGCTCTTTTCAGTTCTCTGGCCTCATGAATCATGCGAGCTAGAGGCCAGTGATTGTGCTGGAGCTGTCTGCGCGGCACATTGTTCCAGGATTGCGGGCACTTCAAACAGCGCTCGATTCGAGTATGCGCCGGCCCGCAGACGGAATTCTGCGAAAGTCGCGTCCTGAAGCAAGCGCTGGACGGCGGGGACAATGTTTTTGAAGCTGGGCACAACGATTCCGTAACCATTTTCGGTGACCCATGCTGCGTTGTATCGCTCTTGCGGCAAGGTTTTGGAATTGCATTCGACGATGACGGGCANNGAGCCGGGGCCGGGTTTGCCGATAAAGAAGTCGGCCAAGGCCATGTAGTATTCAACGTTCTGAGCGAATCCGACGACGAGGATTGTTTTTTGGGTTGGCAGATTCTTGAGTTCAGCGGCGAGTTTCTGGTTGTGCCCGCAAATCAGGATTAACTGGACGGCGGTGCCGGACTGGTTGAGTTTTGTGGCGATGTCGACCATCACCCTGGAGCCATAGCCTCCGAAAAGGACAATGCCGGTTGGACAATCGGGTTCCAGACCGAGGCGCTTTCTTTCGGCGACGCGATCGACTGAGGTTTTTTCGTAAAACCTTGGCTTCAGGATCATTCCTGAAGTCAGAAAAACATGATCGGGGGAATGGCCGATGGCTAAGGCTTGCTGGCGGGCGCGTTCGGTGCCGGCGATGATGTATTCGGATTCCTTCTCGATCCAGAAGTGCGGCGGGAAATCCGCGAGATCCGTGATTAGAGTGACGAACGGGGTCCCGGGGCGGGGCGTTTTTGTGCCGGGCGTTTTTGTGGCGCTCATTTCTGTGTCAAGCGGGCGAAGGCTGTCGGCGATCTCGCGATCGAAGTGGGGAATTACGGAGAGGACGAGGTCGGCCGGATGTTGCGTCCAATAAGCCCGAAGCAGCTTCACGATCGGAGAATGATAGAGGCGGACGGTCGCCTGAAGAACGAGGAGGAGTTGGGGTGTGAAGCGGGTCCAGCCTTTGCGGAGGATGAGGTTGTAAGTGTCCTGAATGCGGAGGCCGGTAGCGCGACGAATGAGGTCGAGGGGATCGAGCAATTCCTGAATGTCGAGAAGAGTAACGTCCCAGGGATTTTCTTGGGTGGAGAGAGTGGCTTTGAGAGCGTCGGCGGCGTTCCGATGTCCTCCGCCAGCGTGGTGGAAAACGATCGTCAGTTTGCGCAAGAGTCACCTGGTTTGCGTGTTGGCAAGAGGGCCATGCGCGGGACGAACGCCCTCGTAGTCGCTATCGTCGAGTAGTCCGGCATCGTCCGCGAAATCAGGAGACTCGGAATCGGTAGGTTCTTCACCGGGATGACGATCGTCAGACCGTTCAANNGCGGCATGGGTGTGGCCGCAGAAAACACGGTGCGCGTGATGGTGGCGGGCATAGAGGAGAGCTCCCTTGGCAACGGTCGGGGACAAGCGGAGCCAGCGGGTGTTGAGGCGGTCGAGGAAACGGGTGAGGGTTTTGTTTTTCGAATCCCATTTCTGAAGTTGGAGGTAGAGCAGCGTTCCGATGAGATAGCTGACGCGAACATTGCTGACCACGAAGCCGTCGAACTGGTGGCCGTGGACGGCGAGGTGGCGCAGACCCCGATATTCCCATTGATATTCGTGGTACACGCGGACCCCGACCAGATGGGACATAATTTCGGCCAGGCCGTGGTCGTGATTGCCTTCGACCCAGACGACTTCGACGTTGCGCTTGGGATTGGAGAGCTTGCGAATGAAGCCGAGGAATTTCCAATGCTCTTTTTTGAGGCGTCCGAAATTGAGGTCGGCAAAGATATCGCCCAGGAGGATGAGGCGGCGAAATTGATTTTCCCGGAGAACGCGCAAGGCCTCGCGGGCGCGGCTCATGTCAGCGCCGAGGTGCAGATCGGAAAGGATCAGCGTGTCACAGGCCGGCGATGCGACGATCGGCGAAGCGACGATTGGAGGTGCGATGACCTGCGGCGCCACAGCTACCATTATCGCGGAGGCGTGTTACTAGATGATGAATTGGGAACTGGTTAGCGGCCGGAGGTAACCTATCAGTAACCTAGCTAAGAGAGGCTGGCAGGGGGTAGGTGGCTTGTCCCGCGCGGTGTTGGGCGCCGGCGATTCGAGTTGCACTCAGTGCGCGGGGGGAACGTATTCGGCGGGACGCGATGCGCCTTCGCCGAAGAAGAATTGCTCCATCTGCTTCACGATGACTTCCTGATCCTGCTTGCGGGCGGGGTTCAGGCGATATTCGTTGAGCAGCATTTTGCAGTGCTCCATCCACTGGCCCCACGCCTGTTGCGAGACATGGTCATAGATCTTTTTCCCCAATTCGCCGTCGAATGGAGGCTCGGGAAGACCAGGCAATTCCTGTTTCAATTTTGCGCAGAAGACTTTGTGATCTGACATAGATTTGTTTGAAATTATCGCACAGACATGGCGCGGGTACTGGCTTAGGAGCGCAAGGTTGTGCCGCGATGGAGAGATTCCGGGTGAGTTGGCGGGAGGGGGGCGAGCACGTGCTCGACCAAAATCGTTCGGCGAAGTGATATTTTCATTGACAAATTACATACGAATGGCAATATCTTGTGGTAGGACAGCTACTCCTACTAGAAGTTGGGTAGCCCGGGCATCAAGGTGCCCTGTCGAGAACCTTGGGAGAACAAAATCGTTCAAACGGAGGAAACACTTCATGGCAACCAAGAAGAAAGCCGCCAAGAAAAAGAAACACTAAGCGGACGGATGCTCGTTCAGAAATTTCCCAGAGCCTCTCAAGAGAAGCACCTCTTGAGAGGCGTTTCCTTTTATGGGGGCCGAGCGGGGGCGCGCGGCGCTGCACTCAGAGGCGCCACTCGAGATTGATACGATCAGGTCAAGGTGCACACTTCCAGCATGCAGTCTGAATCGGTTGCGAATCCAGTTAGCACGAGCGCTACGCGGCGCATTGCCTGGTGGCTTTTTGCGGCGTTTCAGTTTTTCTATCTGATTACTTCGACGGGGCGGGTTCGTACTCCGGATGAATACAACACTCTTTATACGACGGAGAGCCTGGTGCTGCGCGGGTCGACAGCGGTGCCGCAAGCGGTGAAGTTGAATAATTTCTATGGAAGGTACGATGTGCACGGCCAGCCACGCGCGGCGTATCCCCCGGGACAGGCTCTGCTGTGCGCGCCGTGGTATGCGCTGGGGCAGTATCTGCTGGCTCGATTGCCAGGCGTTCCCGCCGACGATGCGGACCTGGTGGTGGCGTTCTCTTCCGACTTGAGCAGCGCGACCTTTGCGGCGCTGACGGTGACGTTCTTCTTCCTGTTGCTGGCGGGGATTGGGATTCCGGCGCGGGCGTGTCTGTTTGCGGCAACGATGGTGGGTCTGGGTACTCCGATTTTCGCTTATTCCGGATGGCTGTTCTCGGAACCATTGTCGGCGGCCATTTTTTCGGGAGTGGCGCTACTGCTTTTCGGCGGGGGCCACGAGCGGATCGGGTTGCGGACTGCGTCCATTGCGGGCCTGGTTCTAGGACTGGCAACTTTCGCGCGGCCAACCAACGTGCTTGCCATTCCGGTATTTGCGGTAGCGGTCGTGGTGCGGGATGGAAAGCCCGCGCTGCGCGCGGCGTTGACGTTGTGCGCTACATCCGCGATCGGGGTGGCGGCACTGCTTGCCCACAATGCGCTGTTGTTTGGCGGGCCGTTCGAGTTTGGATATCCGGCGACGGCGGAAGGCGCCAAGCGCCTGAATACTTTTGACACGCCGCTCTGGAAAGGACTTTACGGATTTCTGCTTTCTCCGGGCAAGTCAGTATTTGTCTTCGCGCCTCCGGTGATCCTGGCGCTGGCGGGACTGGGGCGATTATGGAAACTGGAGCGGGGAGCGGCGACGGTGGCCATTCTGCTTCCGTTGACGTATCTCTTCTTCTTTGCCCGTTACACCCAGTGGGAAGGCGGATATTGCGTGGGCCCGAGGTATCTGGTCCCGTCGATCGTGCTGCTATCGCTGGCATTGGGACCAATGCTGGCCGCGGACGCGGCGTCGCCGAGCGCGGGTAGAACAAACGCGGCGACCATCAAGAAACTTTCTGTGCTGCTGCTGCTTCTGGGGGCGTTTATTCAAAGTGTCTCGCTGGCGACAAGTTTCATGGAAGACCAGGTTCCGCGGGGACACTACTACGATGCGAACTGGAGTTACCGCCTGACGTACTCTTTGAGCGGGCAGATTCATTTGTTGTGGAAGTACCTGAGCAGCGGCGAACCGGCGCGGCTCGGGCTGGGATGGGACCGCTGGTTTGTGTTCCTGCATAAAGGCGGGGTCTCGGCAGCGACGCTGGCGGTTCTGGGTGTGGGGATGGTCGCGGGGTTGGGAATCAGTCTGGCCGGGCTGGCAAGGAATGTCCGTTCCGCAACGTGAGGTATGCGGCGGGGAAGGGCGGGGAGTCGCAAAGCGCTGGCGGCCCAATTGTGTACCTTTGGGGATTGTTCCGCGGCGCGAGTCGTGCTAGAAACGCGTATATAGGGAGTACCGAAGCGGCCGCCATGAAGCTCCGCAAGAAAGCGTCGAAGAACGCCCGCAATGCCGAGATCATCATTCCGGACAAGCTCTATTTCCGGATTGGTGAAGTCGCGGGGTTATGCCGCCTGCCAGCGTATGTTCTGCGCTTCTGGGAAACCGAATTTCCGCAGCTGCGACCGGTAAAAAGCAGCACCGGGCAGCGCATGTACCGCAAGCGCGATGTGGAGTCGGTGGTTCGCATCAAGAAACTGCTGTACGAAGACGGGTTCACGATCGCGGGCGCGCGAGTGCAGTTGCGGGAAGAGACCAAGTCCGATCGGAGTCAAAGCGCGCTGCCGTTTCCGATGAATCCGGGCGTGAATGTGGCGCACATACGGCATGAACTGCAGCAGATATTACAGATTCTCTCGGCACGGCACTAGGACCGTGACCGGATAATTTGTGCTGGTTTACCGCGCGGTAATCATCATTCTGCACTCTGCGAAACAAGAACGCGGGCCTTGGGGCCCGCGTTTTTTTCAGCGCTTATCGATCATTGTTCCTACGCTTCTACGCCTCTTTTCAGGCTGATACCAGTTGCGATTCGGCTTCGACCAGGGGGGCATTGACCAGGTGTTCGCTCAGGAACCAGGCCTGCAGTTCGCTGGGGCGAAGCACATCACTGACAACCAGGTCGTTGGTACCGGGATCGCCTAGTTTGGAGGACAGCTCGGCGAGTTCGCGGCAATAGGTGATGATGAGCTCATGCGCGTCGAGCAGGCGAGACAGTTGCGCGGGAACCTCTTCTCGTCCTTTGGGTGGGCGCGGAATGCGGGTCAACTCGGCGACGTCGGCCGCCATGGCGATACTGATTCCGCCGAGAAGCATGATTCGTTCGGCAATCGTGTCGACGATGCCGCTCTGCTCTTCGTAGTGCTTGTCGAACAGGAGATGGAGTTGATAGAAGGTGGCTCCGGACACCTGCCAATGGGACTTCTTGTAGAGATCGCGCAGAGTCATGGTGTCGGCCAGGAGTTGATTGAGGTGCTCGGTCATTTCCAGGCGGATGGGTTCTTCCAATTGCATTGGCAACACACTGGTGACGGTGCCAAATGCCTGGAGTTCGGGGGCGGACTGGTGGTAGCGGGGTTGCGCTGAGAATTTGCTGGAATGGTTGGAGCCTGGTTTCTTAGTCATCAAGGTTCTCCTAAAACTGCAAATTTGGGGGCAAGCCAGAAGAGGAGGAAATTGCCAGAACGGAGGTATCTACATCCGGTCCTGTTTGCCGGTTCAGTCTTATTGGATGCGACGCGGCTGAAATGGGTTCGGAGGCTTCACAAGTGGCGATTCAGCCCGGTGAGCCCCAGTCAGTTGAGTCGGATTCTGGCCTGCAGGCTCAGTCCGCGGCGCTGCGCCGGACGCTGTGCACCTCGGTGAGGAAATCGACTCGGGGCGCGCCTTTGACACCCGCGCCTGCCATCTTGGCTTTGAGTTCGTCGGAAGCGATAAAGGCGCGCGCTTTTTCCAGACTTTCCCATTCAAAGATAAGAGTGAGGTCGTTGACGTTTCCGGCGTCGCGGAAAATACGGCAATTGAGCTCGCCGTATTTGCGCCGCCAGTCGAATGAGGAATCGAAGGCGATTTTCCAGGCGGAATAGTCGGCAACTTCGTGGTGGATGAGAACGTTGATCATAGAGTCGGGGCTCTCCCTTCGCAGTGAAAACGTTGCGCCAAACGCGGGAAAAATGCAAGGGCGGGGATCACAGGGCACTGGACTCGGGGAGGCTGGCGCTCAATTGTTGGAAACAGGCGGGGGCCAGGGTGGCAAGTCCGCGAGATCATGCGGTTGAAATGGAGAAAATGGTCGGGACGGCGAGATT
>PMBA01000444.1:18525-28024 GCA_003152795.1 Acidobacteriaceae bacterium | reverse complement strand
TGGCAACGTCCTCCAGACGCAACCTATCGCCCATTTCAGTATTTCCCTGTAATGAGCACACGCAATCCCACGAAAGTAGCTACTCCAAATTGGGAATGAGCCAGTTACTTTAAGTACTTTGACGCCGGGTGCATCACACATCGCGCCCTTTGCGATATCTAGAATTCCACGACTGCCCGCATCTGGGGATCTCGAACTCAGTCTTCCTTTGTTCGGCGTCCCTTGCTCGCCGTCATAAACTGTCATATTATGAAGACATGCCCATGACCTCCCTGAACATCTCCCTACCCGAACCGCTCAAACAATACGTCGAAAGGCAGGTCGCCTCAGGCGATTGGGGAACGCCAAGCGAGTATGTCCGCGAACTGATTCGGCAAGACAAGGAGAGGCGCCTAAGCAATCTTGAACAGGATCTCGTCGCTGCCGCCAAAGGGCCGAAAATTGAACTTCCCATCGCCGAAATCCGCCGTAAGGGATTGATTCCCGCTCTCCGCGACCGCGCTCGTAAGCAGTGAAAAAGAACCGCCTCGTTCTCAGCGATGCGGCTGTCGCTGATATCATCGAACAAGCCGACTGGTATTCGACCCAGTCCGGAAACGACCTCGCCAAGCGCTGGAGACGGCAGTCACCGCCGCCATATTGCGCGTAGTGAACCGCCCGACAACAGGATCGCCGTGCACATTTCAATCCTCGGAACTCCAAAATGTGAGACGAATGGCGATTGGGGGATTTCCCAAGCATCTGCTTTTCTATAGGGTTGACCCCGGAGAGGTATTTGTCCTCCGGGTGGTACACGGCGCGCGTGACTTGGAGCCTCTGTTATAACGGCTCTCAAGTAAATTGACCCGAGCGTGCCGTTCACCGATACTGAATCTGACAGAGTGCCTTGCACTACGGGTTCATACGGCCAGCTCGCCAGTCTTGTCCTTAAATCATCACAATCAACCTGTGACCGCTCTCACAGACATCCGCCTGGCTCCATGCGAAAATTTTTTAAGAACGTTGCGGTGCGAAGTGTCTCCGTCTTCAGAGACGGCCAAGCCGCATCTGGCAAAAGGTACGTAGTTACTCTTTGACAACATATTATTGACGCGACCGAGGCGCCCGAGTCCAGCCCAAATCGGGACAAAACCGACGATTTTGGACCTAACTCCTTATTCCGGAATACTATCCATGTAACCCCTTTGGGCTCTAGGACTGGACAGTTTTCCACAGCCTAACCCACTGATTCCAGATACCAGGGGGGGAGGGGGGTAGTGGTAAACACGGGTTAATAACCTATCTGTAAACAAGAGCCCTCCCACCCATGCTTGAATCCCCTCCAACGCCGATCCGGTCGATCCCGCGATCGTCTCCATCTCCTGTAAGCAACAGTCGCCAAGCCGTCGTATAAAATCAGATCGCATCGCTTTTGGCCAAGACGCAAGACCAAGACCACCGGCCAGACACGAACCATGATCGACCGGCGACAACCATGAAAATCGGAGTCCTCGCCCTCCAGGGCGATTTCGATGCCCACCGCCGCCGTCTGCAAGAACTGGGCGCGGAAGTTGTGCTCGTCAAAAAACCGGACCAACTGAATGAGATCGACGGCCTGGTCATTCCCGGCGGCGAGTCAGGCACGTTTCTCAAACTGTTAGGGGAAGACGGATTCGCCAAGCTGAAAGATTTCGTGCGCGCGAAGCCGACATTTGGCACGTGCGCCGGATGCATCCTGCTGGCGACCGATGTTGAGAATCCGAAGCAGGCCGGCTTGGGCGCACTCGACATCACCGTCCGCCGCAACGCCTACGGACGCCAGATCGACAGTTCCATCCGCGAAGGCCGTTTTCTGAATGAGCCCGTCGAAATGGTCTTCATCCGGGCTCCGAAGATTGAGCGCGTGGGCCCTGGCGTGGAAGTTATCGCGACAGAAGGCAACGATGCGGTGCTGGTACAGAAGGGCAAGACGCTGGCGGCGACGTTCCATCCGGAGTTGAGCGACGACCGGCGCATTCACCAGTACTTTCTGGAATTGGTGGCGAACGCCGCGGCCGTCGGCGGAAACGCCGCTTGTGCGACCGCTTCTAACGGCAGGGCCGAAGCCATCCCCCCTCCAAAGTACCGGGACGGAACTTAGTCGTCGTTTCCTTAGACGCTTGAAGATGGGATGCCGAGGGGGCTCTCGGCAAGGAAGAAGAAGAATTAGTTGCTCAGGTGACGCCGAATCAGGGCGGCCAGACCGACCAGGCCGCCGCCAAGTAACGCGAGCAGACCAGGTTCCGGAATAGCCGACGATCGTTCAACGGCTGGCGCGGCCAACGAACTCGTAGCCAGGAACAGGATCAGGAGAACTGCAGGGCCCAACTTTCGCACGGGTAAAACTCCTTTCGCCTTATACAGTGGCAAGCGATTCTCCAACCGTCGACTTTTCACAAGCAATTCACAGAAGACGTTTTTGGGGGAAAGCAGGCCCTAAATGTTGAGAGTTCCACGGTTTTCAACAAGTCGGGTAATCGTCGTGTGCACCGCTTTGCACATATTTGTCCACCATGTGGCATGTTTCGGACTTTGGATGCGGGGATTGTCTCGATCCGGTATGCTGTGAAATTCTGATCACACCCCCGCATGGAACCCGCTCCTGAACTGGACGTTAGCCCGGTGTCATTTGCGTCGTACGCCCGCCTGCTGAGCGGGAACCGGAATTTTCGCCGTTTGTGGAGCGCCCAGGTAGTCAGCGAACTGGGCGACTGGTTTTACACCCTGGCGATCTACAACCTTCTTCTTCAACTCACGGGGCGCGCGGGATCGGTGGCACTGGCGCTGGTGCTGCAACTTCTTCCGCAAATGCTGATCGGGCCGACGGCGGGCGTGGTCAACGATCGCCTGCGGCGCAGGCAGGTCATGATCGCGTCCGACATTGGACGCGCGTTGATCGTGCTCTGCATGTTGCTGATTCGGTCGAGAGAGATGGCGTGGCTGGTCTATCCGCTGCTGATGGCGGAATCCTTGCTCGGCGCTTTTTTTGAACCGGCCCGCAATTCCGTGATCCCGAACATTGTGGAGCGGGAAGACGTGGTGGTAGCGAACACACTTTCTTCGAGCACGTGGAGCGTGAATCTGATGGTGGGCGCGACCCTGGGAGGCGTGGTCGCGGCGTTATTGGGGCGCGATGCCGTCTTTCTGCTGAATGCGGTGTCGTTCGTGTTTTCCGCCGCGCTGATTTGGCAGATGCGCTTTGCCGAGCCCCATGCCGAGGGCGGCCGTCCGTTCGAGGCGCGGGAGTTGGTGGATTTTTCGCCGATTCTCGCGGGCATCCGCTACGTGCGAGCTCATGTGCGTCTGCGCTCGACGATTTTTGTGAAATTCGGAAACCTGATCATCGGGCCGGGCTGGGTGCTGTTTACAGTGATGGGACAAAATGAATTCGCCGTGCGCTGGCACGGCATGGCGCCGGAGCGGGGCGCTTTTTTGGGGATGAGCCTGCTGCTTGGAGCTCGTGGACTGGGAGCGCTGCTCGGACCGCTCCTGTCCGCCTCCTGGGCAGGGCACCGGCGCCATCGGTTGGAAGTGGCAATTTTCTGGGGATACCTGGGAGCAGCCGCGGGTTACACGCTGCTGGGCGTGTCGGGGCATTTGTGGCAGGCGTGTTTGTGCGTAGCGTTGGCGCACTTTGGCAGTTCGATCGTGTGGGTGTTCTCGACGACGCTGTTGCAGATGCAAAGCGACGACAAGTTTCGCGGGCGCGTGTTTGCCGCCGATCTGGGCCTGTGCATGTTCACGATTGCCGCGGGAGCGTACCTTGCCGGACGCTTCGTGGATTGGGGCTTCGCCGCGCGAAATGTCGCCAGCGTCGCAGGCATGTTGATGCTGATTCCGGCGGGGCTGTGGGGATTTTCGATGAGAAATCGGGCAATCGGATGATCGAAGTCCGACGGTTGAAGATGGCCCGAGGGTCAGATGACCCGCTTCAGGTGAGCTGGTCGATCTTCGCTGCCAGAATGAAGTCAGACTCGGTCAGTCCATCCACTGCGTGCGTCCAGAGCGTGATCTCGACCTTGCCCCATCCCAGCAAAATGTCTGGGTGATGGCCCTGCGCCTCGGCCAGATCGCCGACCTGATTGACGAAAGCCAGGGCGGACTTGAAATCGGGAAACTTGTAGGCGCGCACGAGGTGATGCTCGTTGACGACGTTCCACTTCGCCGGCTCCGCCAACTGCTGGTGAATTTCCGTGAGCGCGTTTCCCTTCAGCGACGGAACATCGCCCCGGCAGGGAACGCAATCTTTGTGGGCGAGGGTGAGGTTTCTCATGGTGTTTCAGATGCGAGGTTGGCCGGAACGACGCACTAAAAGCGCAAGGGCAGCTCGCGCGTCAACGCCGCGGGATGGGTCGAACTACGCCCGGTTTGGACGGGGCGAAGCCCCGTCCCCACACGAGCAAAGGTTAGAACGGAATGTCTTCATCCGTAATCGGAGAACTGCCGGCTGGCGCGTGCTCCGGTTCGGGCCCGCTCTGGTCAAAGCTATTTCCGCCCGAGGAGGCAGAGGCTCCGAACGACCCGCCGGCGTTTTCGCCACCGCCGCCTTCGCCGCGTCCGCCCAGCAAGACGAGATCGGAGCCAACTATCTCCGTCATGTACTTCTTCTGGCCGGTCTGTTTGTCGTCCCAGGAGTGCGTACGCAAGCGGCCCTCGATGTACACTCGGCCACCCTTCTTCAGATAGTCGCCAGCGACTTTTGCCAGCCCCTCCCAGAGCGTAACGTTGTGCCACTCGGTGCGCTCCTGCCACTGGCCGTCTTTGCCCTTGAATTTCTCGCTTGTGGCCACGGAGAACTTCGCCACCTGCGTGCCTTGCGGGGTGAACTTAATTTCGGGATCCTTGCCAAGGTTTCCAACCAGAATGACTTTATTTACGCCTTTCATCAGTGGGGCTCCTTCAAGACGCTCACTATAGCAGAATTGGGCCGACCCGAGGCAGTGTCACCCGTACTAAAAAATTGTGATGAATCGGGCAGGTTGAGTCGAAATCGTTCTGCCATGCTCGTACTCCAAGCTTCACGTTCCCCTGGTCAATTCAGCACCTTTAAACCACCAGAGGGCGCAAAAGACGACAGAGGAAAGCTGTCTACACGAAGATCTGGTACAGCATCAGGTAGACGACCACGCCCGTCACCGAGACGTAGAGCCATAGCGGAAAGGTCCAGCGGGCGATGGCTTGATGCCGGTCAAATTGCTCGCGCAAGGCGCGGGTGAGCGTGATCAGCACCATCGGAACAATGACCACCGCCAAGGTGGTGTGCGAGATCAAAATGGAGAAATACAGCGGCCGTGTCCATCCCGTGCCGCGAAAATGCACGGAGCCGACGTGATAGTGGTAGTAGAGATAGGAGACGAGGAAAAGGGAAGAAGTCGCCAGCGCGGTCAGCATCACCGCCCGATGCGCCGCCATCTTGCCACGCGCGATAAGCGCCCGTCCCGTTACCAGCAGGACCGCGCTGCATCCGTTGAGGGTCGCGTTGATCTTGGGAAAAATTGAGTAGTCGGTCATAGGAGAAGTCTAGTTGTACGGGGAACGGAGTGCGTTGGCAAGGTCAGAGGTGGGAGGCAGGAGGTCAGATTGCAGAGGCAAAACCGCGGTTGCTCCTCACCTCTGCAATCTGACCTCTTACCTCCTGCCTCCCCTGCGTATAAGATATAGCCACGATGCCTGATGTGCTGAGCCCGCAGTCGGCGCCCGCTGGGGCCGCGAAAGAATCCGTGGTCCACTCATTGCCCCTGGTGGCAATGTGGTTGCGGGACTTACTGATTGCGCTCGCCATCTCGGCCTTCATCATTATCTTTCTCTACCAACCGGTGAAAGTTGAAGGCACCAGCATGATGCCGGGCCTGGAAGACCAGGAGCGCATCTTCGTCAACAAGTTTGTCTATCGGTGGGAGCCGATCCAGCGCGGCGACATCGTCGTCTTCCGCTATCCCCGCGACACATCGAAGAGCTACATCAAGCGTGTTATCGGCGTTGCCGGCGACCGGATCCGGATTGAAAACGGCCAGGTTTTTGTAAACGGCCTGGCGCTTGACGAGGACTACGTTCCCAGCGACTACGCGGATGCCCGCTCCTATGGCGAGGTTGTGGTTCCGCCGAACAACTTCTTCGTCCTCGGCGACCATCGCACCATGTCGAACGACAGCCGCGACTTCGGAACCGTGAACGAACGCTACATCTACGCAAAAGCCGTCTTCGGATACTGGCCAATGGAGAAGCTGGGAAGGCTGCGGTAGCGTTTGTGGAAGCCAAGGGCGTAGGAGCGGCAGGGTGAAACGGTACCATATTTGGTTCTGGTCAGTCTGGTCGATAATCATGGCGATACAGGCCATTCGCTCAGTCGTGTGGGCTGCCCACGAGCCTCGAATTGGATTCAAGATCATGTGGATCATAGTGTGTCTGGTTTACGCTCTTTTTTCCTACGGCTCTGTTCAAATTGTTCGAGCGGCACTGCATCAACGCCACAAGACTGACGAGCGTCCAAACTGAGTGCTTCGCTTTTCCTCTTTTCTCCACATCCCTCTCTGTTAGAATCTCTAAAATCCACTCCCAGGAGTTCCAATGCAAGCGATCCTTGCACTCGAAGACGGCAGAGTCTTCCGAGGCAAAGGCTACGGCGCTAAAGGCGAATGCTCCGGCGAAGTCGTTTTTAATACTTCCATTACCGGCTACCAGGAAATTTTCACCGATCCCTCCTACGCCGGACAGATTGTCGTCCTTACGAATCCCGAAATTGGAAACTACGGCACCAATCCCGAAGACAACGAAGCCGTGCGTCCCTACATCGAAGGCCTGATCGTGCGCGAGTTCTCGAAAGTCAGTTCCAACTGGCGCTCGCAGCAGGTGACTGACGAGTTCATGGAGCAGTTCAGGATCCCGGTGCTCGCTGAGATCGACACGCGCGCGCTGGTGCGCCACCTGCGCGACAACGGCGTGATGCGCGGCGTGATCTCGACGCTCGAAGCCGACACCGACAAACTCGTCGCCAAGGCGCGTGCGATCCCGAAAATGGATGGCCAGGATCTGGCCAAAGTCGTGTCGACCAACCACACCTACGTGTGGGAGACAGGCGAGCGCTCGCACCTGCCCGACGAAATTGTCGGCGTAAAAGACGAGCCGACGCGGTTTCACGTGGTCGCCTATGATTTCGGCATAAAGCAGAACATCCTGCGCAAGCTGCGCGGAGAAGGCTGCAAGGTGACGGTCGTCCCAGCGCAGACGACGGCGGAGGACGTGCTGGCGTTGAAGCCCGACGGCGTGTTCCTGTCGAATGGACCCGGGGATCCCGAACCCTGCACGTATGCGGTCGACAACATTCGTCGCCTAATGGGAAGGCAGCCGATCTTCGGAATCTGCCTGGGACATCAGCTCACCGGCATAGCGCTGGGAGGCAAGACCTTTAAGCTGAAATTCGGCCACCACGGCGGAAATCATCCGGTGAAGCAGTTGCTGAGCGGCAAGATCGAGATCACCGCNNAACCATAACTTCGCGGTCGATCCCGATTCGCTCCCGCAAAGCGAAGTTGAGTTGACGCACATCGATCTAAACGACTCGACGCTAGAAGGCATGCGCCACCGGAATCTGCCGCTATTCACGGTGCAGTACCATCCGGAAGCCGCGCCGGGGCCGCACGATTCGCACTACTTGTTCAAGGACTTTGTGAAGATGATGGAGGAGTGCAAGCGGTGAGGATCGCGGCGATTGCCGTCTTGATCGGCATCGCTGGCCAATGCGGTTATGTTGAGAACGCATGGAAGAAGAAGGATTTGCACTGAGAACTGACAGCTGAGAACTGAGAACTGATTCTTAATGCCCAAACGAACCGACATCTCGAAAATCCTGATCCTCGGCTCCGGCCCCATTGTAATCGGCCAGTCGGCCGAGTTCGATTACTCCGGCACGCAGGCTTGCAAGGCGCTCAAGTCGGAGGGCTTTGAAGTTGTGCTGGCGAACTCGAACCCGGCCACCATCATGACCGATCCCGAGTCGGCGGACCGCACATACATCGAACCGCTCACAAGCGAATATCTCGAAGAGATCATTCGCGTCGAGCGCGAGATGTCGCCGGGCGCGGGCTTTGCCATTCTGCCGACGGTTGGCGGACAGACCGCGCTCAACCTCGCCATCGAACTTTCCGACGGCGGTGTTCTTGAAAAGTACAACGTGCAGCTGATTGGCGCCCAGATCAGCGCCATCAAGAAGGCCGAAGACCGCCTTGTTTTCAAGGATGCGATGCAGCGCATCGGGCTCGACGTGCCGAAATCGGCGCTCGTCAATAATCTGAAAGACGGCATCGAGTTCGCCGGCAAGATTGGCTTTCCGGTCATCATCCGCCCCTCGTTTACGCTGGGCGGCACCGGCGGCGGAATTGCCTACAACCGCGAGGAACTGATGGAAGTGCTCGCCCGCGGGCTCGACCTCTCGCCCGTGCATGAATGCCTGATTGAAGAATCCGTTCTCGGCTGGAAAGAGTACGAGCTTGAGGTGATGCGCGACACAAAAGACAACGTCATCATTATCTGCTCGATCGAAAACTTTGACCCCATGGGCGTGCATACCGGCGACTCCATCACCGTCGCTCCGGCGCAGACACTGACCGACCGCGAATACCAGGTGATGCGCGATGCGTCGATTGCCGTGATTCGCGAGATTGGCGTCGAGACCGGTGGATCGAATATTCAGTTCGGGGTGAATCCCTCGACCGGGCGCATGGTGGTCATCGAGATGAACCCGCGCGTCTCGCGGTCGTCGGCGCTTGCTTCTAAAGCCACCGGCTTTCCGATTGCGAAAATTGCCGCCAAGCTTGCGGTCGGCTACACCCTCGACGAGATTCCCAACGACATCACGCGCAAGACTCCAGCGTGCTTTGAGCCCACGCTCGATTACGTGGTCGTCAAGATTCCGAAGTGGCAGTTTGAAAAGTTTCCCGGCGCCGACGAATCGCTGGGGCCGCAGATGAAATCGGTGGGCGAAGTGATGGCCATTGGCCGCACCTTCAAAGAGGCGTTGCAGAAGGGAATCCGCGCGCTCGACACTGGCAGGAAGCTGGGATCGGAAAAGATTGAACCTAAAATCCTCACCCAGCGCCTGGTAACGCCGCATCCNNCCGTGGTTTCTTTACCAGCTCAAGGAAATTAACGACATGCAGCTTGAGCTGGAAAAGCATCCGATGGAGTCGATCCCGACCGAAGTGCTGCGCGAAGCCAAACGTATGGGATTTTCCGACGGGCGCCTCGCCGGAACCTGGCGTCTGGACGGCAAGGGCGGCCAGGAAAAAGTCCGCCACTTCCGCAAGAAACACGGTTTGAAACCAGTCTACAAACGGGTCGATACCTGCGCCGCGGAATTCGAAAGCTACACTCCGTATCTCTACTCCACCTATGAAGAAGAGGACGAAGCCGCGCCGACCGCGAGGAAGAAGGTTGTGATTCTCGGTTCCGGTCCCAATCGCATCGGGCAGGGAATTGAATTCGA
>PMBA01000444.1:0-18429 GCA_003152795.1 Acidobacteriaceae bacterium | reverse complement strand
ATTATCGGCACCACGCCCGAATCGATTGATCTGGCGGAAGACCGGAAGCGCTTCGGCAAACTTCTCGAAGAACTCGACATCCCGCAAGCTCCAGGAGCGATGGTCGCCTCCGTGGAAGAAGCGGTCGAAGCGGCGAAGAAGATCGGTTTCCCGGTGCTGGTGCGTCCTTCCTATGTGCTTGGAGGGCGAGCCATGGTCATCGCCTACGACGAAGACACCATCATGCAGTATATGAAGCAGGCGGTTGAATATTCGCAGGACCGGCCCGTACTCATCGATAAATTTCTCGAAGATGCGATTGAAGTCGACGTGGATGCCCTTTCCGACGGCGAGGACGTCGTGATCGGCGGCATCATGCAGCACATCGAGGAGGCTGGCATCCACTCCGGCGACTCGTCGTGCGTGCTGCCCGCGGTTGATATTCCCGAGACGTTGCTGAACCGCATGCGCGAGTACACTTTCAAGCTGGCGCGCGCCCTCAAGGTGATCGGCCTGATGAACGTGCAGTTCGCCATACCCCGGAGATCGTGTGGGGACGGGGCTCAGCCCCGTCCAGGCGGTTCGGAGACCCGCCTCCACACAGGCGACGGCGATGCTAAGGTCTACGTGCTCGAAGTGAATCCGCGGGCCTCGCGCACCGTGCCCTTTGTTTCAAAGGCTACGGGCGTGCCGATGGCCAAGATTGCCGCTCGGCTAATGACCGGACGCAAGCTGCGCGAGTTTCTTCCAGAGAACGTCGAACGCGGCACGGACCTGGACACGGGTCGCTGCTTCTACGTGAAATCGCCAGTCTTTCCGTGGTCGAAGTTTCCCGGCGTCGACACGGTTCTTGGCCCCGAGATGCGTTCCACCGGAGAAGTGATGGGCATTGCCGACAATTTCGGCGAGGCGTTTGCCAAGGCACAAATCGCCGCTGGCCAGAAACTGCCGACCAAAGGCACGGTGTTCATCAGCGTTACCGACCACGACAAGCCGGCAATGGTCGAGGTCGCGCATCGCTTCGTGGACATGGGATTCAAACTGGTGGCCACGCATGGCACAGCCGACATTCTGGAAGGATCGGGGTTGGGAGTGGAGCGCGTCTACAAAGTAAAGGAAGGCCGCCCCAACGCGGTGGACCTGATCAAGGCCGACCGCATCCAGTTGATCGTAAACACGCCGCACGGTCCCGATCCCTACTTTGACGAGAAAGCCATTCGCCGCGCGGCCGTTACCGGTCGCATCACGACCATTACGACGCTCTCCGCCGCCCGCGCCGCCGCCGAAGGCATCGCCGCCCTCCAGCGCGGCGAGGTGCGCGTGCAAGCCTTGCAGGCGCTGCATGCGGAGCGCATCGCCGCGAAGTAACACGTCATGAGCAGAGCCACTTTCGTTCTCGTCGCAGTTCTCGGCCTTCCCATCTTCATCGCCGCGGCCGTCTTCGGCCCGGCCGCGTTCGATCTTGTTTTCCAGCGCCGGCCTCCAGAACGCTTTCTCATTCCCGCCGGATACAACGGCTGGGTTCGCGTCGATTTTCGTCAGAAAAACGCGCCGCCGCTGCCCATGGAAGAGGGCCGGCTCCTGCTCAAGCTGGATGCGCACGGTGAATTGCAAACGTCGTCCGATCCGTTGACGGGCCACGGCAAGGACGATTTCTTCTCCTACGCGGGCGATCGTCGCGCCCCCCTTTCGAACGCCGGCGTGTGCAAGGGCGGCATGGTCTGGCAAATCGAAACCATGGTCGATGACCGCACATCCGCGCCGTTTGAACGCTTCTACGTCGGGACCGAAGACCAGTACCGGCACGCCGTCGACCCCACTGGCAAAGAGTGGCCCGCCTGCGAGTGACTTGCGAGGATAAGTCCGCGCTCGTGAGCCTCGAAGCTGCTCGTGGTTCGCAATCGAAGGATGCTACGATTGCCGTCGCTGGCAGCTGGAGAAAAGTATGGTTGGCCTCATTGTGTTTCACGTCCTGATGGGCGTTCTCGGCGTGGGCATCCTAAGTGGAGTGGTGCCGACGGAACTCGTCACCACTATGCTGGGCTATTTGCACAATACGATCGGCATCTCCACGCCGCCCGAGAAGCAAGTGCGAATGATAGCGCTGGTCTGGATCGGATCCATGATCGTGATTGTTGACGGATGTCTTCTGCTGCTGGTGTTCATTACCTCGCTGTTGAAGTGAGGATGACAAACTTGAGCGCAAGGCCCGATAATCTGAATGCTCGGTACTTGCGAACCACTAGAGGCTAACGACCGACGACTGAGGCCCACCATGCTCTTATCCGGAATCTTCCCGCCCATCACGACACCCTTTACCTCCGCTGGAGAAGTCTATTACAAGAAGATCGAAGCGAACGTTGAACGCTATTCGCGCACGCCGGTGGCGGGCATCGTGGTCCAGGGCTCGACCGGCGAGGCAATTCTGCTGTCGGATGCGGAACGGCGCGACGTGCTCAAGGCTGGCCTGGCCGCCGCTGCGCCAAATAAAGTCATGATCGCAGGCACTGGCGTCGAGTCCGCGCACGAAACTCTGCGGCTTACTGAGTACGCCGCCGAGCTCGGCTACGATGCCGCGATGGTGCGTACTCCGCATTACTACAAGAAGCAGATGCACCCTGCGAATCTTCTCGCCTTTTATCGCACAGTGGGCGACCGTTCCGCGCTGCCGATCATCATCTACAACTTTCCCCAAGCCACCGGATACGACATTCCAGCCGAAGTTGTGATCGAACTTGCCGGCCATCCGAACATCGCCGCCATCAAGGAATCGAGCGGCAACCTCGACAAAGTAAAGCAGATGGTTGAGGGCACGCGCTCCGTGAAGAGACAGGCAATGGTGACGGAAACATTCGAGGCTGTGACGCCGCGCATGCTCAAAGCGGCGGCTGCCGAGAGCGAAAAGCAGAGCAGGGAACTGGTCAGCGTGGCGACGCTGACGAACTCGGCTGAAGCGTTCGAGAGACGGGATCCCTCGCCCGTCCACGCAAATAGCGCTACCAAACCGTCATCCTCCGCGGTCACCGTTGTTGGAAGGCTGAAGACGCGGCAGAAAGAAGTGGGCTTCCAGGTGATGGTCGGCGCCGCGCATCAGCTCGAACCGTCGCTTGGACTGGGAGCGGTCGGCGCGATTCTTGCCTTGGCGTGCCCGGCACCGATGGCGTGTTACGAAATCTACGCCGCACTCAAAGACGGAGACAACGTGCTCGCCCGCGAAAAACAAGAGCGCGTGAAGATAGCTGCCCAGCGCGTGGTCGGCGACCTCGGCGTCCCTGGCGTGAAGTACGCGATGGACCTCAACGGCTACTATGGCGGCCCGTCGCGGCTGCCCTTTTTACCGCTCTCCGGCGAGCAAAAAGCGGAGATCGAGAAGCTGATGGCGGGAATCACAGGTTAAGGAAAGCCTTGGGCATTGCGCTTGGCAGGTCGCCCACCCCTTCAGGTTGTCACACGGCCTTGTGATCTACATCACTATTACTTATAATTAGAACGAACGTTCGAACGTATGGGTACTGTACCTGCAACCCGCGTTTCCCGGCTTCCCAGCGGAACATCCAGACATGCGCAGGCGACCCGTTTCGATCGCCGTCTGGAGAAGATTCTCGGCCACGCCACGGAGGTTTTTTGCCGCAAGGGGTTCGAAGGCGCATCCATGCGCGATCTTTCTCGTGCCACGGGTATGTCGCTGGCGGGGCTTTATCACTACTGCGAGTCCAAAGAGCAGTTGCTGTTTCTGATCCAGAAGCACACGTTCAGTACCATTCTCGAAAAGCTCAAAGCCCAACTGGCGAATGTCACCGATCCCGAAGAGCGAATCCGCATGTTCATTCTGAATCACCTGCAATATTTCGTGAGCAATCAACGAGGGCTGAAGGTGCTCTCGCATGAAGATGAGTCCTTGCAGAACGGTTTGAGTTCAGAGATCGCCGGTATTAAACGCGAGTACTACCGCATCTGCCTGGGGCTGATGGAAGACCTTCGGCGCAAACGTGGACTGGATTTTAACACCCGCACCGCGGTGATGAGCCTGTTCGGCATGATCAACTGGATCTACACCTGGTACAAGCCGCGGGTTGACGGCAACGCCGAAGCGCTTGCGGAGCAGATGGGCGACATTATTCTCAACGGGATTGTGCACAGCGGCAACCGGCAGAAAAAGAAAGACCAGATTCTGAAGGGGCATCTCACTTCAAGGAATTTGCGGCACCGCTAAAGCGATGCCCTGATACGACTTTCGATTAACCGAAACGTTACGCGAAACACCAAGGAGGAATTATGGCAACGACGACGGAGCCGATCACCGGCGAAACCACCAGGCAACTCATCAACTATCGCACCGACGCGGGCGTTGCAGTGATCGAAATGAACGATCCTCCGGCGAACACCTACACCTACGAAATGAACCGCCAGCTGGATGAGGCCATCCTCAAAGCGCGCATGGATAACGATGTGCACGTGATCGTGCTCACGGGCGTGGGCGACAAATTCTTTTCGGCGGGCGCGAACATCAAGATGCTGGCCTCGGTCGATCCGACGTTCAAGTATTACTTCTGTCTGCACGCCAATGAAACACTGTTGCGGTTGGAACACACACCGAAACTCGTCATCGCCGCGATCAATGGGCATTGCGTCGGCGGAGGGCTCGAGATCGCCATGGCGGCTGACCTTCGAATCGCCCGTAAAGATGCGGGCAAAATCGGCTTACCCGAAGTGAACCTGGGCGTGCTTCCCGGCACTGGCGGCACGCAACGCCTGTCGCGCCTGGTGGGGAAAAGCAAGGCCATCGAACTGATGATCACCGGCAATACGTTCTCGTTCGAAGAAGCGCAGGAATACGGCATTGTGAACGACATCTTCGAGCGCGATGGCTTCATGGAGAACATCATGGAGTATGCGCGCCAGTTCACGCCGCCGAACAAGGCAGCGAAGGCCGTGGGACGCATCAAACGTGCGGTGCAGACTGGATGGGAAATTCCCATGGAATCCGCCTTGGCCGTCGAACGGGAAAATCAGCAGATCCTGTTCCAGAGCGACGATGCCAAAGAAGGGCTGGCCGCTTACGTCGAGAAGCGTCCGGCAGTGTTTACGGCGAAATAGTGCGCGGATATGCACGTTGGTGAATGGAGCGGCGGATCAGGATTTCTACTATGTCGTCCTATTCAGTTCGCCTGTTAATTAGGTGCACCGGCCTCAAATCCCGCCAAGATGCTTAAGCGCGAGGGAACTATGAACGCACTGTACCGAGAATACAAACACGCGTTCCTCGGCGTACTCTGCGTCTCCGCGGTGAAAGGATTTTGACTTCATGCCAGGCAAAGTTGCGAANNTACAAAGGCCGCAACAAGTGGGAGAACCTGCGCCAGGTTCCGACGCAGCAGATGCGGGACGCGTTGATGAATATGATCATCTACCAGGGCGACACCGAATTTGCCAGCGTGGAGCAACAGCGCAACCTGTTTGAAACCGCGCCCACGGAATGGGATCGCCGCGCCCTGACCCGCGTGATGATCGAAGAGATGCGCCATGGATGGCAGATGTGCGCCCTACTCATCGACTTCTTCGGATCGTCGGGCAAGGTGGAAGCCCAGAAAATGCTGGAGCGCCGGGCGTTTGAGAACAAACGACTGCTCGGCACCTTCAACGTCGACGTCGATAACTGGCTGGACTTTTTCACCTATACCGATTTCGTGGACCGCGACGGTAAGTTTCAGCTTCAGATGCTGAAGTATTCATCGTTCGCGCCGCTCGGGCGTTCGACCTCGTACATGCTGCGCGAGGAAGCGTTCCACATGGGAACCGGCAACGATGGCCTGCGGCGCGTGGTCGAGGCGGGCGTAATCCCGCGCTGGCTCATGCAGAAATACCTGAACAAGTGGATATCGAGTTCGTTCGACCTCTTCGGCACCGATCATTCTTCTTCGGCGCACTGGGCCTACGTCTGGGGAATCAAAGGCCGGTACGACGAACTGCAGAACGATCAGGCCGCCGACCTCGACGACCTCAACGACTACAGCCGCCACTTATACCGGCAGGAGGTTGCGGGATTGGTGGAGCGCCTGAACACGTTTTTGAAGCCGGGCGAGAACAAGTTCTACACGCCCGACATTCGCTTTAACCGCAACATCGGACGGTGGACAGGGCAGAAGTTCCACTGCGAGACCGGCGAATTGTTGGACGATCGCGCTTATGAGCAGCACTGTGAGGAGAATCTTCCCAGCGCGAAGGATAAAGAGTTGCTGCTCGACATCATCCGCAACGAAAAGAAATGGATCAAAGAGAAAGAGGGCGCGCGCGATCCGCTGTCCACAATTGGCGAGCCGCGCAGGTCGGCGATTAACTTGTAATCAGGCACCGAATGAGTGGCAAGATGAATGACGACCACCTCCACAACTCGGCTCGAGGTTGAGCTTAATGCGCCGGTTGCGTGTATAACGCTGAAGAATCCTCCGCTCAATGTAATCGACCTCCCGATGATGCACGAGTTGCGGAGTGTGCTCGCGGAAATCGAATCTCGCACTGACGTTGCGGCAATTGTTTTCCAGGGCCGCGCTCACGCCTTTTCCGCGGGAGTGGACATCAAAGCCCACGTCCCCGAGCAGGTTCATGAGATGCTCGCGAGCTTTCACGCGGTGATCCGCGCCATCGTCGCCTCGCGCAAGGTCACCATTGCCGCGGTTCGGGGCGCGTGTCTTGGTGGGGGCGCGGAACTCGCCGCCGTCTGCGATATGGTTTACACGGCGCGTGATGCCACATGGGGGTTTCCTGAAATCAAGTTGGGATGCTATCCACCGGTTGCGGCGGTAGCGCTCGGCATGCTCATTGGGCAGAAGCGCGCCGCGGAACTTATTCTCACTGGACGCCAGTTCTCGGGGGAGGAATCGGCCGCGATGGGCCTGGCGACGCAAGCTGCAGCGGCTGAGGAACTCGAATCGGTTGTTGAGCGGACGCTGGATGATCTCCGCAAACTGAGCCCCATCGCGCTCGCGCTCGCCAAGAAGGCGATCTACGCGTGGGACTCGATCCACTTTGACAAAGGGCTGGCACGTGCGGAGAAGATCTATCTCGATGAACTCGTCTCGACCGCGGACGCGCGCGAGGGTATCATTGCCTTCCTCGACAAACGACCACCGAAATGGACAGGCAAATAGAAGACGTGAAGACTGCTGCCAAGCCCGGAGCGAATCAACCCTACCGTTCCGGCCACCTGCTGTGCCGGACGCCCTTGTGGGGTGTAGCAGGCTTTCTCGGCTGTGCTTACTTCGCGTGGATTTCGTTCAGCCACGTCATCCGCAACCAATATGACTGGCCGCACGACTTCTGGACCGCCGCGACCTACCTGGTGTGGATACTGTTGCTGGCGGGGCTGGCGCTCGACACGCGTTGTCCGCGCGAGCGTCTGTTTTTCGGCATTCTCGTCATCAATTTTGTGGTCGGGTGCGGGTTGACGCTGTGGAGCAACATTCCGTCCGCCGATGTGCGGACCGCTCGTATCGGGACTGGTGCGCTTTGGGCGCTGGCCGCGCTGGTGAGCCTGACGACGCTGGGAGGGGTGGGGGAGCTCCGCAAGAAGGACGCAGTATAGGTGCGATCATTTGGACGGTTGGGGTTTCACTGGACCTGACACCCCACGCTTGAGTCCAGCTGGCGGCCAAGTCTTGGCCAAACTGTGAATCAAACTATGGACTTCGAAATTTCTCCCGGGCAAGTCAAGGCGCTGCAGAAGAGCGGGGCAACATTTACTCTGCTCGATGTTCGCGAGCCTTGGGAATGCGCGGCCTCACGCATCGAAGGGGCAAAGCATATTCCGATGGGCGACATTCCGACGCGCGCTCACCAGGAACTCGACCCCGACCATCACATTGTGGTGCTGTGCCATCACGGTGTGCGCTCGTTGAGCGTCACCAACTGGTTGCGTCAGCAGGGATACGAAAATGTTCAATCCATGCGCGGCGGAATCGACGGCTGGGCGCGGACAGTGGATCCGAAAGTGCCGTTGTATTAGGGCGTTATGTCCGGTCCTCAGGGCCTAAAGCCCGCATGTTTTGTGACGCTGGGCGGCAGGGCTGAAGCCGTGCCGTTCCCAAAACCCATTCATGAGTTGGCCACCGATCACTGAGAACTGACAAACGTTCATGATCACCGACTGCCACATTCATATCGAACCGATCGAACTGATGAAGCCGCAGGCGCTTGCATTGATCAAGGGCAAGCGCGCCAATTTCGATGAGATTGCCGGGTATTCCCAATCTCCCGCGGCCTTCCTGAAATATCTGGACCGTTGCGGAGTTGACCGCGCTGTGCTGATCAACTACGTCGCTCCGGAAGTGATCGGCTTGACGTCCGCGGTCAACCAGTTCGTCGCCGACTACACCAGGCACGATCCCAGGCGATTGATTTCCTGCGGCAGCGTGCATCCGCGGCACACTACGAACATCATGGCCGATGTCGAGCACATCCTGCGCCTCGGGATTCGCATGATCAAGATCCACCCGCCGCATCAACTGCTGTTTCCGAACGATTATTTGAACGGGGTCAAGGAACTCGAAATCATCTACCGCGCGGCCGAGGCCAATGGAATTCCCGTCATGTTCCACACCGGGACGTCCATTTTTCCTGGGGCGCGCAATAAATACGGCGACCCGATTTACCTTGACGACGTCGCGGTCGATTTCCCGAAGCTCAAGATAGTGCTGGCACACGGCGGCCGCCCACTGTGGATGAACACCGCATTTTTTCTCCTCCGCCGACACCCCAACATGTATCTCGACATCAGCGGCATTCCGCCGAAGGCGCTGCTGACTTATTTTCCGCGACTCGATGAAATCGCGCACAAGACTCTGTTTGGCACGGACTGGCCGAGTCCCGGAGTTGAGGACGTCGGGCAGAATCTGGAGGAATTCAAGACTCTGCCGATTCGCGATGAAATGCGGGCGCAGATACTGAGCAAGACGGCAGCTTCGCTGTGGCCGGAGTAGTGTGCGCTCAGTTCGACTCTCAGGCAGTCATGCTTTGTCCTGCCACAATCCGATCGTGTTGCCCTCTGGATCGCATCAAGCGGGTCTTTTCCCGGTGTTCCTCTTGGTCCCCTGTGGCGAAAATGCGAGGTCGCTGGCCGGCGCGGCGACCTTCAGGCTCTATTCGCCCACCGCCTTGGCTGCCGCTTTCGCGCCGGTCAGTTCGTTGGCCAGTGCGTCGGCGCCGTAAATGTTGTGCAGCGCTTCGATGATGCCGAGCGAATCGACGTGCACAGCCCGCGACTGGCGGTCGTCGTAGTAGAAGTTCAAAACCAACGACTGGATATTGCCATCGAAGATGATTCCGACTACTTCACCCGCTTTATTCACGGTGGGGCTGCCGGAGTTGCCGCCGATGATATCCGCGGTGGAAACATAATTCAGTGGCGTCTCGAGATGGAGTTTCGATTTCATCTTCAACCAACTGGCGGCGAGATCGTACGGAGGCTTACCGCCGTGCTCGTCAGCATGCTGGAAGGCGCCGCTGAAGGTGGTGAAGTACGGCACCTTTTTCCCATTCTCCTCATACCCCTTGACCGTGCCATAACTCAGGCGCAGCGTGAAGGTGGCGTCCGGAGGCTGGGTGAAGCCCGCTTGAGCAAAGCGCGCTCGAGCAATGGTTGCGCCGTCGCGACGCACCACCGCATCGACCTCGTCGTCGTAGCGCTTGCGCAGGGCTCGCGCCTCGGAATCGACGCTGCGCATCAGCACGATGAGCGGATCGGTACTCGCGTCCACGGCCGTCTTTCCGCCCTCATAGAGTTGTTTGCGGACGGCCACGTCATCCAGTTTGGTACCGGCGATCAGCGCCTTGGCAGTCTCTCCTGGAGACTTGCCGCCCAGCGCCACTTTCACAGCCGTATCGTCGGGTCCCAGGGCTGCCTGCATCTGGGCCATGGAGTCGGCCAAAGTCGCAGTCTCAAGATTCTTGTAGACGGGAGCAGCGCTGAACAGCTGTTGCTCCAGGGAGGGCAGGGCGGAGTCGCGATACTCGCGGAGGCGGTCGCCGTTAGGTTTTGACTTTTCGCTTGCGACGCGCACCAGAGTCCGGGCGTATCCCGTCAGGTCGGAACCGAAACCGCGCATGCGTTCGAGATAGACAAGCCGGTCATAAATCTCGCGGTTCACCTTGGTGGCGTTGGAGATTTCTTCCCAGGGGTTGGGTTCGCCTGGATGCTTCGCGACGAAAGCCTTTTCGCGCTCGCGCTCGGCGGCGTCAATCTGTTTGAGTACCGACGGGTCCTGTAATCCTTCTTCCTGGCCGTTAATCGCCTTCTGTGAATTCTGTATTCCGAAGATGTCTTCCTGCGCGATGCGCGCGTTCTCGGGCGACTCCGCACTGAACTTCTGCAGCATGTCGATTCGCCGCTTGCAGAAGGCAAGGAAGGCCGGATAAGCCACGTTCTTCAAGAACTGCAGCTGGGCCACGGTTTTCAGGCGATCCGTGCCTCCAGGGTGGCCGGAAACGAAAATCAGGTCGCCATCCTTGACACCGGTTTTCGACCATTGCAGGTAATGGTCGAGATGGACGGGCTTGTCGTTCTCGTAGATACGGAAAAACGTAATGTCGAGGTCATAGCGCGGGAAGGTGAAGTTGTCGGGATCGCCGCCGAAAAACGCCGCTGCAAACTCGGGCGCAAACACCAGGCGGACATCGGTGTATTTCTTGTACCTGTAGAGGTTGTAGACTTCGCCCGAGTAGAGCGTGACCACGTCGCAGCGCAGGCCGGTCGAAGTAGCGCATTCTTTTTCGATGGCGCTCATGGCGGAGCGCTGGGCCTGACCGGCGTCGGCGGTGGACATGGTTGCCGGGGCGGCGGCTTTTACCTTGGCGGTGACGTCGTCAATGCCGACCAGCACGTTCAGTTCAAGATCNNTAAAAACCGGTCTTCATATAGTCATGGCCAGAGGTGGCGAGTTTCCCGATGCAGTCGGCGCCCACGTGATGATTGGTGAATGCCAGGCCGTCAGGGGAAACGAACGAACCCGAGCCTCCGTTGTTAAAGCGCACGGACGACAGCCGGAGATGGTCGAGCCACTCCTGGGTCGGGAGGAAGCCGTATTGTTTCTGGACGCGGTCTCTGGGGAAGGCGTTATATAACCACATGCCCTCGTCCGCAAGCGCCAGGGGAGTTGCCAGGGCAAGGATAAGGATGAAGCACAGTCCGAAAATGAACAATCTTGTCTGCATGAATTTCTCCGCTTGGTAATGGGATTCTGCCGGAACGCTACAGGCACTCCAGTCGCAAAAAACGAACAGGCTATCTTAACGCCGCGCGGAGTACCAAGCCAAGCCGCGCGCTTGGAAACTGCCGCCAGTTTGGCGTATAAAGGTGGGTTGCGCGCACGCATATTTTGCGCTCGAGCAGCGTATCTCCATCTGCATCGCCAGCGAGGAGCCATGTCCAGCGTTATAAACCTGCACGCCCCCAAAGGACTGGAAGGGGTTGTCGCCACCACATCCAGCATCTGCTACATCGACGGTGACCAGGGTGTGCTCGCCTATCGCGGGTATGACATTCACGATCTCGCCGACCACTCCACCTTTGAGGAAGTCTGCTACCTGCTCTGGTTTGGACGTTTGCCCAACGCGGACGAACTCAAGCACCTCAAGTGGCGGATGGCGGAAGAGCGCAAGCTGGACGCGTCGATTTTTTATCGATTGCAACTTGTGCCCCAGCACGTTCCCCCGATGGACATGCTGCGTACGCTGGTGTCCGCGCTTTCCTATTACGACCCCGAATATAACAAAAACGATCATGATGCAAACATCAATAAGGCGATCCGCCTGACGTCGCAACTGTCGATGCTGGTTGCGAACTACGACCGTATTCGCAAAGGCAAGCCGGTGGTGGCGCCAGACCGCGAACTCTCGCACGCGGCGAATTTCCTGCTCATGCTGAATGGTGTCCCGCCCTCGAAGACGGCGGAACGCGCGCTTGACATCGCGCTCATTCTGCACGCCGACCATGAGCTGAACGCCTCCACCTTCGCGGCCCGGGTCACCGCCGCCACACTTTCCGACATGCATTCGGCCGTGACCTCTGCCATCGGCACGCTCAAGGGGCCGCTGCATGGCGGCGCCAACGAGGCCGTTTTCAAAATCCTCAAGGAAATCGATGCCAACGGCGCCGACCCGGTTGAGTACGTGAAAGGGTTGCTGGCGCAGAAGAAGAAGATTCCAGGCTTTGGACACCGCGTTTATCACACGGAAGATCCGCGCGCCACTCACCTGCGGCAGATGTCGCGCGACCTCGGGCATTCCAGCGGCGATCCCAAATGGTTCGAGTACTCGCAGAAGATCGAAGATTTCGTCAGGGCTGACAAAAAGCTCAACGCCAACGTTGACTTTTACTCGGCTTCGACCTATCACACACTGGGCATCGAGGTAGATCTATTCACGCCGATCTTCGCCGTCTCAAGGGTCGGCGGGTGGACTGCGCACGTCATCGAACAACTGGACGATAACCGGCTGATCCGCCCGCGCGCGGATTACATCGGCCCGGTGTATCCGCAAGTATATGTAGCGGTTGAGAAACGCTAGGTTTGCTGCTAAAAGGGCCGGGCGTTCCCGCCCGGCTTCGCGGCGCACCGGCGAGGCGCCCGTCGTTCCACACCAACCCTGCCACTGATTCATGGCCCCGCATCGGTACAATAGGTAGTGCCATGGTGCGACGGGTCTATCTTGACAACAACGCGACTACTCCGGTGCTGCCCGAGGTGTTGGAGGCCATGCGGCCCTACTTTGGCGAGCACTTTGGCAACGCGTCTTCCATCCATCGCCATGGGCAGGAAACTAGAGCCGCGGTCGATCGCGCGCGGGAGTCTGTGGCTGCATTGCTGAGTTGCCCTGCCTCCGAGGTTGTGTTTACCAGCGGGGGGACGGAAGCCGACAATTTGGCGATCTTTGGTGTGGCGAGCCCCGGCGACCATATCGTCACCTCGACCATCGAGCATCACGCAGTCCTTAATTCGTGCAGGCATCTTGAGGCTCACGGATGCGAGATCACGTATGTCCCGGTAGACTCTTGCGGCCTCGTCGATCCCGGGGATGTGAAGCGAGCCCTCCGTTCGAATACCAGCTTGATCACGATCATGCTGGCCAATAACGAGACCGGCGCCGTGCAATCAGTGGAGGAGATAGGAAAGATCGCTGCCGAAGCCGGCGTTTACTTTCACACCGATGCGGTGCAGGCGGCGGGGAAGATTCGGGTTGACGTGAATAAAATCGGATGCGATCTGTTGACTATCTCCGGCCACAAGTTTCACGGGCCGCAAGGAGTGGGCGCGCTCTATGTCCGGAAGGGAACTCAGCTTGAGCCCATGCTCTTTGGAGGCCGCCACGAACGGTCGCGACGCGCGGGAACCGAAAACGTCCCTGGGATCGTTGGCCTGGGGAAAGCCGCCGAATTGGCCCAGACCGGTTTCGAACGGGGTGACGACCAAGCTATGTCAACTGGCCGCGGACGGCTTGAAAGGGAATTGCTCAAGATCGAAGCCACCGGCCTGAACGGCGAAGGCGCGCCGCGGGTCCCGAATACGACCAACATTTATTTCGATGGCATTGAAGGCGAAGCGCTGGTCATCGCGCTGGATTTGAAGGGACTGGCAGTCTCGACCGGCGCCGCGTGCTCTTCCGGGGCGATCGAACCGTCGCACGTGCTGACTGCCATGGGCCTGCGCCCCGACCGCGCGAAAGCCAGCATTCGCTTCAGCCTGGGCAAGCAAAACAGCGCGGAGGATATTGAGTTTGCCTTGGCGACAGTCCCCGCAACGGTGTCGCGCCTGCGCGAACTTAGCCCAGTCTATAGAAATCTTGTTTCGAAATGAGGTCTTCCGTTTTTTAGAGAAGTCCTTGGTTACCTTCAACGGCTGGGGAAAAGGATCATGGGGAGGACATTGCTGTTGCTGTTACTGGTCCTGACACTCGCCCCGGTAGGCGCGGCATTCGCAGCCGATAGCGTCCCAAGTTTGCCAGACATAGCTTCTCAGGAAGCCAGAAACAAAGCGGTGGCTGCGCGAGTGTTCGAAGAAATTTTCAACCAGGGGAAATTCCAGGTTGCAGATGAAATCTACGCAAAGGATTTCGTGAACCACGGGCTCCATAGGAATTTCGATCTCCAGGAGGATCAAGCCGCGGTTCATGCGGAGAAAAAGGCGTTTCCGGACCTCAAGATGACCGTGATCCTCATGGCAGCCGAGGGCGACCTGGTCACGGTGATCTGGGTCCTCCAGGGAACCCATACCGGCGCCGGTTATGATGGATTGCCTCCAACGGGAGTCAAGCTCGAATTACGTGGCATCACAGTCTGGCGTATTGTCGATGGGAAGATTCGTGAGGAGTGGACCTCATTCGATCAACTGCAGGCGGCTCGCCAATTCGTGACACAGTTGAAGTGGCCGCTTATAGGCTTTCTTTTCGCGGCCGTGATTCTTGCATGGGTAATTTGCAGAGCCATCCTGAGACTGAGGCGGCCTCAACTGGCAAAGGCAACGTCCTGAGTTAGGTGGCATAGACACTCCGACTACAGGACCTTCGTGGCGAAATAATAGAGAAGCGTACGATTTGAGCAATCGGGACCAAAATCGGCAATTTCGCGATGCGGTGCACGAAATTGGAAGAATTCTCCGCCGCTCCCTTACAATTACAGAGTGGGATCGGTTACATCGAGAAGTTTCTGGAATGGGATTCAGTTTTGACACCATAGTCCAAGTTGACTTGGCGATGTTTGGGTAAACACGATATGAAGGCTGCAGCTGTCGATATCCGTCAATGTTTCCAACCAGTGTTGGGAACCCCGCCTTGGAGGGTCAAGGCGGGAGTGGGAAGTTTTCTGACCTTTGAATTCGGTCCGCGCATCAGGACCGATGGCCACGTTCATGGACGATGGCATCTTTGGATTTACTTGTCGAATTGGAAACTCTTTCGCGGCGAACGCCAACTAGTCGACTCGGATGCGGATCGGAAACTGATAGCGATTTCCACCCGGCGGCTTGAGGGAGAATCACTGACCGACGTCGACTTTAACGCTCGCACCAGGAAAACCACTTTTTCCTTTGGCGATTTTCGGTTGGTGGTTTCGCCCGCCGATTATCTAGATCGCCCCGACGAACGAGATCATTATTGGATTTTTGTTATGCCGGACAATGAAGTGCTAGCAGTGGGTCCCGCCGGAATGCGAGTTGAGCAAGGCGACGCCCGTCATACTTTTGTAGATGGAAAGAAGCAAAAAATAAAAATTCATCCGACTCATGTAACACGGCAGATTACTTTGGAGGATTAACCTGCTTGAAGCCCACACCATTGCCGTCGCCATGTCGGGAGGAGTCGACTCCTCTACCGTTGCGGCCATGCTGCGTGCCGAAGGCCGCAACGTCATCGGCCTGACCATGCAACTCTGGAACCAGCGCCGTCTTGCCGGGCACGAAGGCATGCCGGAATCTGTGCAGGGCCGCTGCTGTTCGATCGACGACGTTTACGATGCTCGCCGCGTGGCCGAAACTCTTGGCATCCCGTACTACGTGGTCAACCACGAAGAGCGCTTTGAGCGCGATGTGGTGCGGCCGTTTGTCGAGGAGTATCTCGCGGGACGAACACCGATTCCTTGCAGTCTCTGCAACAATCACTTGAAGTTCGACCAGCTTCTTGTGGTGGCACGGCAGATTGGGGCAGACCGGATTGCTACCGGTCATTATGCCCAGGTGGTCTTTGATGAGCCCCTCGGACGTTGGCTTCTCAAGCGTCCAGCCGACAAGTCCAAAGACCAGACGTACTTTCTCTTCGGCCTCACCCAGGAGCAATTGAGCCGTACGCTGTTCCCGCTGGGGGGCATGACCAAGCCGGAAGTCCGCGAACTCGCCCGCAAGCATAACCTCGTGATCGCCGAAAAGCCCGACTCGCAGGAGATCTGTTTCGTTCCCGGCGGCGACTACAAGCGCTTTCTCGAGGCCTATCTAACCGAGCAGGGAGAACTGCCGGCAGGAATTTCCAGCAAAACGATTGCCGGCGAAATGGTCACCACCGACGGCAAGGTGATTGGCGAGCATGCCGGCGTGCACAACTTTACCGTCGGGCAGCGCAAGGGGCTCGGTTTGGCTACGGGCTCGCCGCTCTACGTGATTCAGATCAAGAACGACACGCGGCAGGTGGTCGTCGGCAAGGACGAGGAGCTTTACTCGCGCACCCTGCGGGCGCGCCGGGTGAACCTGATTTCGACGCCCGAGCTGCAAGAGCCGATGCGGGTGGCGGTGAAGATTCGGCACAAGCATCAGCCTGCTCCGGCGCTAATTGAATCCGCCGGGCCAGACGAGGTGCGCGTGACCTTTGACCAGCCCCAGCGCGCGCTTACCCCTGGCCAGGCTGCCGTTTTCTACGATGGAGACATCGTGGTTGGCGGCGGGTGGATCGAAAACTCCGCGTCGTAAGAATTCTAATTCCAATAATGGAAGGACGGACCGCGCGCCCGGCTCTCCACCCGTATTTACTTGGCATTCGTTACCTAAGATTACTTTTTCTCGAATTGATAGCACCTTCGTGGCCTAGACCTGCCGATAGAGTAGCGGTAGGGTAATTCCACGACGGGACCTTCGTAGTCTCTCCCCGGTAAGGTCCGGCGTGGGGAGCGATTTTATGAAAATCTGGCATCTGGCTTATGCGGCGTTGGGAATTGCGGTGGCGCGCTGGGTTTTTAAGCGTCAACCAATGCAGGTAACCGATCCAATCAGCCGTTTTCGTGCTTCTGGCCTGCTGTAAGCAGCGATTGTGAAAAAGGCTTGGGCGCGCCCCGTTGCGCGTCGCTTCGATCTGAGCGCGTCCAAGCCGCTTTCAAGCATACTTCTTTTCCCATCCCCGGAAGTGCTAGCACCGACGTGTCCCTTCGGTAACTTCTTTTCCATTCCATCTCGCCTAAACTTTTAGATGAACTCGCTGAGCGCCCACGCGGCTTCAGCGACCGAAATCATGCGATCCAGACTCCCCAGCTTGCGATTGGTTGCACTCTGTTTGCTGCTCATTGTGTCTTTGCTGCCCTTGGCCGCTTGGGCGCAAGAGCAAGAAGATGCCCAGCCGCTCGGAGACTTGGCGCGCGACCTCCGAAAGAACAAAGCGCAGCATCCGCAACAACAACCAGGCTCTGCCGGCACAGTGATTGATAACGACAATTTGACGCAGGTTATGGAGGACGCTAAGAATGCAAGACCGGTCAAGCAAGACAAGACCGTGTTTTCCATTGACCCTTCCAGCAACACTGTCAAAGTATCGTCGCCCGATGTAACCTGCAGTCTGTCGTTCAACGCCCGAGCCAGTTCGCTGCTGATCAAGCCGGTTCTGATTGAAGATCTGCCGCTCACCGAACTGATCAAGATCGATGGTCCCGGTTCCATTCAGGATGAAAGTCTGCAGCTCGAGGTATTCAACGGAACCGACTGGGATATTCGCGAAATTACCATCGGCCTGACGCTCGAGCGTAAGCCCGGAGAGAACGCGGAATTAGCCGCGCGCGCGCGTGTGATTCCCGCCGCCGAAGGCTTGGCTCCAATCGCGGTCGAGAGGCGCTCTGATGTAACGCTTCTCTATCACCTTAAGGCCGAGGCCAAGCCCTTCACCACCACCGCGTTTCACGAAAATATCGGCATCACTCCCGGCCCTGATGAAGATTGGCGCTGGTCGATCGTGGAGGCCAAGGGAATCCGGCCGTCGCAAGCGCAGCCGGCGCCTGATTCGCTCCCCGATCCGCTGTTCGCCACCCCATCGTCGCTACTGCCGGGTTCGAACGATCCGCAGGGCACGACTGGACCGGCCGCACCTCCACTAGCGCCAGCCTCGCCCGCAATTCCCGAAAAACCGGCGCCGGACAAGCCGAGCCTCGATCGGTCCCCGAGCCCAAGTCCCACTCCGCAACGCTAATCGATTGCCCGATTGCGACCCAGAAGAACAGGGAAGTCCGCCGCTAGTGCACCGCTTGTCTGGGATGCAAGACTCGGTCGGCCGCAAGTAGCAGGTTGGCGCAGGAAAGAACGATGCCTAGCGTAGAGAAACCCAGGGTAAGCGCCGTTGTCTTGGATAGCGCGGAATGGTAGTCTAACCAAGTTGAGCGGGAGTAGTTCAGCGGTNNGTTCGATCCCCGTCTCCCGCTCCATCAGCCCAACGCGGCGTCTGGAAGTGCAGAGGCTGGCTTGCGATCATATCGTTGGCGACTGCATTTGCGAGCTATCGCTCCTTCCGCGCGGCCTCCTCCAAAGTGATCATAGGCGGAACTCATCGCGACTCCCCACGCGGATAGCAGTAGATGTCTCGCGAGCGAACATACACACATAGTATGCAACGTGTATAAGATTATTTACACTAGATTATTGTGAGTCTTCTGACCGACGTTTCCCATGCTTGATAAAAATCAGTAAAGTGAACATAGTAAATAACCTACGCAGATTTCGCAAT
>PMBA01000473.1 GCA_003152795.1 Acidobacteriaceae bacterium | reverse complement strand
CAGGATGACAACATTAACTGACAACGCTAACTGATGACAACCCTAACTGGTGACAAACGCTAACTGATGACAAACGCTAACTTATGTCGCGAATTAACGGGACACCACACTCACGGGACGACACACTAGAGGTGGACTTTCTGGCGTTCGTGGGTGGCGGCGGTGTGGAGATGGCAGATGGCGATGGCCAGGGCATCGGCGGCGTCGGCAGGTTCGGGAATCTGGTCGAGATTCAGAAGGCGGGTGACCATTTGCTGGACCTGATGTTTTTCGGCGCGGCCGTATCCGACGACGGCGGACTTGATGGAGAGTGGCGAGTATTCGGCGACTTCGAGACCGGCGGAAGCGGCGGCCAGCATGGCGACTCCGCGCACCTGGCCGAGTTTGAGGGCCGACTTGACGTTGGCGGCGTAGAAGACGTCTTCAATGGCGACGCGGTCGGGGCGGTGCTGAGCGATGAGATCCTGAAGCCCAATGGAGATGCGCGACAGGCGCGCCGGCATGGGGTCGCGCGGGGAAACCTTGATGGCGCCGCAGATAATGCACACGAGGCGGTCGTCAGGGAGCAGATCGACGATGCCGTAACCGGTGTATTCGGTGCCGCAGTCGATGCCAAGGACGCGCATGGGGGAAGTGTAGCAGGGCGGCTGTTGGCGGTTCGCTCCTGGCTGTTAGCTTCTTCAGTTCTCACCCTTCAACAGCATCTTGGTCTGCGGGATTTGATCTGCTCGTTTTCCTGCTGGAAGATGGCATAGGCCTGGGGTGAAGATTCCAGGCGGCTGCGATCCAGAAAACGCCGGTAGGCAGACTCGTCGAAGAGCTCGCGCAGGATGGCCAGGATCACGGTTGCGATTTGGGATAGCGTGGAGCGGAGTCTGCTGTCGGGCTTCGCGCGACTGGACGGGCGTCCGTCCCTACGTGGGCGGTTCGGCTTCATGCTTGCTGCTCGCTGGCGAGCCGGGTCATCACGAAGGGGGCTTCCCTGGTGAGGGGAGACTTGCGTCCGGAAATCACTCGCCCGCATTCCAGGGTTGATTCGATCAGGATCGAGGCCACCAGCACGACCAGGATGGTGGTGATGGCGGCGTCGAGGCGATCGTTGAAGATGAGGCGGGGATTGGCTCCGGCAGCGGCGAGTTGACGGGCGTGGGCGAGGAAACCGATGCGCGGGTTCGGATCCAGGATCTTGTTCCACGAGGCGGTAAAGTTGACGGTCACCAGCCAGCAGAGAGGGATCAGGGTAACGAAGATGTAACGGCTGCGGCTCATCTTAACAATGATGGTGGTGGCGACGCAGAGGGCGACGATGGCCAGGAGTTGGTTGCAGATGCCGAAGAGGGGCCAGAGCGAATTAATGCCGCCGAGGGGATCCTGGATGCCCTGCCAGAGAAAATTTCCCCAGCCGAGGACGATAACCGCGCTGGTAAACAGAATCGATGGGTACCAACTGGTGCGGCCGAGGGGTTTCCAGATGTGGCCGAGCGCGTCCTGCAACATGAAACGGCCGACGCGGGTGCCGGCGTCGATGATGGTAAGGATAAACAGCGCTTCGAACATGATGGCAAAGTGATACCAGAGGGCCATGAGGGCATGGCCGCCGAGAGTGTTGGAAAAAATCTGTGCCATGCCGACGGCAAAAGCGGGGGCGCCGCCGGTGCGGTTGAACAGCGTCTGCTCGCCGACGGCGTGGGCGAGCGCCGCCATCTGGGCGGCGGTGACGGGGAATCCCCAGGAACTGATGGTGGTGGCGGCGGCAACGGGCGCCTGGCCAACGATGCCAGCGGGGCTGTTGACGGCGAAATAGATGCCAGGTTGGAGCACCGAGGCGGCGATCATGGCCATGATGGCAACCATCGACTCGGCCATCATGCCGCCGTAACCGACAAAGCGGGTTTCGGTTTCGTTGCGGATCAACTTGGGAGTGGTGCCGCTGGAAATCAGGGAATGGAATCCGCTGATGGCGCCGCAGGCGATGGTAAAGAAGGCGAAGGGAAAGATCTTTCCGGCAAACACGGGTCCGGTGCCATCGACAAAGCGAGTGAGGGGCGGCATGTGAAGAGAGGGGCGGAGGGCGACGATACCGACCGCCAACAGGGAAATGGTGCCGAGCTTCACAAAGGTGCTGAGGTAGTCGCGGGGTGCGAGCAGCAGCCAGACGGGCAGCACGGAGGCCGCGAACCCGTAAAGAATGATGAGAATGGCCAGGGTTGGGCCAGTCAGGGTGAAGATAGCGGCCCAGGAAGGCGACTGGGAAACCCACTGTCCGCCGAAGATGGCGGCGAGCACGAGAACGAATCCAAGGATGGAAGTTTCCAGGACTTTGCCGGGCCGAAGGCGGCGCAGATAGACGCCCATCAATACGGCGATGGGCATGGTCATGGCGATGGTGAACGTTCCCCAGGGGCTGGATTTGAGCGCGTTAACGACGATAAGGGCGGTGGCGCCGAGCAGAATGATAATGATGCTGAGGACGGCGACGTAGGCCACGACGCCGCCGAGAGGGCCGATTTCGGATTTGGCCATCTCGGTGAGCGACTTGCCGTCGCGGCGCACTGAGAACAGCAGGATGACGAAATCCTGGACGCAACCACCGAGGACCGCGCCGGCGATGATCCAGAGGGTGCCGGGGAGATATCCGAACTGAGCGGCGAGGACGGGGCCGACGAGGGGGCCGGGGCCGGCGATGGCGGCGAAGTGGTGTCCGAAGACGACCCACTTGTTGGTGGGGATGAAGTCGCGGCCGTTGTCGAGGCGCTCGGCGGGGGTGGCGCGCAGGGGATCGAGCGCAAGGACTCTGGCGGAAATAAAACTGCTGTAGAAGCGATAGCCGACGGCGTAGGTGGAGACGGCGGCGACGACCAGCCAGAGGGCGTTGATCTGTTCGCCGCGATGCAACGCGATGGTGGCCAGTGCCAGGGCGCCGAGCAGGCTGACGGCAATCCAGAGAAGAACGCGCAAGGTTTTTGACATGGGGCCCGGGTTTCGTTCACGAGAGTTGGGCAGGGTATTGTGGCGAAAAAGCAGCGGGTTCGCAAGCGGGTGAGTCAACTTCTTCACCGCTGGGAGCACAAAGGAAGTTGGGGGGAACCTCAGGGCTTGCCTGGGTTCCGCGGGGTCCTGATGGGGTGAAAGGGTTTTGAGGAGGGGAGCTATCTCGGCGCGAGGCGCGTGATAATCTAGTACCTTCCGGCTCACTGAAGCAAGCGATACGGGCGGAGTGCATCCGCTCAGGGACGGACTCATCAGTAGCAGGAGGAAATATGAGGAGCGGGCAATGAAGATTGGAGTGCTGACGGGCGGGGGCGACTGTCCCGGGCTGAACGCGGTTATCCGGGCGATCGTGCGCAAGGGAACGTTCCACTATGAAGACGAGTTTGTGGGCTTCGTGGAGGGCTGGCGTGGATTGCTGGAAGACAAGACGATGGAACTCGGCCTGTCGGCGGTAGGTGGCATCCTGCCGCGCGGCGGCACCATTCTGCGAACTTCGCGCACCAATCCCGCCAAGCATGCCGAAGGACTGAAACAATGCGCGACGAACCTCAAGAAACATGGGTGCGAGGCATTGATCGCCATTGGCGGCGATGACACGCTCTCGGTGGCGCAGAAACTTTTCGCCAACGAAGTGAAAGTGGTCGGCGTTCCGAAGACCATCGACAACGATCTGGCGGGCACCGACTTTACCTTCGGCTTCGACACGGCAGTGAATATAGCGACGGAGGCGATCGACCGGGTGCATACGACGGCCGAGGCGCATAATCGCGTGATTGTGGTGGAAGTGATGGGGCGCGATTCGGGTTGGATAGCGACTTATAGCGGGATTGCGGGCGGCGCCGACGTCATACTGGTCCCGGAAGTTCCTTTCGATATCGACCAGGTGGCCGAACTGATACGCCAGCGCCACTCTCGGGGAAGATATTTCAGCATTGTGGTGGCGGCAGAAGGGGCGAAGTTTGCCGATGGCAACGAGAAACACTGTGGCGGGTCGCTGCAGGCGGGGCGCGACGAATTCGGGCATCTTCGACTGGGGGGAATCGGGTCGACGGTGGCGAGCGAGATCGAAAAACGCACTGGTTTCGAGTCGCGGTCGGTTGTACTGGGACACATCCAGCGGGGCGGATCGCCGAGCGCGTACGATCGCGTGCTGGCAACGCGCTACGGCCTGGGAGCCATTGACATGGTGCACCGCGGCGAATTCGGGCGGATGGCGGCGCTGCGNNAAGGTGGATCAGGAGATTCTTGACGCCGCGGTCGGCATTCTGGACAAGCTCGACTATAAGGTCTCGAAGATTTCCTGACCTGGCGGCGAGATAAGTGGGGGGGCTGGACGGTGGTCCCCATGGCCCATTCTGGACGTTACTTTCATGCAGTAAGTCCAGCTAGCGCAATAAGGTACGGCCGGAGCGGGATTTACTTGGCAGGGGCGTGGGTTTCAGGGCATACTAACTCAGCACTCCCCCTCAACCGATAGCGATTTCGAGGAGGCTCCGTGCCCATGCTGCAAGACGAAACTCACTCCGAGCACCATCTGGAACGGTCGACTGGGTTCCCCATCGGACCCCCGTCGCAAGATGCGGAAGTGCAGCGGAAGCGGATGCTGATCGCGCTCGGGATCCTGGTGCTGGCGCTGGTGGCGGTGGTGCTGAAAGACTGGGATTTCTGGTTTCCGCCTGGGGGCGAAGTCCAGGAAGCGGTGTTCCGAACCAAGAGTAAGAGTATGGCGGCGGCGCCAGCGACAAGCGCGGCGGCGAGTCCCGCGCGGGAACGCAGCAAGCCGGCCAAATCGCCGGCACCGGCTGCGGTCGACGCCCCGTTCGCGGCAACTACCGAGCGCGCGGCGTTGCCTCCTCTGGAAGTGGAAGTGGTGGCTGGAAACCGCCACATCAACGTGCCCGCAAAAAGCAATGCGATCCATCTTGATGTGGAAGGTGGCGCGGCGTCTTCGGCCTCGAGCGCTCCGGCAGCGGCGCCGAGCGGACTGGTGAGCGCAGGCGACCGGATGCAACTCTCGCCGCAAACCACGCAAAGCGTGAGCGTTTCGGTGCCCCCGGATTACCCCTTGCTGGCGCGGCAGATGAAGGTGCAGGGCGCAGTCAGTCTGCAGGCGTTGATCTCGCGGGAGGGCACGATCCAGGAGATACAGATTCTTAGCGGCCCGGGCATTCTGGCGGCGGCGGCGCGCGAGGCGGTGAAGCAGTGGCACTTCAAACCCTACCTGCTAAACGGGCAGCCGGTTGAGACGCAGGCGCGCATCACGGTGAACTTCACAATTTCCACAAATTAAGCGGGGTGGGGCGGATACGCATGTCCGCTATTGCCATTGCTTTCCCGGGTGGCGGCGAGCTTTTGTTCCAGAGTTTTGGGAAACTCTGATTACGGACTGCGGAGAGGCAGAAACCACGGGGTTCACAGGGTCTCACGGAGGAAATCGGAGACGCGACACACGAGGGTGGGTAAAATTAAACGGGCGTCCGGATTCTTTCGAACCCAGGACGCCCGGGCAGCCCTCCCCCAGAACTGCTCGATTCCGAATGTAAGACTAAGCGGCGAGATTGAAAATGGCACGCGGGTGCAAAATTCTCCCACCAAAGTGCCACAGTTGAAATCGCAGGTTACAGCGGCCTGAAATCCAAATTCGAAAACCGGCTTCTACTGGGAAAGCACCATCTTCCCAGGCGCCTCTCCAGTGGAAAAAGGCGAGCCGGCGACGATTACAGGTGCGCCGGTCAATGAATTGTAGGTGTAGGCCTCGATCGCGGTTCCATCCTGACTTCCGATATATAAATAGTTGCCGCTGGGATCGATGAGGGAGAACAGCGTGCCCGCAGTGAAGCTAAACGGCGAGGATGTAACCGCCGTCAGATGGCCGTCGGTGGAATCGATGGTGAAACACCAGATGGAATAGCTCGATCCCGGAGTCATCGCGAAAAGTAGCTTGCCGCCGGGATCGATGGTGAGCGAAGCGGGTCCATTGCCCAGGGTGGAAGCAAAGGGCGAGCCTTGAATCGGGGTCAGGGCGCCGGTGTTGGGGTCGATGCTGAAGGCCGAAATGTTGCCGGTGTTGGATTGCAAGGGGAGGTTGCTGGCCGACGGGTTGGCGACGTAGAGGAATCGTTCACTTCCATCCACGGTGAGGCCGAACGCCCCCGCCCCCGAAAAGTATGGCGATCCGGGTTTGACCTCGGTGAGTTTGCCGTCCACTTTCGAGAAAGTAAAGGCGGTGACGGTGCCGAGGTTGGGATTGGTCGCGTACACGAACTTGCCGGACGGGGTGATGAGAATTTCGGTGGGATTGGCGTTCGCGTAAAACGGCGATCCTGGGACCTCGGACAAAGCGCCGCTGCCGGTATCGATGGAGAAAACGGAAATGTTATTGGAAAAATAGTTATTCGTCACCAGCAGGTATTTGCCGGAAGGGTCGATGACGGCGGCCCAGGGACCGGAACCGGCGGGAGTTGGGGTGCCGTTGAGGGTCAAAGAGCCGTCGCTGGCGACGTTGAAAGTGGAGATGGTGTTGGCGCGGGAATTGGCCACGTACAGAAACTTCTTTGATGGGAGCAAGAGCGCGAGGCCGGTGGGCGAAGTGTTTTCGGTGGTCGGCGTTTTGGCTCCGAGGGTGATGACGCCGTTTGCGCCGTTGATGTGCAGCAGGCGCACGGAACCATCGCTGGGGAGGGTTACGTAGGCATTCAGGCTCCGCCCCGTCGTGGTGCCGCTGCCGCCGCTATTGCCGCAGGAAAGGGAAAGTCCGGCCAGACTGACTACAACGATGGCCACAAGAATCCGGGGAAGACCACTTTGACCAGCCAGCGCGGCGCGCGCCGCCCTTTGAAAGCTCATTTGCGAACCTGCTCCTCAATATCCAGGATGAGAACGAAAAGGTCGTGTTCACTATCGTGCACGAGAAGGCGGGAACAACGCAACTGCGTGCCTCCCCCTCGGCGTGACGCAACCTTCGAAACGGGAACCCGTTGGTTGGATGCGGGGGTGGGGCGGCGGGGCTGCGCGGAATCCAGAAACGATGCCTGGCGGCGGGTGTGTTCTAATCGTTATCTGCACTGCGCAGTGTAAATGTGGTGCAAATCACTATGTTTCAGGTAAAGACAACGTCGTGATCGACATTCACTGCCACCTTTTGCCCGAGGTCGACGACGGACCCAAGTCCTGGGATGTGGCCGTCGAAATGTGCCGCATGGCGGCAGCGGACGGCATTACCCACACGGTGGCCACGCCGCACGCCAACGATCGCTACGCCTACGATCGCGCGTATCTGTCGGGGCTTCTCCTCCAGTTGCAAGAGAAGATCGATCCGGCGCTGAAATTGCAGGTCAGTCTGGGCTGTGATTTTCATCTTTCCTTCGAAAATCTGGAACGCGTCCTGGAGCAGCCGCACACGTATACGATTGGCGAAACGAAATATCTGCTGATTGAACTGAGTAATTTCAGTATTCCGACCCAACTGGGCGACTGTTTCGTCCGCCTGGGAGATCGTGGGCTGACGCCGATCCTGACCCATCCCGAACGGAACCCGATCCTGCAGCAATCACCGCAGCGGATCCTGGAGTTGGCGGAGCAGGGCTGTCTGATTCAGGTTACGGCCTCGTCGCTGACGGGGTTCTGGGGAGAGCGGCCGGAAATCGTCGCGCGCTGGCTGCTGGACCGATCTGCCGTCCACATCCTCGCCACTGACGCGCACGACACCAAGCGCCGCATCCCGAATCTTTCCCGGGCTCGGGTTGTGGCCGAAAAAATTGTGGGAGCCGAGTATGCCGAAGCGCTGGTCGAAAGCAACCCGGGGGCGATTGTCAAAGGGATACCGATTCCTTACTGCCCGCGACCGGTGATGGATTAGTGGATTCGGGGTAATTGGATTACCAGTCTGGGTGATGGTGGGTAGTGACTCAGTTTCGCGCTGTNNGCACGAAGGATCACGAAGGCTTTTGGGTTCAAGGTTCTCCTTCGTGTACCATCGTGCCCTTCGTGATTAGTTGACCTGAGACACTACCTGATGGTGGGGTTGGTTGACGTGGCGGCGCCGGGGATGGATCAGCGGCGTTCTTTGTCCTGAAGCTAATGCTGGGGGGGGCTGTTTTCCGGGGGCGCCGGTTTTGCTGCGGCCTTTGGATCGGCTGCGGCGGGCGCGGTCATTGCGCTTTCCGGATTGAGCAGGTGATCGTGGCTGGGGCCTAATCCGAGTTTGATCAGGGCTCGGGAATCTGGAGTCGTCTTCGACTGCCATCCGTGATCGGCCTGATAGCGTTGCATCGCGGCCTGCGTAGCGCTGTCCCATGTTCCCGAAGGCTCGCCCTGCATGTAGTGCTCGCGGATGAGCGCGGTTTGAATTTCCTGGGCGCGAGCCGAGTCAATGGCCTGCTGGCCGCGCTTCTTCGCAACCTGCCTGGAGCCCTTCCTGCCGCGGGAGCTTTTGCCCTTCTGCGCGGTGGCGCTCTTCTGAGCTGAGCTGCGCTGGTGAGCCGAGTTGTGCGGGGAGGGGGTGTGCGTCGTGGTGTGATGCGCTGGTTTCCCGGCGGGTGCGGCGGTAGTGTGCGCCGGTTTTTTTGGCGGAGTCGACGTCTCGGTCTGCGCGATGGCAAGTGCATGCACGGCCAGGCAGAGCAGGCTGCAAAGCCCCAGCCGTCGCCAACGCGGAATTTGATCAGGTTGGTGCATGTTCAGAATCTTCAACCTTCCGTTACTCGCCAATCCCAGAACTTGTTGCGACAGCAGACAGCGCCGGGCTGCGCCCAGCTTGGACGGGCGAGGGCGCCCGTCCCTACACAGGCAATTGAATCTCGCCGCCCAACAAAAAACCGGCGAGACCAGCCCACCTGATGGTCCCCGAATCGGGGATGGAGTGCCAGTCTCGCCGGAGTTGCTACTCGGTTACGGAAGTGTGCCGGCGAGGAAAATGGTGCCATCCTGCGCCCTTGCGCCCCGGGGACGGACGAGGAAGACGACATCCTGCCCGCTCTTGAGCGACGACTCGAGTTTGATAAAGTCGTCGGGACTGTTGACGGGCTGCTTGTTCACTTCCAGAATGACGTCGCCGCGATTCAGGCCGAGATCCTCGGCAAATGAACCCTGCTTGACGTCCTGGACCACCACGCCCTTGCCGGCGGCAATGCTCAGGCGATCGGCCAGATCGGGAGTGATGCTGCGAACCGTCACTCCGAACTTGCTGGCCTTGGGGGC
>PMBA01000239.1:382-20340 GCA_003152795.1 Acidobacteriaceae bacterium | reverse complement strand
CTGATGGAAAGATCGCGCAGGCCGCTGCGGACGAACGATAGCACTTCATTGCGCCGCGTCTCGGGGCGGATGAAATCGGGCTGCTCGGTGTAAAGGCGGATCAACTGGTCCTGGAATGCCGAGAGCTTGAAGTAGTAATTTTCTTCGCTGACGGTTTCGGTGGGGCGGCCACAATCGGGGCAGGGATCGCCGGGGCCGATACCGTCCACGTAAAGCTCGTCGGAAACGCAGTATTGACCGGTGTAGGTGCCCTTGTAGATGAAACCGTTGTCGCGAATCTTTCGCCACAACGCCTGCACACCCCGCTTGTGCCGGTCCGAAGTGGTGCGGACGAAATCGTCGTAGGTGAGACCCATGCGATCCCACAGGGCGCGGAATTCGGCGGAGATTTCATCGGTGAACCGCTGCGGCGTTTTGTCCGCGGCCTGAGCGGCGCGCTCGATTTTTTGACCGTGTTCGTCGGTGCCGGTCAGGAACCAGGTGTCATCGCCCAACATGCGGTGCCGCCGGGCGATCGTGTCGCAGGCGATGGTGGTGTAGGCGTGCCCAATGTGCGGATGCGCATTGACGTAGTAGATCGGGGTCGTGATGTAGAACTTCTTGGTCATGATTTCGACTGTAGGCCCCTAAAGAGGCGTTTTATTTTGCGACTTGCGACATCGCTGAAGCGATGCCCTGCTACCAATCTGTCAATCAACCCGATTCACGCTTTTCTTTCGCTTCGAAGATACTGCTGGATCGCTTCCTGCATGATCGTGCGAAGGGGCACGTGTTGCGCTTCGGCCAGGGCCCGGCAGTCTTCGTATTCCGGCGCGTAGTTTGAGACCGCGCCATTCAGGTTGGCGATTTTGATCCGCACCGGACCCCACGTGGTGTCGACCGTTTCCCAGCGCCGGGGGAGCGTCTGGCGCTGTTCTTCGCGGCGGCGCACGCCCAGCGTCGTGGTCTCGGTGAAGATCAACTTTGCCAGGCGATCCGCGTCTTCGATTCTTGCCAGCACGGTCAGCAATGCGCCGGGACGGTTTTTCTTCATCTGTACGGGGACGCTGAACGCATCGAGCGCGCCTTCGGCGAGCAACCGCTCCATGGCGTAAGCCAGCACCTGGGGGCTGAGGTCGTCGAGATTCGCTTCGAGGACGGTGATTCTGTCATTCGACGCAGCGGGGGATGTAGCGGCGCTATCCGCGGCTTCTCCAATGGTCAGGCGCAGCAGGTTCGGGTGCTCGGGGAATTCCCGGGTTCCCGCGCCGTATCCGGTTTTTTCGATCTTCATGGCTGGGAACGCCGCAAAGCGACAGGTCAGCGTTCTCACGATCGCTGCCCCTGTGGGCGTTACCAGTTCGACCTGTGGTCCGGAAGAATATACGGGCGCGTCACGGAGCAACTTCAGGGTGGCTGGGGCGGGCACGGGGAGGGTTCCGTGGGCGCATTTGACGTTGCCACCGCCGACGTTGAGGGGCGAGCAGATCCATTGGTCGATGGCCAGAGAATCCGCTCCCACGGCGGCGCAGACAATATCAACCATGGCATCGACGGCGCCGACTTCGTGGAAGTGGACTTGATCGAGCGAGGTGTTGTGGATTTCGGCTTCGGCCTGGCCCAGGGCCTCGAAGATTCGAGTTGCGGTTGCCTTGGCGGAGGGGTCGATTGCCGCTTTCTCGATAATCCGGCGAATTTCTGTCAGGCTGCGAGCATGTTGGTGTTGTATGGCGACGGGGCTCTGCCCCCGCACGGTCTGGGCGTGCTCGTGGTCGTTCGCCAGATCTTTTTCGCGGTTGCAGTGCACATCCACTTTGGTCGCTGAAATTCCGCTGCGCGCCACACGCTTAATCTCCAGGCTTGCCCCGATATTCAGCGCCGCTACTGCGTTTTCCAGAAGCCTCGGAGACACGCCGGCATCTATCAGGGCGCCCAGGAACATGTCGCCGCTTATGCCGGAAAAACAGTCGAGGTAGGCTATGCGCATAAGGTCAAAAGCTTGAACCACGGGGGCGCAGGGTTACACAGGGGACAGCTTTGATTTATTCCCTCTGCGATCGCTGGTGGTCAGGATTTGTGTCGCCGCCGCATGAAACTTTCATCATAGGGAACGGTCACTGCTCCGTCAAACGCGAGCTTCGCGTGAGTTTGTTAGAATCGCTGTTTCTTGAATGAGTTAGAGGGCATCGCTTGTATCGATATCTGGAACGCCGGCTGGCCGAGCATTTGCGGGAGTTTCTGCGCCGCAATTACGGCCTGGAAATCGCGAACATCGTAGTCGAGCAGCCACCGAAAATCGAATTTGGCGAGTATGCCCTGCCGCTCGCTTTCGAACTGGCAAAGAAGCTGCGCCAGGCGCCGCGCAAGATTGCCGATGAGATTGTGGCCGGAGTGGGCGCGATTCCGGGCTTTGAGAAATTCGAGGTGGCGGGCGGGGGATACATCAACGTTCGTTTGAAACGGACTGAGTTGGCGCTGGCGCTGGCGGCGGATCGATCTCCGGCGGCGGAGGTGGCGCCGGGCAAAGTGCTAGTCGAGCACTCCAGCATCAATCCCAACAAGGCGGCTCATATCGGGCACCTGCGGAACGCCATTCTTGGGGACACATTCGTCCGGTTGCTGCGCTTTGCGGGCCGGGACGTGGATGTCCAGAACTATATCGACAACACCGGCGTGCAGGTGGCGGACGTGGTGGTGGGATTCCTGCACATCGAGCAGAAGACGCGGGCTCAGATCGAAGCGCTGGCGGCGGCGCCGCGCTTTGATTACGTGTGCTGGGATCTTTATGCGCGCGTTTCGCACTGGTATGAAGAGAACAAGTCGAACCTGCAGGTGCGAGCCGCGACGCTGCGATCGATTGAGGAAGGGAATAATGAAATCGCCGCGGTTGCCGACTTGATTTCCGTTGCCGTCCTTAAGCGCCATTTGGAAACCATGGACCGGCTGGATATTGAGTACGACTTTCTGCCGCGCGAGAGCGAGATTCTGCACCTGCATTTCTGGGATGCGGCTTTCTCCACGCTCAAGGAAACCGGGGTGCTTACTTACGAGGCTGAGGGGAAGAACGCGGGCTGCTGGGTGATGCGGCGCGGGGGGACATCCGCGGGTAAGGCCTTAACCACGGACGGCGCCGAGCTCACCGGGGAAAGGATCACCGAGGAAGAGCAGAAAGTTATTGTGCGCTCCAACGGCACGGTTGGGTACGTGGGCAAAGACATCGCCTATCACATGTGGAAATTTGGGCTGCTGGGGCGCGATTTCGGATATCGGAAGTTTTATCGCTACCCCAATGGCCACGACTGCTGGATCTCAGCCGTTGAGGGCGAGAAGGTGCATCCGCATTTCGGCGATGTGGCTGAGATTTACAACGTCATCGATGCGCGGCAGTCGGAGGCGCAGAACACGGTGATCGAAGCATTGCGCGGCCTCGGACACGGACAGGCCGCCGATCGCTACACTCACTTTTCGTATGAGATGGTGGCGCTGACCCCGCGCTGCGCCGCCGAACTTGGGTACAAGCTGAGCGAAGAAGAAAAAGCGCGGTCCTGGATCGAGGTTTCCGGCCGAAAGGGTTTTGGAGTGAAGGCGGACGATCTGCTGGATGCTCTGATCAGTTCGGCTCGCCAGGAGGTGGATGGGCGTCATCCTGAGTTGAGCGAAGCGGAGCGGGCCGGCATTGCCGCGCAGATCGCGATTGGAGCGCTGCGCTACTTCATGCTGAAGTTCACCAAGCCCTCGGTGATCGCCTTCGATTTCAAAGATGCGTTGAGTTTCGAGGGAGACACCGGGCCATACGCGCAGTATGCCGTGGTGCGGGCGTCGAATATTTTCCGCAAGGGCGGGTTCGATCCGGCGGCGTTCTGTAAAGACGAGGCGGGCGAGGTCTTTACAGCAGATTTCTCCAGCTACCTCGAGGGCGAATCTGGGAACGACGTCTGGGAGTTGTGGCTGGCGGCGGCGAAGACCTCTTACGTGGTCAGCCAGTGCATTGCGACGACCGAGCCTGCTTATCTTGCCAAACATGCTTTTCAACTGGCGCAGCTTTTCAACACCTTCTATCACCGGTATCCGATCCTCAGCGAGGCGGATGAGGGGCGGAAAAAGTTCCTGCTGACAACTACGGCTGTGGTTCGCCGGGAACTGATACGTATTCTCGCGGCCATGGGGATCAGCGTTCCGCCGGTGATGTGAAGTAGATCGCCGATGGCGACAGCTAACGACCAAGGACGCGAAGATTCGTGAGGGAAACTCTTCAAGACCTCGCAAAACCTTCGCGCTATCTAGTATCGTTTGTGGTTCGTTGTTTTTATTTGTTCTATCCGGAAACCGACAGGCAGAAATTTTTTCTTAGGCGCTAGCGCGATCATTTATAATTTCGAGCCAGAAACCAAACAGTATAAAATTTCTACGGTTTGTATCGCGATTGCCTTGTTGCGGGGTTTGCACGTTTCCCACAGTGAGTGTCCAAGGCGCTGATATAAAGCGGTTTATCTGCTTTTGCTGGGAATGCGAAATGGCATTCCCCGTGCATTGACAGAGAGTGGATCCAGTTTGCAGACTTTTACGGGATCTGGATAGAACAGAGAAATAGAGCAATATTTGGGCAGGGAGCCCCCAACCTTATGAATCGCACTTCGTTGACATTGACCCTAATGCTGGCGGCGACAGTGGCCGCATCCATCGGATGTACAAGCAAGAACTACGTGCGTCAGCAGACGACTCCGCTGATCAATAAGACCAATGAACTGGACGACCTGAACGCGAAGAATTCGAAAGACATCAAGGACGTGGATCAGCGCGCCCAAGCTGGAATTCAGGCGGTGCAGGCCCGCGCCACGGAAGTGGACCAGAAGGCGCTGGCGGCGGGCAGTGAGGCCGATAAGGCGCAATTGTCGGCGAACGGCGCCACCCAGCGCGTGGACGTCCTGACCAACGCTGTCGTAAACCTCGATAACTACCGTCCGGTGGTGGAGACTGCGGTGCATTTTGGATTCAACCGGGACAATCTGACGAAAGAAGCCAAGGAAGCGATCGACCAACTGGCGGCCAGCGTTGCCACTACCAAGGGATACATCATCACGGTAGAGGGGGCGACGGACTCGGTGGGCGGCGCAGAGTACAACTATGATCTGAGCCAGCGCCGCGCCAATGCGGTGATTCAGTACTTGGCGGCGGAGAAGAGCGTACCGGCCTACAAGATTTATCTGATCGGGCTGGGCAAAGATAAGCCGGTGGAGAGCAATAAGACCGCCGACGGTCGCGCCAAGAACCGTCGTGTGGATATCCACCTGATGACGAATACTGGAACCGGAACGACGCCGGCGCAGACGCCGGCGACTCCGACGGCGAGCGCGACACCGCCGTCACTATAAGTTTTCTCCTCCTCCCCGGAGGATTTTGCCAAAACAGGCCGTCCCCATTGTGGGCGGCCTGATTTTTTTGCGGGACTCTCCTGCCTTGGGGGACGGGCGGGGGCCTCCGATGGTCCGGGAAAAAGAGCTACAATACGGGCGTGCGTATTCCATTCCTGATGATGGTATTGGTGCTGGCGACGGTTTCGATGGCACAGGATTCCCCGGACAAGACGGCTTCGGACAAGAGGGCCGACCGGAATCGCGAGAGCGAGGAAAGCTCCAGCCGCGACGCGAGAATCGACATCAGCCCGCCCAAAGACGATGCGAAGAACCATCCCGGGAGCAGGGATGCAGTGGCGGATTTCGACGCTGACGTTAAAGACAAGCCCGACGAGTCCGGGGTCGCGGAGTTCCATCCCTGGAACCCGATGAAGGCGCTGAAAGATATTGAGGTCGGGGACTTCTACTTCAAGCGCAAGAACTACAAAGCCGCGGTGGAACGCTACAAGGAAGCTCTCTACTACAAGGATGGCGACGCGACTGCCAGTTTTCGTCTGGCGGAGTGCCAGGAAAAACTGGGAGATAAGGCCGAAGCGAAGAAATACTTCGATCAGTACCTGAAGATTCTGCCGGATGGCCCGCTGGCCAAGGATGCACACGCGGCGCTCGACCGGCTCGCGAAAGCGCAATAACCAGCTACTCGCTTCGGGCTACGAGCTACGAGCCGGTTGTTCCTGCTCGCTCGCAGCCCGAAGCAACTTACTTCTCCACCCGCGAAAACTCCCCGGTGGAGGCGTTCACCGCCACCCGCAGTTTGGCGGTGTCGCGGTCCGTTCCATAGATTACGTGCCACAGCAGTTCGTTCGTCTGCCGGTTCCAGTCCAACAGATAAAGAACGGGCGTGTCCGGTTCCTTCTCCAGCAGTTTGTCTCCACCGTGCTGCTGGGCGATGGCAAAGGCCTTATCGGTATCGACTTTCAAAAACTGGACGTTGAAAACAAAAGTGCTGGAATTGGTGGGGCTGTAGGTGTCGTCGACGCCGTGAGAAACGTCGCCGCTTGCCCAGGTATAGAACTTGGTCGTGCGCTGGGAGGGGGAGGCGAATCCGGCGCGCCACTCTCCGGCTTTACCGTCCCGGCCTTTGGAGTCCGCGGCAGGGTGCGACTCCACACGATACGGCTGAGCATCCTGCGCCCAGCCGCGGGCCGCGATGTAGCATTTGTAGAACGCGCTGCTACCGGTGATGGCCTCGGGGGCTTTCGGTTGGGGCGTTTCCGCCGTAGCAGGCTTGCCCGGCTCCGAAGAGCAACCGGCCATCAAGCCGGCTGCTAAGATTGCGACGAACAGGTTTTTCATAACGATTTTCCAATCGGACTTGGTGTAGTGGTTTGGCCGTCGTTTCGCGGATCATTGTACTGAACTGAAGCCATGAATTCCTATCTCGATCGTTTGCGGCAGGAACTCGAAGATGCAACAGGGGGCGCCAGCGCGAACCAACTGACGCGGGCTCCGGCGGGGAAATGGAATGCTGGGCAGATCCTGGAGCACCTGTTTCTCACTTACAAGTACAGCAACCTGGGAATGGCGAAGTGCCTGGAAAAGGGGGCTCCGCTGGCTACGCGGGCGACGCTGAAGGATCGCTTCGCCACCCTGCTGGTGGTGAATCTTGGGCACATCCCGGCCGGACGCAAGGCGCCGGAACGGTCCAATCCACGAGGCATGGCGCCGGAAGAGGCGCGCCAGGCGATCCTGGTTGAACTTCAGAAGATGAGCGCGGGGCTGGACGAGTGCGAGCGCAGGTTCGGGGTTCGGACGAAGATCATGGACCACCCGTTCCTTGGACCTCTGACGGCCGACCAGTGGCGAAAGTTCCACTGGGTGCATGGGCGGCATCATGCGCGGCAGATCCGGGAGCGGATGGGGAAATCCTGAACACGAGGCTTTCGATCGGTTGGACGAGCTGTGTGGGACGGGGCTCGTCCCCGTCGTGGCGGGGCAAAGCCCCGCTGCCACACGGTGCTTTCAGACGGTCGTCGAACGATTTTTATTGTTTGCTTTTTTCGGGGACGCTGTCTTTGTCTTTATCTCTTTGAACAATTCCGGCCTTGCGCGCCTGCTCCTGCATGTCGTCCAGTTCCTGGCGGGCTGCATCCAGGGCTTTCTGCTTGCCTTCGACGTCGCTTTTGTACTGTGTGTCGTCCTTATCCCACTGGGCCGCGTTGCGCAGACGGTTGCCGGCATCGGAATACATGGCGGCGGCGCGCAGACGATATTCGCGCTGTTCGAGGTCGAGTTCGCGGTTCAGGGAGTCGATCTTCTCCCTCTGCTTGTCAAGTTTGTCCTTCCAGTCGTCGGCGGTTTTCTGACGATCGGCAGCGGCGGCAGCGGCGTCCACGGCGGCGGCTTTTTTGGCTTGGACGGAGTTGGGATTTGCGGCGCCTTGCGCGGCGGCGGCATCTTCGGATGCCGGCGGTCCTACCACGCTCAACTGGTCGTTGGTCGGCAGATTGTCGTTGTCGTAATGGCGGGTGGCGGGACTGGGCGCGGGTTTGTTCTTGCGAGCGGCGCGCGCGGAATCTCCCAGTGACTGAGCAGCGGCGAAGCTGACCCCCAACAGGAGCAGAGTGGCAATGGCGATGAGTTTCGTGTGCTTCATGTGATCATCCTTTCGCAAGGCCGCGATTCTGGTCGCGGCCTGCAATCGCTGTATCAAGAACTTGTGGAGGCAGCCCGCACGCCTCCCAGAAAACTGCCAATCGTTCGATCCAACTGGGCGGCTTCGCGGGAAATGTCGTCGGCCAGTTGATGCGCGAGGTCGGGGTCCCGGCTGCATGCCAGTTGCTGCGCGTACCCCGCGATGGTAGTCAGGGAATTGCTCAAACCGAGAGCGAGTTCGGAAGAGATCTCCTGCCGCATCCTTTGATCGTGGCGGATGCGTTCGAGGTCGGTCTTGTCGTTGAGCACAAGAGTCGTGCCCATGAGACTGGCGTCTTCGGCCAGAACGGGAGAGGCGGTCACTTCGAGGACATGGCTCTCCCCGTCGCGGGTGAAGTAATTCACGACCAGGCCACGAACCGCAGCCTTTCCGGCCAGGGCGGGAGCCAGGAGTTGCTCGACGCTGGGTTGTGAAATCAAACCTGGACTCGGATGGTTGCTGTCCGGACGCACCGTTGCGGAGCGGAAAAGGTCGGAAGTGTGCAGACCCACCGGGGAGGCGAATCCCAAGAGCTTGCGGGCGGCCGCGTTCGCCTGCCGAACCAGGCCGCCGGTCGTGAGGAACAGCACGCCGCAGGAAAGGTTCGAGAGGATGGTGGAACTGAGGCTGTCGGAAGCTTTGGCTTTTCTGCGCTCCGAGAGATGCTGACTGGCGAGCTCATGTTTTTGCTGCTTCAGTTGCTGGATGACAGCGTGATAGGCGTGCACCGGCAAACCCTCCACCGACCAGGGAGCGTGATCCAGCGATTCGGGCTCGGCGACGAGATTGCTTCGCAGGCGCCTGATGATGAACAGGCCGAAGCCAAAGGCGAACACGGCAACAAACAGAAGCAGGCCCATGCGCAGCACCATCGGATTCATCAGCAGATTCACAGGGCGCTCCAATACCAGTGCAGGACGCAGTTTCCAAACAGGAACGACAAAAGAGCCATGCTGCCGAGGAAAACGCCAAACGGCATCTCGTAATAGCGGAGCGCGAGGCGGGCGGAGTGCCAGGCGCGCCGCCGGGCGTCACTGGAAGCAGAGCCACGCGCCTGACTGCGGCGGGTACGCTTCATCCAGACGGCAAGGACCGTACTCAGTCCAAACAGCGAACCGGCGAGCGATGCGGCGAAAATGGTCAGGACGGTGAGTTTGGTTCCGAGGAATGCGCCGATCAAGGCCATGAGTTTGACGTCGCCGAAACCCATGCCTTCGACGCCGCGGGCGCGCAAGTAAATGGCGGCCGCGCCGTAAAGAAAAGAAGCGCCAACCGCGGCTCCCAGAAGCGAGTCGGAGAGGGACCAGAGCCGCCAGGAAATCTCGCCGCGCAGCGCCGTCGACACCAGGCCAGGCATGATTCGCGAAGCCAGGTCATTCACCGGAACCACCAGGCTGAACAAAATTCCCAGAGCCAGCCCGGGCAGCGTCATGGCGTCGGGAAGCAGCTTGGTTTCGGCATCGGTGAACACCAACCCCAGCAGCAGGTAGCCGAGCACGATGCACTTCAACATCGCCAGCGTCAAACCGAAATGCGTGTAACAGCCGAGGAAGAGCAAGCCGGTGAGGAGTTCGATTACCAGATAGCGTGGCGATATAGGCTGCTTGCAGGCGCGGCACTTTCCCCGCAGAATCAGCCAGCTCAATACGGGCAGGTTGTGGTAGAGCGGGATCAAATCTCCGCAGTGCGGGCAGGCGGAACGCGGAGTCACGACCGACTTGCCCAGCGGCAAACGGTAGATGCACACGTTCAGGAAGCTGCCAAAGCACAGCCCCAGAGCGAAGATCGCAGCTGCAAAAAGAGGTTCCACGTTTTCTAACACTTCGGCTAAGTGCTCAGTCTGGTAGGACTTGGATGATTATAAGCGGCTGGGGGCGGGGTATCTAAGTACGAAGGTCACTGTACTTTTGTTGTCTGCAAAGCGGTTGGGAGTAATGGGTAGTGGCTCATCTTAGGGAAACTCTGATTGCGGGGCAGCGGAAAGGCACAAACCACGGGGTCTCACGGAGGAAATCGGAGACTTACTCAGAGGAAACTGAGCCACCGCCATGGAATGAGGGAACGGGGCTGAGAGGGGTGCAACTGGCGGCAGGCTCGGAGTTTAGCGAGGCCTTACGCCACGCGGCTGATTTCATGCCGCTGGGGTAGGAAGATCAAAAACACGGTTCCAGTGGCGCGGCCGTCGGAGCGGCTCCGCGCCCGGATCGATCCGCCGTGGTTCTGCACGATGCCGCGCGATACCCACAATCCCAGGCCGGTTCCGGTGTCCTTCTTCGTGGTGTAAAAGGGTTCGAAGATTTGGCGCAGATGATTGCGGGGAATTCCGGCACCGTTGTCGGCGACAGTGATGCGGACGCCATCGCGGCCGCTGGACCAATCGCGGCCGGTGGCGACGCGGACCTGCAGAGAACCTCCGTCGGCCATGGCATCGACGGCATTGACGACAAGATTGGCCAGTAATTGTCGCAACTCTCCGGCATAGCCGCTCACTTGGGGAGTGACGCGGTAGCGTCGCGTCACGTGGATCTGCCGGCCTTCCAGTTTGCGGGAATACAACTGGAGAATCTCGTCCATGATGGCGGCAGGATCCATTGAACCGGGAGAAGAGGCATCGCGGACAAATCCCAAAGTCTGTTGTGCCAGGCGGGCGACGCGGCCCACTTCCTGCTCCGCCAGGGTGAGGTACTCCCCGGCGTGGCTGGGGTCATGGCGCGCCAGGTAAAGCAGGTTGACGACGGCTTCGAGGGGATTGTTGATCTCGTGAGCGATGGAAGCGGCGAGGCGGCCGGTGGTGGCGAGCTTTTCGCTGCGACGGATGGCTTCTTCCGACTGTTTCTCGGCGGAAATATCGCGAGCGATGGCCGACGCACCGACGATGAGGCCGCGGGCGTTTCTTAGCGAGGACACCGAGAGGAGGACGGGCCAGCGGGTGCCATCCTTGCGCAGGCGCTCGGTGCGATAGGAAGCGATGTGGCCGCCGCGATTGAGGATCTCGCGGTTGCGCTCGAACTCATCGCGGCGTTCGGGGGGCGCGAGTCGAGCGACGGGCAGCCCGATTGCCTCCTCCGCAGTGTAGCCGTAGAGATGCTCGGCGGCGCGATTCCAACTGGAGATGGTGCCGTCGGGGCGGCTGCTGTAAATTGCGTCGCCGGAGTATTCGACGATGGCGGCCATTTCGCGGGTGGAGCGGTCGGCGCGGGATTCCGCCAATGTTCTCTGCCGGGCCATACTTCCGGCAAATACGGAAATGGCGAGGAAGACCGCGAGGCGCTCAAGGTCGGAGCTGGTGCGGATACCGAAGCTGAAATAAGGCGGAAGCGCAAAGAAATCCAGACAGGCGGTGGAAACCAGAGAGCAGAAGACGGCTGGGCCAAAACCGAGGAAACGGGCGGTGAAGAGCACGGCCGCCAGCAGGAGCGCGAAGAGATGGCGATGCGGCACGCCGGGAAGAGCCCAGAGGCTGAGCGCCACCCAGACCGCAAGCGCGGCTCCGCCGTATTGGAGGCGCGGAGAGTATCGATTGCGCGCGATCCAACTTCTCAGACTGGCTCCAATTCCAGACATTGCGTTTTAGAAGGCTGCCGGCTCCAGTAGCGGACTTGGCGTGGTTAGACCAGGGCGGGCAAGACCGATGTCGCTGTCTGGAGAACTGTAGCAGCAGCGCGGGCACACGGCAACCGCGGCGAGCGGTGGCGTTCGAACGGACGCGTGGTGCGGTGCGGATATTCCTGCGCCCGGGGCGGGTGGCGTCGCCGCCAGGTCAGTCCGGATGGAGAAATTTATAGTCCAGGATGGAGGCGGCCAGTCCGAAGGCGTCTTCGGTGTTGTCTACCGCGTCCTTGATACGAATGAGCCTGGCCTGGCAAAGGACGCTGCTATTTTTTTGTCCGGAGATCTCTTCAGGCATTTCGAAGATGAGTTCGACCAGCGCATCGGTCGGCAGTAATTGAGGGCCGTGAAAGAATACGCCCGACTGGCTGATGTTCTGGATGACACCGGCGTACCATGTGCTGAGGTTCTTCCCGCGATATCGGAGGGGAATACTGGAGTGGATACGCCGCGCCCGGGGCATCCAGGTAGCGTGCTTTTGACCGGAGTGGTGAAGCGCCGTAGTCGTTTCCGCCACGGGTTCATCGACCCGATCACCGCGACGCATGGTTTTCCAGTCGTACTCGAAAGCGGTGGCGCACAACATACAGACCTGGTAGTACTCTCCGTTAGGCGCCCGGCGCGGCCAGGAAAACTCGTGCGAACAGCGGCCCAGCATGAGAACATCCATGAGTTTTTGTGGCATGATGACGAGTACTGCCCCCTAACAACGGACATAATTATCTTCCGGCGGGCTGGCCGTTCTGAATAGGTTACTTTTGTGCATCGTCGCTTATGACTTATGCTTTTCCATATGGGACGGATGGGACGGTCGGGTATGGGCTTTCTGCTGGCCGGAGGCAGGAGTTCGCGGATGGGCGCCGGCGTCGACAAAGCCTTTCTTAAGATTGGCGGCCAAACCCTAGTGGATCGCGCCCTGAGTGTGCTCAGCGAGGTCTGCGAGAGCGTGAGGCTCGTGGCGGACCCGGCCCGGTTTGCGAAGTATGAATCTACGAAATATGGACCCGTCCTGGCGGATATTCTTCCGGGATGCGGTCCGCTCGGCGGTATACACGCGGGGCTTGCGAGTTCGCCGGCCGAGTTGAACCTGATGCTCGCCGTGGACATGCCCTTCGTCAGCCGGGAACTTCTCGCTTTTCTTATCGCGGTGGCCGAAGACAACCAGGCGACGATCACCGTGCCCGTTACTGGCAAGGGACTGCAGCCGCTGTGCGCGGTCTATCGTCGGAGCTTCTCGGGCGTTGCCGAGCAGGCTCTGCGGGCAGGGAAGTACAAGATCGACGCGGCATTTTCCGGCGTGTCGCTCCGGTTGATCGGCGAGGAGGAACTCAAGGCGGCGGGATTTTCAGAGCGGACTTTTTTCAACGTGAACACTCCGCAGGACCGTCTGGCAGCGGAGGGGCCGGGTTCCCCGGGCTGACCGGCGTCTGCGCTTAGCGCTTGAGTCGAGCTGGCATCTCATGCCATTCTGATAGCCATGGCCGCCGCCGATACCCTGGCTCCCTACATCGAGTTTAAGGACGTCTCCAAGGCATTTGGAGATCGAGTCATCCTGCAGAACGTCAGCTTTGATGTGTTGCCGGGGGAGATGGTTTGCATCCTGGGCCGGAGCGGCGTCGGAAAATCAGTGTCCTTGCACAGCATTATGGGTTTTCTAAAGCCGGATTCGGGCCGGGTCATTGTCGCCGGCCAGGACATCACCGACTACAACGAAGTGCAACTGGAAGAAATCCGAAAGAAAGTCACCATGGTGTTCCAGAACGGGGCGCTGTTCGATTCTTTGACGGTTGGTGAAAACGTGGCCTTCCCCCTGCGCGAAAAGAGGGAGCTTTCCGAAGAGCAGATTTATCAGGTTGTCGACGGTCTGCTCGAAATGGTCGGAGTGAAGGAAATGCGCGACCTGTTGCCTTCGGACCTTTCGACGGGTATGAAGCGTTCGGTGGCCATCGCGCGAGCCCTGTCGGCGCAACCCGAGTGCGTGCTCTACGACGAACCCACCACCATGGTGGATCCGATGATGGGGAACCTGCTGGGCGATCTGATTGCGCGGCTGAAACTGCAATTGCACCTGACGTCGGTGGTGGTCACGCACGACATGCGCCTGGCGAAAAAACTCGCCGACCGCATCGTCTTTCTCCACGAAGCCCGCGCGATTTTCTTTGGGACCTACAAGGACATGGAGAAATCGAACGAGCCCATCATTCACGAGTTTCTCGAACTGGATGAGTTGAAGCTGGAAGCGTAAGGGCAGTTCTCAGTTCCCGGTTCTCAGTTCTCAGTGGGCGCCTGCGGCTTTGCTGAGAACTAGTCCGATTGTTCATGAGGCGAGGGAACTGGGAAGGGCACCGCTGAGATCGACTCCGGCCAGTCCTTACTGAGAACCGGGAACTGAGAACTGAGAACTGCCCTAATTCAGCGAGCAACTGCAATCCGCTGGCGGAACACGCGCTTTCAGAAAGTCAGCCACCCGCTTGTAAGCGTCAATCTGGTTTTCAACGCGAGCGAAGCCGTGGCCTTCATTCTCATAGACTTTGTATTCGGCCACGCCGCCGCGCTTCTTGACCGCATCCACCACCTGCTGCGCTTCGGTCTTGGGACAACGAGGATCGTTTCCACCGGCTAGCAGATACAGCGGCGCCTTGATCCGGTCCACAAAGTTGATGGGCGACCGATCTTCGTAAAGCGCTTTGTTCTTCACTGGATCGCCCATGGTCGCAAGATCCGACTGTTGCAGCACGGGGTCTTCGTTCTGTATCTCGGTGAACCAGTTCACAAACGGCACAATTGGAACGCCCGCGGCCCACACTTCCGGAGCCTTGGTGACGCCCATCATCGTCAGATATCCACCGTAGCTCGCGCCCATCAGAATGAGTTTCTTGGGATCGACGTAGCCCGTCTGCTGGATCCAATCGGCGGCCGCGAGCACATCCTGCAAATCGCCGCCGCCCATATCGAAAAGATTCGCCTGCTGGAATTCTTTTCCGTATCCCGTCGAGCCGCGATAGTTGGGCGCGATCACGATGTAGCCCTGGTTCGCCATGTACTGGACGAAGCGATTGAACGTATTCATCGTCTGCGCCGTAGGACCGCCATGAACGTACACGATCGCGGGGTGCTCGCCGTTGCGCGGCAAGTTATAGGGCACATAGACGAACGCGGAGATCGTCCACTTCCCATCTTTACTCGGGTAATGGACAAGATGAGGTTCGACCATGTCCTCGGATCGCACGCCGCCCACCAGCGAATGCGTGAGCTGATGCGATTTACCGTCGGTAAGGTCGTAGATCCACAAATCGCCGGGAGCAGTCGGGCCGGTGTGGTAATAAAGCAGCCGCGTGTTGTCGCGGGTGAACGGCGAAGTCCTGCCCGCAACAAAGTTCACTCCCATGGGCAAGGGCAGGGCATTGGCTTTTCCGGATGCGATGTCATACCGGTAAATGCCGGTGTTGCCATCCACGTTCGCGTTGTAGGTCAGAAACTTGCCGTCGGGAGAAAAGCTCTCGCCGGAAATTTCCCACTTGTCCTGTGTGACCCAGTGGATCTTCCTGCTGGCAATCTCGAGCAGGCCGACGTTGTCGTAGCCGTCGGCGGCGTTGGAGGTGATCAGGACGTGTTTGCCGTCGGGAGAGACATCGCTTGCCGAGTACGTGCGTTCGCCATCGTGCGGCGTCAGCAGCGTGCTCTGCGCACTCGCCACCTCGACCAAAAACACGTTCGAGTCGGTCCCTTTCGACTGCTCCTGCGTGTAGACGATAAACTTGCCGTCCGCCGACCAGATCGGAGCAACGTTCATGCGGTCCTTGGCGGTTCCGGTCGTCAGGTGCTTCACCTCGCGCATCAGCGTGTCGTAAACGTCAATTTCGAACACCGACGAAGTCTTCGGCTTGACGATGTAAGCAAGGTAGCGTCCGTCGGGCGACCATGCCGGACTTTCCTCCGCAATTTCGCGCGTGTTGGTCAGGTTCGTGACTTGCCCGGTCTTCGACGAGACCAGAAAAATATCCCACTGCTCGTCGCCGTCGTAATCGGACATGTAGGCGATCCACTTGCCATCCGGCGACCAGGTTGGTTGGGCCTGGCGCTGATCGCTCACCGTAAGTTGCATCGGCCATCCCCCTTCCGACGCGACCAGCCAGAGATTATTCCGCCCGCTCAGATTGCTGACGAAAGTGACCGTCTTCCCATCCGGCGACCAGGTCGCGCCTCCCACCTGGCGCGTCATGTAAAGCTTCTCAATGGAAAGATTCTTCTCCACCCTGGCATCGGGCTTGGACGCGATCTGCTTCGGATCGGTGATGGCCTCGGGCGCAGGCAGGGTTTGGGATGCGGTTAGAACAGTCATTACTACGACCATAACAAACAGGCTAAGAATGCGCATGTTACCTCAAAGTGAACGCGGGATCAGGAAAGCGATCAGGAGAAGTTTAGCAGCGCCGAAGCGTTTCCTTCGTGCTGTTTCGTGCTAGTGTCGGGCGTTGAGAATAGTAACCGGTGGAAATTTCAGCGGCGACGGAGGAAGGCAAATGCTTTTGCCATGGAGGACACTGGAGGATCGGCGCTTCTTGACGGCATGAGCTCGATTCCAGTTACTCGACGACGACCTGATAGTCGCGTCCTTCCCAGCGCGCGCTGTTTTTCCAGAAGAACGTGAAAACAATCTGGCGCCCGGTGACAAGAGCTTCCGTCGGCAGGTCGACGTGCTGCAGGTTCCATCCGCTCTCGCCGGAGTCGCTGTCCCGACTGCTCTGCCAGTTGTCGAAACTCCAATGCACGAGCGCTGGTTCCATCAGCAGGAGCCTCAGCTTTTTCCCGCACGGCAGCGTGCGCGGCTTGTTGTTAAAGCGCCAGTTGAAATACTGCGCCGCGATTTTACTGGTTAAGTAGCGCTCCACCGTTTGTGGAGGCTGATCGAAAATCCTGCCGTCAACCAGAGACCGCCGCAGCTTGATGTACTCGGAATGAGCCCATACCAGTGGGCACGCCGACCCCGATCCTTTTCCCGCGAACAGCTCGCGCTCCGGGATGTCGGTTGTGTCCCAGACCTGTTCGGGAAGTAAACGGCTCGCTCCGGATGAGCTTTCCATCACCCCCAACAAGGCCTCGGCGGAAGCGGCGCGTCCAGCGGCCAGTTCGTAGTGAGCTCGCTCACCGGCCAAGAGCGGCCATGGTCGGCCAATTCCGCTGCCGTCGAACGGAGAGCCGTCCTCGTGCTCTCCATAGCCATCCAGATTGTAGCGATACCAGTTCGGACCCTGCGCAAGGTTCACGCGCAGCATTTCGTCGATGACCTTGATGGTGTTGAGCATTCGCGGATCGTCATGGGCGCGCAAGCCAAAGCGCACCAGAGCGAGCGCATCCGGGCTGACGATTTCCACCGCCGGCGCAGTCGAACTCGCCCGATTCTTGATGGGAACAAATCCCTGCAGAGGAGAGGCGGCTCCGTCTCCATCGGGCGGCGCGATGCGCACGTAGTAACCCTCCACGCCGACCTGCCGCGCGAGATCGCTGTTCACCGCGTAGGTCCAGCGCTCGATGTTGTCATTCCAGGTATCGGCCATCTGGCGCAGAAATTCGGCGGGCTGGGACTGGCCCATCGATTGCGCCAGATCGGCTGCAATCAGCAGGGCTGAAATTTCTGCGGCCAGTGTAAATGGGGAATAGCCGCCGTCCTCTTCCCAGCGGTCTTGCTGGGTGACAGGGCCGTTGGCCACAATGAAAGCCGCGGCCTTGCGCACCATCGGCCACCAGCGCGCGCTGTCGCCGAAACACCGCGGCGATTCTCGGCGCAGCAGATCGACCAGCAGAATCGGAAACGCAGTCTCATCCATCTGCAGGCCGTTCCAGTAAGGACGCCCATCCAACCACATGTTCTGCGCCCAGTGTCCATCGGCCTCCTGGGTGGCTTCGAGATAATGTAAAACGCGGAGAGCGTCGTCGTGAGCGCCCGCTGCCAGCAATCCACCCGCGCTCTCGACCAGATCGCGCGGCCAGATGAGGTGGTAACCGCCCAGGTCCTCGTCGCCTTTGTTGAAGCCCCAGGGAACGGAGAGGCTGGCGATGATGCCGCCGAGGAAGTCCTTGGACTCGTGCGTGCGCAGAACCGCCATGCTGGCTCGATACAAATCCTTCCCACGGGGCTTGTCGTCCAGCGGATGCAGTGTGCGCTGCCAGTTCTGCCAGTGGGAGACGTAGTCTTGGCGGGTCGATTCGTAGGAAGTGAGCAGGGAAGATAGGGCTTGCTGACCGGCTTCCGCCCAGATTCCGCCGAAGCCGAGAGCGAGGATGAACTCGCCGTTACAGGCGTTGAGGTCGATTTCGGCGGTCAGAGCCAGATTTCCGTTTTCCGCGCGATCGTACTCCCATGTCATCTGGAAATGCTGCGACAGGTCCTGCCAGCCATCCGATACGCCGGCAAATCCGACGGAACGCTTGGGCCACGGCGCGGAGCAGGCCAGAGCGAGCGCGCAGGAATCGCGCTGGGCAAAGAGCATCGGCTGGCCCTTGTAATCGCCCGCCCAGCCGGTATTGCCGTATCCCATGTTTGCCAGGTGCGAAGCCAACAGGGCGTACAGGCGGTAGTCGCCGAGATTTCCCTGGAGCGGCACAAATCGAATTTTCTGCAGCACCACGTTTCGTAACGAATCGGTCAACACTTCTTTTTCTATCCGGTACCGGCCGGACAGGCAGGTGTTGGTCAGTTCATAGGCAGGCACTCCGGGCTCGATCGGAAGGTTGCGGAAGGTACAATGTCGTTTCTCTTCGGAGAAGAATCCACGGCCGTCGGTGACGATGAGGCCGAAGTCGCGGGTGCAGGCCTGGTCCACCCGGGGAAAATAAATCTCGTTCAGAATGCCATGACTCAGCGTGAACCAGACGCGGCTGTGGAGGTTCAGCGCGGTACCCACGCCCGTCTTGGCGCTCGACGTCCAGCGGGGTTCGATTCCGGGCCAGCCCGGCGCATAGCGGAGATCGTTATCTTGGCTCACAGAAGGTCGTCCTCACCGTCAAGCAGTTTGCCAGAAGCGACGGAATTGTGCTCGCCTTCCATCGGAAACGCGGGAAGGCGCATCCAATCCAACACATGTCAGGATGCCGCCTTATGAGCGTTCCACTCCGGCTTGGCCCCGGTGCGAAAGGGATCCAGGTCACACTCTTGGAACTAGTATCGAGAATACTTTTGCGGGTTAAAAAAGGCGACCCGCTGGGGCTAACGCCCGCATTTGGGACGGTCTTGGCGGCACAGCTGAAGCCGTGCCCTGCCCGAAACCGATTCTTAAATACAGTTCCAGGCACTGCCTTATTTGTGCTGATGATGATTGCTTCCCAGGCGGTTGCCGAGTTGCCATCGGCGGGGCTCAATCCAGGATTCCGGCGGCTCTATGATCTGGATTTTGCGGGCGCACAGAAAGAATTCGAGTCGTGGGAGAAAGTGAACCCCGACAATCCCATGGGGCCGGTAAGCGAGGCGGCTGGCGTCTTGTTTTCCGAATTTGATCGCCTCGGTGTGCTGGAGGCGCAATTTTATGAGGACGACTCGATCTTCGCCGCACGCAAGAAGTATGAAGCCGACCCGGGACAGCGCGCACATTTCGAGCAGCGACTCGACCTTGCTGAAAATCTGGCAAAGTCCCGGCTGAACCGCGACGCTCGGGACCGGGACGCGCTTCTGGCGATGACCCTGGCCAATGGCTTGCGCTCGGATTTTGCCGCGCTCATCGAAAAGCGCAATCTGGCGTCGCTGCATTACACCAAAGAGGCGACGGCCTGGGCCCAGCAACTGCTCGCAGCCGACCCCGATTGCTACGACGCTCACCTGGCCAGCGGCGTCAGCCGTTACATCGTTGGATCGATGGCCGCTCCGGTGCGCTGGGTCCTGCGCCTCGGGGGCGTCGCCGGCGATAAAGCCGGCGGCATTGCCGAACTCCAGACGACCGCGGCAAAAGGCCAGCTGCTGGCTCCTTTTGCGCGCATCCTGCTGGCCATCGCCTACGTCCGCGAAAAGGACTCGCCGCGCGCCCGCGAGCTTCTGCTGGGGCTGCAGCGGGAATTTCCCCACAACACTCTTTTTGGGCGTGAACTGGCGCGCCTCGACAAGTATGGCAACCGCTAGCTCTCCCCTGTAGGCACGCGGCTTGCCGCGTCTTTATCCGAGGCGGCGGGAGACCGCCAAAGCCCCTTCTCTACGCCAGCGCTGGTCGCTAAGTACTTGGAAAAGCAAGTGCGTTCATCAGAAATTCACCCCGTTGTAACCTTCCTTTAACACTTTGCCCATAAAACAAACTTGCACACCTAAATTGCACGAGGAGGACTCTTCTAGTGAT
>PMBA01000239.1:0-371 GCA_003152795.1 Acidobacteriaceae bacterium | reverse complement strand
TTCCCGTATCCCATGTACTCCAAGTGGTTCAGCGAATACAACAAGCTGCATCCGGAGGTGCAGATCAACTACCAATCGATCGGCAGCGGCGGAGGCATTCGCCAGGTCTTGAACGGCACCGTCGATTTCGGAGCCAGCGATGGTCCCATGTCTGATGAGCAACTGTCGCAGTCCAAGGCCAAGATCCTGCACATCCCGACGGTGCTGGGCGCGGTTGTGCCTGCGTACAACGTTCCGGGCATCAGCGGCGAAGTCAAATTCACTCCCGATGCTTTAGCCGGCATTTTTCTCGGGAAGATCACGAATTGGAATGATCCCGCCATCACCAAAGTCAATCCGGGCGTCAATTTTCCCAACCAGCCCATCATCGT
>PMBA01000389.1 GCA_003152795.1 Acidobacteriaceae bacterium | reverse complement strand
CATTGCCATCCGCGTGCAACGTGCTGCACAGGCTATAATTGCCCGCACCGATGGCTCTACTCTCTGGCACTAAACTTGGCCCGTATGAAATCCAGTCTCCCCTTGGCGCAGGCGGCATGGGCGAAGTGTATCGCGCCAACGACACGCGGTTGGGGCGTGATGTTGCCATCAAGATTCTTCCCCAATCATTCTCGTCTGATCCCGACCGCCTCCAGCGGTTTCAGCGGGAAGCCAGAGTCTTAAGCGCGCTGAATCATCCTAATCTTCTTGCTATCTATGATGTCGGGGTGCAAGACGGCGTGAACTACCTGGTGTCTGAGTTACTGGAAGGTCAGACGCTACGCGAGCGGATGAATGGCACTGCGTTACTGCCGCGCAAGGTTACCGAGTATGCCCTGCAACTCGCGCATGGGTTGGCGGCGGCGCACGATAAAGGAATTGTTCATCGTGATTTGAAGCCGGACAATGTATTCGTGACCCGCGATGAGCGGGTCAAGATTCTCGACTTCGGGTTGGCAAAGCAGACACATCTGGCAGCGCCTGCCGCGGATAGTGCAACCCTAACGAGCCCTGCGCCAACGCTTGCAGGTGTGGTTTTGGGCACGATCGGCTATATGTCGCCAGAACAGGTGCGCGGAGAAACGGTCGACCATCGCTCTGACATTTTCAGTTTCGGCGCAATTCTGTACGAACTGCTTTCCGGAAAGCGCGCTTTCCACGGCGAGTCGAGCGTTGAGACCATGAACGCCATTCTGAAGGAAGAGCCAGCCGAATTAACCGAGAGCGGACTGAATGTGAGTCCAGGTTTGGAACGAATCATCCAGAGATGCCTGGAGAAGGCACCGGAGCGGCGGTTTCAGTCGGCGAGCGATCTGGCATTTGCGGTTGAGGCCCTCTCGGGGACTCCCACCAGCAAGATTGCGCAACCGGCGGTCCCACCACTTTCTATATTTCGACGTCGCGCTGCCTGGATCGCGGTGGCGTCAGTCGCCGCCGTCGCAATCGTTGCCTTCATCGCAGGAGACAAATTAGCGACTAAGCCTCCGCCAGTTTTCAAACAGCTCGCCTTCGGCCCCGGATACGTTAGCTCAGCGCGTTTTACTCCCGACGGAGCTAACGTTGTGTACGGGGCAGCATGGAACGGCAAACCCATCCAGATTTTTTCTACAAGCCTGGATGGCGTCGAATCGCGCAGCCTCGGCTTGCCTCCCGCCGATGTGCTCGCCACTTCCGCGAGCGGCGACATGGCAATTCTGTTAGGCCGTCACCACTTCTTTCAATGGATGACCATCGGGACGCTGGCCCGGGCTCCCCTGTCTGGTGGAGCTCCCCGGCCCCTGCTGGAAGATGTGTGCGATGCGGATATCACCGCAGATGGCAAGGACCTCGCAGTGGTGCGGTGTGGCAATGATCAGCAATCATTGGAGTTCCCGATCGGCAAGGCGCTATACCACACCGGCGGGTGGATCGATCACCCCGTGATTTCTCCCGGTGGGGATGCAGTGGCATTCATTGATCATCCGATTACAGGAGACGATCGCGGATACATTGTGCTGGTCAATCTCTCTGGCACAAGCGAACGACTTACCCAAGAGTGGTCCGCGGTGAAGGGACTGCTGTGGTCCCGCAAGACTGGCGAGGTGTGGTTCAGTGCCAGCGCCGGCGGAGAACCCGAAGCTTTGTACGCGGTTACACGTTCTCGGCGGCAAAGGGTTGTCCTGACCGCGCCGATAGACCTGTGGATTCGGGACATCAATGCACAGGGGCAGGCGTTGTTGTTGGCTGCTCGTTCCACCAGCGAGATCGCGATTCGCCGTCCGGGAATGACTTCCGATCGCGTCTTGGATTTCGGTAGCGGCACGGGCAGTATTGCAGGCCTGTCTGACGACGGCACCTTGATGGCGGTGGCCTACACCGGCGTGGGTTCGGGTACGGACTATTTGACCTACATTGTCCGAACCGACTCTCCGGAACTGATTCGCCTGGGGGAAGGCGATCCGAGCGGAATTTCGCCGGACGGCAAGTGGGTCGTCTCGTTCCGGCCCTCGTCGCCCGGAAAGATCATCCTGTATCCGACCGGCACTGGCGAACCACGTTATTTTGACGTCGGGCCAATCGTAAACGCAGGCATTTTTAGCTCGTGGAATCGAGACGGTTCACGATTCGCCTTTACCGGTGCCGAGGAAGGAAAGCCGCCCCGCGCATATGTTGTCGATTTGGCTTCGGGCAAGGCCCGCCCAGTGACGCCCGAAGGCACGTCAGATTCCCTGATCACGCCTGACGGTCATTTTGTGCTGGCGAGGAATGCTCGAGGGTTTGCGCTCTATCCAGTCGATGGAGGAAGCCCGCAATTGGTGCAGGGAATCTCGGCGCACGAATACCCCGTGCAGTGGGACGCGTCCGGCACCAAGCTTTACGTCTGGAATCGCAGCTTCCCAGCTCATGTCAGCCTGCTTGACATCCGAAGTGGTCAGCGCAAGCAATGGCTGGAGACCGTTCCCCCAGATCCCGCAGGCCTCCTCTACGCGACGCTTTACATTACACCGGATGGTAAGTCATATGCCTACCGATATCGACGGGTCCTCAGCACGTTGTACGTGAGTAATGGGCTCCGCTGATGCATTCAGACTCGATAGTGGGTTGATCGGGTTGATAAATGGTTCCAGTGGACGGACGGGCAAACCGGCAGTAATTTGTTCCGGACGAAGGATCGAAGACTGACCGCCTGAGAGAATTTACTCGCCAAGCGCGGCGAAGTCGGGCTGGCTGCCGATTCAATCTGTCAACCGTGTGTTTGCTCTGACAATTACAGTCGTACGCAATCGGCGATGAGCGCCGCCAGCCGGAATAACATACGCAATGGGCTGTTCACCTCAGCTAATTGAGATTTATGAGACTTGCTATACTGCTGCTGCTCTGCCCCGCACCTTCTTGTGCCAAGCCACCTGTTCTACGGGTCCAACGAGACAGACCCAGGACAGAGTACCCACGATGGTGACGGCCAGCAAGATGGCGA
>PMBA01000111.1:1863-6437 GCA_003152795.1 Acidobacteriaceae bacterium | reverse complement strand
CTCACCCCGTTGTGCGTGCTGATTTCTTGGACTTCGATTCACGAGCGAGTGAAGGAGTTCTTCATTCTGTTGCTGATCCTGGAGACGGCTCTGATCGGCGTCTTCACCTCGCTCGACTTGTTCCTGTTCTACTTCTTCTGGGAAGCGACGCTGATACCGATGGCGCTGCTGATCGGCATGTACGGCCATGGGCGCAAGGTCTACGCCGCGGTAAAGTACTTCCTATTCACGATGATCGGCTCGATGTTCATGCTGGCGGCGATTCTGTGGCTTTATGCCAAGACGGGCAGCTTCGATTTTGTCGTGGTTCAGAACGCCATTCGCAACGGCGGCGTGCCCGGCTTCGAACACGCCTCGCTGTGGCTCTTTCTCGGCTTCTTCATCGCCTTTGCGGTCAAGGTCCCACTCTTCCCTCTTCACACCTGGCTGCCGGACGCCCACGTGGAAGCGCCCACCGCTGGTTCAGTGCTGCTGGCCGGCGTTCTGCTGAAGATGGGCACCTACGGCCTGCTGCGTTTTGATGTCGGCCTGTTTCCCGAGCAGGCGCGCCGCAACGCGTCATGGATCATGATCCTCGCCCTGATCGGCATCATCTACGGCGCGCTGGTTTCGCTGGTGCAGCCGAACATGAAGAAGCTGATCGCCTACTCTTCGGTCAGCCACCTCGGATTTGTCGTCCTCGGAATTTTCAGTTTTACCACTGCGGGCCTGAACGGAGCCGTATTCGTCATGCTGGCGCACGGCGTCGCTACGGGTGGGCTCTTCATGCTGGCTGGGATCCTCTATGAACGCCGACACACCTATGAGATCGCCGAATTTGGCGGACTGGCGACGCCCATGCCCAGGTACGCTACCCTTTTTCTGGTCACCGTGCTGGCCTCGGTCGGACTGCCGCTGCTCAACGGTTTCATCGGCGAATTCCTGGTTCTGACCGGGGCATTCGAGGCGCGCCCCATCTACGGAATCATGGCTGCCACCGGAGTAATCTGGAGCGCCTGCTACCTGCTCTGGATGTATCAGCGGGTTTTCTTCGGCAAGGTAACGCGCGAAATCAATAACACGCTGCCCGACCTCAACCTGCGTGAGAAGGCCGCACTCTGGCCGATTGCGGTTGCCGCTCTGGTGATGGGAGTTGCGCCCCTGGTGTGGCTCAGCGCGATCGATCCGGCGGTGAGAGCGGCCCTCGCTCCCTTCGCTCAATTGGCCAGCAAGGTGGTGAGCCAATGATGATGACGCTGTTGGCGCACTCACTGCCCGGTTTTCTGGCGCAGTTGCAGGCATTCCAACCGCCGCAACTCGGCGACTACATGCGCATTCTGCCGGAACTGGTGCTCTCGGTCTTCGGAATGCTCGTGATGGTCGTTGACCCGCTGCTCGACGAGGAAAACAGTCACCAGTCGTTGGGCACGATCGCGCTGATTGGAACTCTTGCCGCGCTGGCGTCGACATTCTGGATGGCACAATATCCCGGAACCGCTTTCTCGAACATGGTTCGAGTGGAAGGCTTCAGCGTATTTTTCCACTTCCTAGTCATCGCGATTGCGGCGGTGGCTATTCTCAGCTCTTTCGAATACTTGCGCGTGCAACACATCCGCGCCGGGGAATACTACGGGCTGATCCTGTTCGGCACTGTCGGCATGTGTTTGATGTCGTCCGCGATCGAACTCGTCCTTATTTTTATTGCCCTGGAAATCTCGTCGATCTCGACCTACGTGCTGGCGGGTTTCCGGCGGCGCGAGGCGTCGAGCAGCGAGTCGTCCCTGAAATATTTCCTGCTCGGATCATTCGCCACCGCGTTCTTTCTCTACGGGGTCGCGCTCATGTTCGGCGCTACCGGTTCCACCAACGTCGACGCCATCAGCCACGTACTCCGCTCCGGCAACGTACCGGTTCTGGCGTACGTTGCCACGGCGCTGATGTTTGTCGGACTGGGCTTCAAGGTCGCCTCTGCACCCTTCCATGTGTGGACTCCCGACGTCTACGAAGGGGCTCCGGCTCCCGTGGTGGGATTGATGTCCACCGGCCCCAAGGCGGCGGCCTTCGCGATACTGCTGCGGGTCATGTTTGAAGCGAACGCCCCCGGACGCTTCTGGCTGATCTGGGTCTCNNCACGCCGGATATCTGCTGGTCGCATTTGCAGCACAGCCGGAATTGGGAACCTCGGCGGCGATGTTTTACACCGCCGCCTATGCGGCGATGAACGTAGGTGCATTTGCCGTGGTTGGCCACTTCGCGAACCTGGGTGAAAAGTACGTGACCCTCGAAGATTATGCGGGCCTAGGCAGGAAGTCTCCGGTGCTGGCCGCCACTTTTACATTCTTTCTGATGTCTTTGATCGGTATTCCGATCACGGGCGGTTTCTTCGCAAAGTTCTACGTTTTGAGCGCCGCGCTGAAGTCGAATCTGGTTGGGTTGGCCATCCTACTCGTGCTCAATAGCGCCGTGGGCGCGTATTACTACCTTCGCATTATCGTCATGATGTACATGCGCGAGCCGCGGGGCGACGTTCCTGTTACTCCAGTGCCCGTAACGACAGCTCTGGCCATTGCAGTTTGCGTGCTGCTTACCCTTTACCTGGGAGTGTTGCCGGGGCGAGTGCTCGATTACGCGGCGCAGTCCGCTCACCAATTAGTAAGCGGCACCGCGGCAACAGCCGCAGCGGCGGGTTTCTCCTTCAACGCACAATAGTTCGTGCGCTGTTGGAACTAACACAACAAAGGGATGGTGTGGTCTAACACGGCCTCCTCCTCAACCATAACCACGATCGATGGGAAGTAATCGTAAACCCGCCACTGACTCGGGCTTTGACCTAGCTGCAAAGCGTTGGCTGTGGAAAAAAACACGCCCGCCGCGATTGACAATCGCTTTGCGAGGCGGCATTATTACCTACACGCAATTTCGCTGGTTCACCTGAAAATTCATTCCTGGACCCGGGAGGATGTATGATTCAGTTTTTCCGCAATATTTGCAGGGACGAACAAGGGCAGGATATCGCCGAATATGCGGTGATGCTTGCCGTCATTTTGGTCTTGGTGATCGGCACGGTGCGTTTGATCGGAGGGAACGCCAATAACGCGTTCTCCAGTGTTGCCAGTTCTCTAAATAATTGACCGCGGTTCCATAGGCTCTGGAAGACATCGGCATTTCAAGCGTTCCGATTGGACATTTCTATGACTCGATTTAACACGTTCCGCCGGTTTGGCCGCTATTGGTTTCGATTTGCGGCGGAGGTGCAGGATCGGGGCCAGTCGCCAGGACTATAAGGACAGCTCAAAGATTCCGCCCAAGCCGCGAGAGAATCGCGGCTTTGTTTTTTGGCGGCAAAAGGAAGGGTCATCGCCATGATTGTGAACATGTCTGACAGGGCTACCGAGCAGCAGATCGACCACATCATTCAACGCATCCGCGAAGCCGGATTCCAGCCTCACGTCACGCGTGGGACCGAGCGCACCATCGTCGCCGCCGTCGGCAGCGGTGGGCGCCGTCATGAAATCGAAGCGCTTTCGGTCGCGCCCGGCGTGGACAACGTGGTCGCCATCGCCCAACCCTTCAAGCTCGTCAGCCGGCAAACGCGGCCGGAGCGCTCGGTGATTGACGTCGGCGGCGTAAAGATCGGCGGGCCCGAAGTGGTCGTGATCGCCGGTCCCTGCTCGGTCGAATCGCGCGACCAATTGCTGGAGACCGCGCGCGGCGTAAAGCGGGCCGGCGCTACCATGCTGCGCGGCGGTGCCTATAAACCGCGCACTTCTCCGTATGAGTTCCAGGGATTGGGCATTGAAGCCCTGAAGATCCTGCGCGAAGCCCGTGAACTCACCGGCCTCCCGGTGGTAACTGAGGTCATGAGCACCGAAGACGTGGACTTGATCTGTGAGTACGCCGATATGCTCCAAGTCGGCGCGCGCAACATGCAGAATTTTGCCCTGTTGCGAAGGCTGGCAACCATCAAGAAGCCGATTCTGCTCAAGCGCGGTCCCTCGGCCACGGTGAAGGAGTGGCTCCTGGCGGCGGAATACCTGCTTTCGGGTGGGAATGATCAGGTCGCACTCTGCGAGCGCGGAATCAAGACCTTTGAAACCGCCACGAGAAACACTTTCGACCTTTCGGCGGTCGCTCTCGCCAAAGAACTCTCGCACTTGCCGGTGGTGGCCGATCCGTCGCATGGCACCGGCAAGCAGAGCCTGATCGGGGCGGTCTCGCGGGCTGCGCTGGCGGTCGGAGCGGACGCCATCATCATCGAGGTGCATCCCTGCCCCGAGCGCGCCCTCTCCGACGGACCGCAGTCTCTCGATCTCTCGATGTTCGAGCGCGTGATGCGCGGATTGAGTGAGCCTTTGCGACCCGTGCTCGCTCCCAGCCCGGCCCAGACCTGAATCGTAACCATTAAGCATATGGTGTTGCGTGCCGCTTCGACGCAACTCCGACTATTCCTTCAATCGGAACCCATCTTCGCCTTCGGGATTGAATTGGGCCACTTTGTCCCAAAACTGCCGCCGCTGGCCGCCCCGCCTTTGTTTCAAATAAGTTACCCACCTGAAGCGGACTTCGACCAGCTCGTTTGGGCCAAACTGTCTCTC
>PMBA01000111.1:0-1846 GCA_003152795.1 Acidobacteriaceae bacterium | reverse complement strand
CGCAAATCGGATTCGGACAGGAAGGCCGTCCGCTCAATTCCCCGGCGTTCAGCGCTGCTTGGGGTCGAGCTCTCGGACTGGCGCTGCTGATGCTCTCGGCAGTCCCAACCTTCGCCGGTGACAACCCAGTGCTGAATCACGGGAAGTCCAGGACCCCAGTCAATAAGGACTCGGTAGTTTGGGGCGGTACAAAAGTGGTCAGCACCGCAGGGTCGGTACCGGTGCCGGTCGTAACCAATGGCGTGGGCAGCAACGCCTCCGTACACAAGTTTTCTCCGGAGTTCCAGCAGTCGACCGAAAACAGCGGCTCCGCGTTTGGCAGCAGCCTGAACGACGGCAACGATATGGTGACCGTCATCGTGCAGTACCGCCAGATGCCCGGTAGCACGCGTATGCAGGCCATGAGGGACGGCGGGGCAACCATCAAGTCGAGGCTGCACACGATCCGCGCGGTTACGATGCGCGTGCCCGTCAGCATGCTGGCCGAACTGGAGAAGGATCCGAATGTCGCCTACGTCACCCCCGACCGTCAGGTGAGCATGACCACTGCGAACGAAGCGTTTGCGAGCGCGGTCGAGGCGGATATTGCGGCCTCGCAGTTTGCTCTGGATGGAACCGGCGTCGGCATCGCCGTCATTGACAGCGGAATCGCCGCTCATACCGATCTTAACAACGCCAGCGGCACCAGCCGGGTGGTTTATAGCCAGAGCTTTGTCGCCGGCGACACCGCAACCACAGACAAGTTCGGGCACGGAACCCACGTGGCGGGATTGATCGGTGGCACGGGAAATAGTTCCGGAACAGGCAATGGCTACCCCGCGAAGTATGCCGGCATGGCTCCGAACGTTAACCTGATCAACCTGCGCGTGCTGGATCAGAACGGGATGGGCACGGACAGCCAGGTGATCGCCGCGATTCAGCAGGCGATCGCGCTGAAGAACACCTACAACATTCGCGTCATCAACATGTCACTGGGACGTCCGGTGTTCGAGAGCTATACCCTCGATCCGGTTGATCAGGCAGTCGAATCGGCCTGGAAAGCCGGCATTGTGGTGGTGGCAGCGGCTGGCAACAACGGGCGCTTCGCGGCTACCAACGGCTTTGGCACCATCGGCGTTCCGGCCAACGATCCCGCCGTCATCACGGTGGGAGCGACAATGACGATGGCTACGAACACCCGAGTCGACGACAAGATTGCCAGCTACAGCTCCAAGGGGCCGACCGCTGTCGATCACATCGTGAAACCCGACCTGGTCGCCCCGGGAAACCGGCTCGTCTCCTTGCGGGTTGCGGGCAGCACCCTGGATGCAACCTATCCGCAATTCCAGGTTGCCCCGGCCAGCGGAACCGCAAAGTACTATGTCTTGAGCGGTACCAGCATGGCAACGCCGGTAGTAAGCGGTGCGGTGGCGCTGATGTTGCAGAAATACCCGTCGCTGACTCCCGATCAAGTGAAAGCGCGCTTGCTGAAAACAGCCTGGAAGGGCGTCGGACAATACACCTCGTCCTCCGACACCTTCGGCAACATTTACTCTAACGAGTATGATCTCTTCACCTACGGCGCCGGCTATCTGGATATCGACGCCGCTCTCGGCAACACCGACCTCGCGGCGGGTTTAGCGCTATCCCCGACCGTGACCTATAACTCGAGCAACAGAACCGTGACCATCTCCAATACTTCCTCTGCGGCTTTCGGGGGCACCAGCGTTGTTTGGGGCGCCACTTCGGTGGTCTGGGGCAACTCGGTCGTTTGGGGCAATGCAATTACGAGCAATTCGGTAGTCTGGGGTGCCACCAGCGTTGTCTGGGGCGCGACTTCCGTTTCTGGCTTCAGTGTAGTCTGGGG
>PMBA01000251.1 GCA_003152795.1 Acidobacteriaceae bacterium | reverse complement strand
GGCAAAAGCCGTCAGTCTTCGATGATTGCCGCACCTTACTTTACGGTGGACCTGTTTGAATTGAAGGAACCCCGGGAGTTCTCAACCACCGGAGATTCAGCCAAAACCTCGGTGCAGATACTGGTCGCCATTGAAGGCTGCGGCGTTGTCGAGGTGCAGGGCCGCGATCCGGTGACACTGGCTAAGGGCGACGCGGTCGTGGTCCCCGCGAGTCTGGGCGCGTTCCATGTTCGTCCGCAGTGGGCGGTCGAGTTCTTGAAAGCCAGCGTACCGAGCGGGGCCGTGCCGGAACCCGCCACGCGCATGTGAGATTTTCACACCCGCGTATAAATGGTAGGCTTTCTAAGACCGTGAAAGCGAACCCTCACTTCTATCCCATCATTCTGGCTGGCGGCCGAGGCACGCGCTTCTGGCCGCTGAGCCGCAAGCGCCGCGCCAAGCAACTGCTCGCGCTTGATGGCAAGCAGACCATGATCCAGCAGACCGTCGCGCGCCTCACCCCCATGGCCGCGCCCAGCCGGTTCTGGGTCATCACCAACGACGACCTGCGCCCCGCCATACTTCGTCAGCTTCCCAGACTCCCCGCAAAGCAAGTCATCGCCGAACCCGCCGGACGCAACACCGCACCCGCCATTGGATTGGCGGCATTTCTTTTGCTTCGTCACGATCCCGATGCCGTGCTCGGTCTGTTTCCCTCTGACCACGTCATCGCCGACCCAGCGGCATACCGCGCGACCCTCGCCAAAGGAATCGAGATCGCCGCCGCGGGAGACAGCATCGTTGTGCTCGGCATCCGCCCCACTCGCCCCGAAACCGGCTACGGCTATATCGAGGCTGGCTCGCCCCAGGATGATGCCCCCGATCACCATGGCTTCCTCCGCGTGCGCCGCTTCACCGAAAAGCCGGATCTCGCCACCGCCCGGCAGTTTCTCGACGCGGGTAACTACTTCTGGAACAGCGGCATGTTTCTCTGGCGCGCCGACACGCTCGCCAACGCGCTGCGCGAGCATCTTCCCAACACCGCCCCGTTCCTCGAAAAGATTGCCGCCGCTTATGGCACGCGCAAGTTCGCGGACACCTTTCGCAAGCTTTACCCGAAGTGCGAAAACATCAGCATCGACTATGCAGTGCTCGAGCCGCGCTCGGCCAAGGGAGAAAGCCAATCGCGTATCTTCTGTCTCCCCTCCGACTTCGGATGGAACGACCTTGGCTCCTGGACCGCCCTGCATGAGCACCACATTGCAAAGGCCAAAGCTCCCGAAGGCAGCCTGATCTCGGCCGCCGGCAGTTTTGCACTGAATGCGAAGAATAACTATGTTCACGTGCTCGACAAGTTTGTCGCCCTGGTCGGCGTCAGCAACTTGGTGATTGTCGAGACCGAAGATGCCCTCCTCATCACCACGCTCGACCAGTCTCAGGACGTTGGCAAAGTGGTGAAGCATCTGGATGAGAAGAAGCTGAAGAAGCTTGTGTGAGAGTCGTCGTCCGCCGTTCGCTATTCGTCGTTGGCGGCGAACCGCGTAGAGCGAACGACGAATAGCTACGACCAACCCTATGACCCAAATCAAATTCGGTACCGACGGCTGGCGCGGCCTGATCGCCGACGATTTCACCTTCGACAACGTGCGGCTCGTGGCCGGCGCGATTGCCGGCTACATCCTCAAGCATGAGGATCCCACGCATGGCGTCATCATCGGCTATGACACGCGCTTCCTCTCCGACCGCGCTGCTCGCGCCGTTGCGCAAGGAATCGCGGCCGCGGGTATTCCCGTATGGCTCGCCAACGACTACACGCCCACGCCTACGGTTTCCTACAACGTCAAGAAACTGGGCGCGGCCGGCGGTGTCATGGTCACCTCCAGCCACAATCCGTGGAATTGGAATGGCGTGAAGTTCAAAGCCAAATTTGGGGGCTCGGCTACGCCCGCGATCATGAAGTTGATCGAAGACGAACTGGGCGGCGGCATCGCGCCCAACGACCGCGCGGCGAAAACCCCTGCGGGCACCATCGAAGAGGTTGATCTGAAGCCCGCCTATGTCGAAGCGGTTTCGGAGTTTGCGGATCTCGATCTCATCCGCCGCGCGAATTTCAAGTTCGCCATCGACTCCATGTACGGCTCCGGCCACGGAGTTCTTCCGACAATATTTGACGCCCACAACATCCAATACGTCGCGATCCGCCAGGAAGTGAACCCGCTTTTCCCCGGCATTAATCCCGAACCGATTTTGCCGCACGTCGCGCTTCTCCAGAAAACAGTCTTGTCGGAAAAATGCCACGCTGGCCTGGCGACCGACGGCGATGCCGACCGCATCGGTGCTGTGGCGGAAGATGGAAGCTTCGTCGATTCTCACAAGTGCATGGCCGTTCTGCTGAATTGGCTGCTGGCGTACAAGAAGTGGCCCGGCGATGTGGTGCGGGCCTTCAACACCAGCGGCATGATCGATCGCATCGCCGCGAAATATGGTCGCAAACTGCACGAGACCTCGATCGGCTTCAAGTACATTGCCGACCTGATGATGGAGCACGACATTCTGATCGGCGGAGAAGAATCCGGCGGTATCGGATACGGCCGCTTTCTTCCGGAACGCGATGGCATTCTCAATTCGCTCCTGCTGGCAAATGTCATGGCGGAAGAAAAAAAGCCGCTCGGCCAGTTGGTCGCCGACCTGCAGCGTGAATTCGGCGCGCATTACTACGGTCGCCGCGATCTGCACATTTCCGATGAACTCAAGGACAGCGCCGTCCGCCGCGCCGCCGACCCGCAGACCACGCGCCTCGGCGCTTATTCCATTTTGCGCAAGGAGAACCGCGATGGCGTGAAGTTCTTCCTTGACGCTCCCACGCACGGCAACGGCGCCGACCCATGGGTATTGTTTCGAGCCTCCGGCACCGAACGCATGCTGCGCTGCTATGTGGAAGCGGCTACGCCAGAGCTGGTTGAAGAAATTCTGGAGGCCGGCGAAAGCTTCGTGCGGCAGGGATGACCCGAAAGGCTGCCGCCTGCGAACCAGCAAAGCGTCGCCGGAAGCCGCTCTCCATCACATTCCTGTGCTAGCCAGCCTCGTAACGCGATACCATAGTCACAACATCTTCAACATAATGGCCACCAGCGAAATGACACCGCTTCTCGCCGATTCTCCGGAGTCGCGCCGCTATAACCGCATCAAGCGGTGGCTGGGCCTGGCGGATTTCGTGATCGGCTTCGGCCTGCTCATCATTCTGCTGGCCACCGGTTGGACGGGAACGCTCCGTGATCTGGCCGAGCGAGGCGCTTCGCAGAATTACTCCCTCGCCGTTTTCCTCTACGTCCTGATGCTGATGCTGATCAGTAAAGTCCTGGGAACGCCGCTCGAGTACTATGGTTTCCGGCTCGAGCACCGCTACAACCTCTCCAACCAGAGATTCGCCTCCTGGCTCTGGGATGAATGCAAGAGTTTTCTTATCGGCCTGGTCATGGCCACGATTGTGGTCGAACTTCTCTACTTGCTCATGCGCCAGAGCCCGCAGCACTGGTGGGTGATCGCCTGGGCCGTTTTCCTCGGACTTTTGGTATTGCTCGCACAACTGGCGCCGGTTGTGCTGTTTCCGATTTTTTACAAGTTTGAACCGCTCGAAAACGAGGAGCTCAAGCGCCGCTTGATCGTTTTGAGCGAACGCGCCGGCACCCGCGTGCGGGGTGTCTATAAGTGGCATCTTTCCGAGAAAAGCAAGAAGGCTAACGCCGCGCTCACCGGACTCGGCGCCACCCGCCGCATCATTCTCGCCGACACTTTGCTGGANNTGAAAAGTATCTTCGTCCAGGCGGGAATCACGCTGCTCGGGTTCTGGCTGGCGAACGAAGTGCTCCACTACGCCGTGGAGCGACGCAACATGTTCGAAACCGTGTCCGATTTTGCCGACTTCCCGTTGCTGATCCTGGTGGCCACCGTGCTCTCTTTCCTGCTCATGCCGGCGCTCAACGCCTATTCCCGCTTCAACGAACGGCAGGCCGACCGCTATTGCTTCGAGTCTGTGGCCAGTGTTGAACCTTTCATTTCGTCGATGAATAAATTGGCCGAGCAGAATCTCGCCGAAAAAACGCCCTCCCGTTGGGTCGAGTGGCTGCTCCACTCTCATCCTGCGATCGCAAAGCGAGTTGCCGCCGCCGAGACCTGGGCGAAGTCGCACTAGGAATTTGGAAATTTTGCAATCGGGTAACCCGCAATTTGAAAATCAGGACAAACCTGTCTCCGCGTAGAGGCGGTGACAACGTCCGAGATTGAAGCCAGCCACGTTGTTCATGCGGCAGGCGCCGATTGCTGTTCACCTTGTTGACTTCAATTACCGAATTACCCGATTACAAAATTACAAATTCTTCTTCAATATCTCTTCCACCCGCCGCACATCCTCCTCCGTGTCCACGCCGACGGTGTCGAACGGCGTCTCTCCTACATAAATCGGCACTCCATTTTCAAGAAAGCGCAGCTGCTCCAGCCGCTCGCTCCGCTCCAGTGACGACTCCGGCCAGCCCACGAACTTGTCCAGCGCGTCTTTGCGATAGCCATAAAACCCAAGATGCTTGTAGTATCGCGGATGCGCCCCGTCGCGGTCGTACGGAATCGTTGCCCGCGAAAAATACAAAGCCCGCCCGGCGCCATCGGTCACCACCTTCACTGCGCTCGGATTGTCGATGTCAACCTCCGCGGCCCGCGTCTTGAGCGTCCCCACCTCGACCCCGCCGCCCTGCATCACCGCGATCAAGCTCTCGATATGCTCCGGCCGTGTCAGCGGCTCATCGCCCTGCACATTCAAATAAACATCCGCAGCAATCGCGGTCGAGACCTCATGCACCCGCTCCGTCCCCGACCGGTGCGCCGCCGAAGTCATCCGCGCGACCATGCCCTGCTGCTCGCAGAACCGCATGATCTCATCCGAATCCGTTGCCACAACAACTTGGTCGAGCGACGAACATCGCCGCACTCCCTGATATACCCTGGCCAGCAGCGGGACGCCGGCAATCTCGCGCAGCATCTTGCGTGGGAGGCGCGTCGAAGCCAGCCGCGCCGGAA
>PMBA01000337.1 GCA_003152795.1 Acidobacteriaceae bacterium | reverse complement strand
GGGTGCGAGGGACTGGAATCGAGGTCAAGGCGACGGCGGGCGGATTCATCGGAACACGCGCACTCGATGATAGTCCAGGGCTGAGCGAGTTCGCGGGCGAACTCAGTAACGCGGTCGATCTGGTAGCGGCGTGAGAAGGGACGTCCGTCCAGAAAGATTTTGCGAGCGGGAGTACCTTGCAGCAGGAAGCGCGCAGTTTCCAGCATGATGTCCATCACGAAGTCGTCCTGCTTGACGGAGTACTCGATATCTTCCGCCGGGAACAGGGCGGCCCGGATCTCATCCTTGCCCAGGACCGCGCCTTGCGTGCGCACAGCCAGTTCGTGGGCAAGCGTGGTTTTGCCGGTGCCGGGAAGGCCTGCCATCATTACGATCATTCTGTGGAGAGTGTAGCGGAGACAGGTGCGGGTCGAAAGATTAGTTGGAGGAACCCATGGCGGCCACAGCTTCGTCGTCTGGCGGACGCGGGAACAGCGTCTGGGTCTGGCGCCAGTCACCGTAGCGGTCGGAAACCATGATGTGGAAGCACCAGTGGCGGCGCTCTTCTTCGGGCTCGACCAGGCCGAGCGCGTTCAAGTAAAACAAATAGCGCTCGACGAAGCGGATCTCATCTTTCGACAGGCCGCGGCGCTGCAGATCGACCGTGACGCCGGCCAGGTGAGACGACGCGGTGTCGCCATCGGCGGGCGCCGCATTGCGATTGTGGCGGCGAAGCTTTTTCTGCACCTTCACGGTGCGCACGGCCGAGTTTACCTGGATCTGAGAGTGAAACTGGCGGTAGTAAACCTCGGAGAGGTCCTGCACAAAATCGCGGGTCCAGGGGCGGCAATAGCGGCGCGAGGGATCAAGACCGCGCTCAATCTTCAAAGACTCGCTCTCCTCGATCGGAACCAGGTCGCCCGAAGCCTTTAAAGCTTCCAGTTCCTCGTCGTCCTGAATGCGGGGCAGATCGATGCGGTCAATTTCTTCGTTTTGCCGGATGAGGGAATCGTGCGACGGGCGGAACATTGGATTCCAGAGCAAGCCGCGGATGTGGTGCAGGATGCGGTGGCGGCGGCTGACACGGCGCACCGCAAACGCGGTTCCCGGGGCCGCGACCATCACGAAAAACGCCAGCAGGATCAGTGCAATCACCAGCGCGCGTGGCCGATTGGAGCGTCTCAATCCGGCGGTTAACGCACCTCGCGCCCCTGCTTCGCGTGAAACTCCGGCGCTGTGGAAATTGCCCATATACCAGTAGGATGCGCAATTGTAAACCACAGATGAACGGTTGTGCGAAGATTTCCCGCTATACCCAGTTACGTAAGGTAGTTACGGGTGGTTACCGGAGCGTAATCTGTTGGCTTGGCCGCCAATACTGGTGGCAAGGGCTCCGCCATTCCCGTGAAGACTCGGCCTGCCGCGTTTCAGACGGAGCAAAGCCCCGTCTCCACGTGTGCGAAACCGGCGGTTACTTGCGGAACAGGTCGCCGAGCGCTTGCTTCATCACCTGGCCGCCGACGTCGGCAATCGACGTGGTCAGCGGAATTTCCTTAGGGCAAATCTCAACGCAGTTTTGCGCGTAGCCGCATTCCTGGATGCCGCCGTCTCCCATGAGGGCGGACAGCCGCTCGCGCTTGAGCGCCTGGCCCGTGGGATGCGTGTTGAAGAGGCGCACTTGCGAAATCGTCGCGGCGCCAACGAATCCCGTGTCCTCGTTGAATTGCGGGCAGGCTTCCATGCAGCAGCAGCACGAGATGCAGTTCGACAGCGGGTAGGCAATTTCCTGNNTTCACTTTCTTCAGATTCTCAAAAAGCACGCTGCGATCGACGGCGAGGTCGCGGATCACGGGAAATTTCGAGAACGGCTCCAGCTTGATCGGCTGATCGAGGTGATCGAGCAGGGAAGAGCAGGCCATGCGGGCGCGTCCGTTGATGAGCATGGCGCAGGAACCGCAGATTTCCTCGAGACAATTCGAGTCGTAGGTGACGGGCGTGGTCTGCTTGCCGTCGCGGGTCACGGGGTTGGCCGCGATCTCCATCAGCGCCGAAGTGACGTTCATGTTCGGCTTGTAAGGAATCTCGAACTCCTCCCACGACGGCTTGGCGTCGGGAGTGAGTTGGCGGCGGATTTTGAGGATTACGGATTTTGTGTTTGCCATATGCTTAATTTTTATTTCACCCAAGACTGCGGCTACGAAGGCGTGCAGGATTTTCAGTGCTGCACTTACAGTTTGTGTCCCCGCACTTCAATTCACTATTAACCACCGGCCTTAGGTGTCCTGTTCGATGTTCCCGCGCTTCGACCGGGTTGGCGATATCCCACCCCTTTGTTGCTGCCACAGCGAGCGCACATTAACGACAGAATCGACGCCTGTGGGATAGCTGCGAATCGCCGGTATCTTGTAACCGCCCTGAACGCCTATTATGACAGTCACCCCATCTACCTCGGTAAAAACTAAACCGTCAGTGTTCTCGGATTGTATTCGTAGCACGACTGGGACGTTCCGTTGAGACATGAGGGCATCTTGCACTCGGCCAATCGCCACTCTTTGCGCATTATTCATTGCGGTACCACCAAACATCACCAAGACAAGAAACAACCTGGAAGATGTCATTATTCCCAAAACGAAATCCGTCGCAAGAAAAATAGCCGGGAAGGGCACGAGTTCCACTCGTGCCGGATTAGGCTGAGAGAGAACTGCGGCTTCCAGCCGCTGAGGTGACTCTTGAAGCCTGGACGACTCATCTCTCCTCCCGGAACTTATTTCTTAACTTTCACGACGTGGCGCTGGCGTCAACTTTTCGTCGTCGAAAACTACGCCCGACTATTTCTTAAGACTCTGTATCATTACCGTCGTGAAGGACGCTACACGTTGCACGCCTTCGTTGTTATGCCGGATCATGTTCATTTATTACTCACTCCGGCTTGGGACATCACTATCGAGCGTGCTGTCCAGTTAATCAAGGGCGCGTACTCGCACGACCTCGGCACTCTCATCGGGCGAAACTCGGAAGTGTGGCAGCGCGGATTCACGGATCATCGGATTCGCGATACTCAGGACTTCGTTCATCATCGCAACTATATTCATCAGAATCCTGTCGTCGCGAGGATCGTGTTCGATTCCACGGAGTATCGTTATTGCTCAGCCCTTCCGGGCTTCAAACTAGACCCTTGGCCCTCAGCGGCTAAAGCCGCAATTTTGGGAAACGCCTCAATCGGCACGAGTGGAACTCGTGCCCTTCCCGGTTCGCAATGAAAACCCAACAGACTTAGCTTTTTTCTGAACTTGAGGCCACGGAACCGTGCTCACTTCGCCCGAGCTCACCTGGTCCGCGCGTCGCGCGATTTCGGCCTGCCACGCCGCATCAACGTCGGGATCAATATTTGTATCCAGACTGGCGATCAGATTGCCCGCTAGTTCGGCGCGTTCATTGTCCGGCAACGAAAGCGCCTTTTGCAGGAGTTCCTGTGTTCGTTCGGTCATAACAACATTCTATCAATCTGAAACAACGCACGATCAGATTTCAGTACTTTCTCGGACGCGGCGGAATCAGACTCGCATCTACCGCCTCGAACTCAAACTTCGGCTCGTCCAAATCGGGCGCGAAGGTTGCCTTGGTCGTCTTCATCCAGTTCTTGTCATCGCGCTCGGGAAAATCCGGCTTATAGTGCGAGCCGCGTGACTCGTCGCGCATGGCTGCTCCCTGCGCGATGACTCGCGACAATTGCAGCATGTTGTAAAGCTGGCGCGCGAA
>PMBA01000304.1 GCA_003152795.1 Acidobacteriaceae bacterium | reverse complement strand
GGTCGTCCGGAGTCGTTTCAGCAAGAGTTAAAGAGTAAGTTTCCCGCCGCCGGGGCCAAAGTGATTCTATAATTGGGGGCAACGCCGTCATGGCGGGAGCTACTACATTGGGCGATCTTGCCAGCGCTATCGGGGCCCGAGCCGAGGAGTCCGCCGTCATTGCTGAACTGAAGGCGGGTTCGGAAGAAGCCTACTCATGGCTGATCGGCCAGTTTCATCAACCCATTTACGGACTGGTCTATCGAATTGTGAACGATCCGTCGGACGCGGCGGACGTTACGCAGGACGTGTTTCTGAAGGTTTTCCGCGGGATGAAACACTTTCACGGCGAGTCCAGTCTGAAGACCTGGATATACCGCATCGCGCTGCACGAGGCGGCCAATCGGCGGCGCTGGTGGTTCCGGCACAAGGCGCAGGAAACGCCGATTGATCCCATCGCGTCGGGTGAATTCGAATATTCCGGAGAAGAGCGACTGGTCGACCCGGGCGAGTCTCCGTTTGAAAAATTCGCGCATACCGAGGTGCGCGCCGCGGTGGAGCAGGCGCTGCAACAGGTGCCGGAGCCGTATCGAACCGCTTTGGTGCTGCGCGATCTGGAAGATATGTCGTACGAGGAAATCGCGGAAGTTCTGGCGATTTCCCTGGGCACGGTGAAATCACGGATCACGCGCGGACGCAATGCGCTACGCAAGAAATTGGCGGGATATGTCCGGGAAGCAGGTATGGAGTTAGGGTTGCTCGTTCCCGCCGACGAGCGGCAAAGCGACGCCAGCCTAGGTTCGTGTGAAGGTTCGCGTGGTGGCAGAGAGGTTGAGGTGACGCCATGAAGTACGCTGCGATGAACTGCGCTGCGATCAAGCAGTTGTTCTCGCCATATCTCGACGGCCGAGTGAGCGGGTCGGAGATGCGCGCGCTCACGCGCCATGTGGAACAGTGCGCCGATTGCGCGCGGGAATATGCCGGGATGCAGCGCAGCCAGCAACTACTGGCCAGTCTGGGTCCAAAGAAGGTTCCGGCGGATCTGGCGCTGAAGTTACGGGTTGCGATTTCGCGGGAGGCGGCGCAGGCGCGGCGTCCGCGCTTTGAAGGTGTGCTGGTCCGGCTGGAAAATGCGCTCAATGCTTTCATGGTTCCGGCCACGGCCGGACTGGTCAGCGCGGTATTGTTTTTCGGATTGCTGCTGGGCTTCTTCGCCTTGCCCGCACAACTGCGGGCCAGCAGCGGAGACGTTCCGCTGATGCTGTACATCGGGCCGCAACTGGAACAATCGGCGTTCGGCACGTCGCTCGGCAATGTGGGCGACGACGCTCTGGTGGTGGAAGCCTACGTGGATGCCAACGGGCGGGTCGAGGATTACCGCATTCTGTCACAACCGGACGAAGCCCAGGCGGTGCTGCCACAGTTGAAGAACCTGCTGATTTTCACGACGTTTCATCCGGCGCTGTCCATGGGACGGCCGACGTCGGGGACGGCTGTACTGTCGTTTTCGAAGATCAGCGTAAAAGGGTAGGCTAGCGTAGCGACAGCCGCCCTCGGCTGTCCAGGCAAGCGCCTCGCCGGTTTTTCGTGGCCGGGCGCCCTCGACCGGATTCAGAGTGAACCATCCGTCCCGAGCAAGCAGTGACAACTGTTACGGCTCGTTGGTGGAATTGTGGCCGTGGTTTTACCTCTCCATCGAAAGCACGGCGAGCTGCGCTCGGCTGGACAGCCGAGAGCGGCTGTCCCTACGTTAGAACTACTTCCGTTTGACCGCGAATTGACCAGTTCGTACACTATTTTCTAGCTCATCCGTCTATCTATGCCGAATATCAGAAGTTGTTTCCGGGGACGACCACCGCGGGCGATTGCCCTGCCCTTGGCGATCATGCTGGTGGTCGCGTCTGGCTGGGCGCAGACCCGCCCGCAGGTGTCTCTGGAAACCAGCGAGACTATGTTCACGGTGCTGACCGCCATCAACACTTGCGGCTACGACCAGGAACTGAATGCTTCCGACCCGCTGCGTCTGCAGATACGGTCGGAAGTTGCCAAGGCAGTGCAGAACACGGCTGGAGCGCAGGACGTGATCGCTCCGATGTGCGGGTTCTACCGGCAGCACCAGGCGGCGGATGCTTCGCGCGACTTGTCCCAGTATGTATCGCTGGCGCTTTATCTGGGAGAACCTCCGGCTTTCACGCCGAAGGTAAAGCAGGCGGAACTGCCGCCCGATGGCGCATCGGTAGCCGACATGGTGCCGCTGCTGGAGGCCTTCTACCAGAAGATTGGCCTGCACGCCCTCTGGGAGCGGCACCGGGAACGCTACACGGAATTGACCGAGATCTATCACGATCCGCTGGCAAAGATGACGTTCGACACCGAGATCTATTTGAAGATGCCCTCGGCGGGCTACCTGGGCAGGCAGTTCACCGTTTATCTGGACGCGATGGGCGCGCCGGGCCAGACCAACGCCCGCAACTACGCATCGGATTATTACGTCGTGATTTCACCGACCTCGGGGACAGCGATCAAGATGCAGCAGATTCGGCATACCTATCTGCATTACCTTCTGGATCCGCTGGCGCTGAAGAACGGGGGTTCGTTCAAACGTCTGGAGCCGTTGCTGGACGACGTAAAGATGGCACCGATGGATGAAGCTTTCAAGAGCAACATTTCGCTGCTGGTGACCGAATGCCTGGTGCGGGCAATTGAAGTGCGGACGCTCACCAAGAAGACTCCGGAGGCGGAGCGTAACCAGAACATCGACGAGGCCGACAAGGAAGGATTTGTGCTGACGCGTTATTTCTACGACGCCCTGGGCAAGTTCGAGAACGATCCGGCGGGCATGCGCAATGTATATGCGGACCTGGTGGGCTCGATTGAGGTCGGCAAGGAGATGAAGCGGGCATCGCTGATCCAGTTTTCGGGAGCCGCGGCGCCGGAACTGCTGCACCTGGCGGGCCGCCGGAGCGAACACCTGCTGCTCAATGCGGAGCGGCGGCTGGCGGCTGGCGATCCGGAAACCGCGCAGAAACTGGCGCAACAGGCGCTGGAGGAGCAGGAAGAAGATTCCGGACGGGCGCTCTTCATTCTGGCGGAGGTTGCCACCGCCAATCGGGATATGGAGGGGGCGCGCAGTTACTTCGAACGAGCGCTGCAAACGGCGCATGAACCCAAGGTAATCGCCTGGTCTCATATTTATCTGGGCCGCATTTTTGATTTGAAGGAGGACCGGGACGCTGCCCTGGATGAGTACCGGGCGGCGCTGGATGCGGCCGGCGCAACGATTCCGGAGGCGACGCTGGCGGCGCGCCGGGGGCTGGAACAGGCCTATGAGCCTCCGGTGGCGAAACAGCCGGAGTGAGATCACGGCAGGTTTCAAGGTTGCTATCAGGGTTTGCCCGACGCCTGAGATACTATTGGCTGTTTGGCAACCGGTTATTCCCGGGTCGGGCTGGGGCGGAACGAGGACGGCGGTTGCGACGTGAGCGAGTTTGGCGTCCACATTTTGCATTATGGGAGACAGTATGAAGCGAGCGGCAGTCATTCTAGGGATAGTGAGTTTCGCGGTTTGGGCCGCGGCCTCCAGCAGTGCGCAGACGGCGCAGAATCCGCCGGCGGCGGGACAGGCGGCACCAGCGGCGGGCACGACGGCGGCGCCAGCGGCAAAGCGTCCGCCCCAAGCCAAGACGCAGCCGGAGTTCGATGCCTACAACGCGGCGGCGGCAAATAAGACCGATCCTGCGGCGCTGGAGAAAGCGGCTGACGATTTTGCCACCAAGTTTCCCGACAGCGAACTTCGCATACTCCTGTATCAGAACGCGATGCGACTCTACCAGAGTGCGAACAACTTCGAGAAAATGGAGGCCATGGGGCGCAAGGTGCTCACTTTTGACGGGGACAATCCCGAGGCTCTGGTCATGGTCGCGGAAGTGATCGCGGAGCGGACGCGCGACTCGGATATCGACAAGGACCAGCGTTTGGGTGAAGCGGCGACGATGGCGAAGAAGGCCACCGAGACCGTGGACACCGATGTCCAGGTACCGGCAGGCACGCCGCAGGAAAAGATCGACGCCTACAAGTCGTATCTGCGATCAAGCGCCTATTCGAGTCTCGGTACGATTGAGTTCAAGAAGGAGAATTATCCGGCGGCGCAGGATTTTCTGCAGAAGTCGATCGACGCATTCCCCAGCAGCCCGGATCCGGCCGTGGTTCTGCGTCTGGCGCTGGCGCTGGATAAGCAGCAGAAATATCCGGAAGCGCTCAAGGTGGCCAACCGGGCGGTGGATATATCCAAGGACATCCCGGCGATTCTGACCCCGGCGCAGCGGGAACGCGACCGCCTGCAGCAACTCACCGGTGGCGCGGCCCCGGCCCAACCGCAGAGCCCGCCGAAGAACTAACGGGCAATCCAGTAGAGACCAGGCCTGCCTCGTCTCTACGGCGGCAAGCCTCAGACGAGGCGAGTTGCGTCTCTGCAAGAAACTCGGAGCGCGGGATCGCGCAGCAATTCCGGCCGAAGAATGATTGGCCCCGCTTGGTGATGATGTCACGCGAAATCATGGCGCTGGAAGAAAGCCTGGGTCACCGCTTCCAGCGCCGGGAACTGCTCGAACAGGCGCTTACCCACAGCTCGCAAGCGCGCGAGGTGGACGCGCTGGGCGCGGGCGGCGGCGCGCCCAGCGGCGATAACGAAATGCTCGAATTTCTCGGCGACGCCGTGCTCGGCCTCGCCACCAGCGAGTCTCTGTTCCACCGCTTCCCCGAATTCCAGGAAGGGCACCTTTCCAAGCTGCGCGCGCATCTGGTAGGGCAACGGCATCTGCTGCGGGTGGCCGAGCAGCTTCAGGTTGGTCATTACATGCGTCTGGGGCGCGGCGAGGAAAAAAGCGGCGGCCGCAACAAAGCCAGCCTGCTGGTGGACGCGCTGGAGGCGATCCTGGCGGCGATCTATCTCGACGGAGGGTGGCCGGCGGCGCGCGATTTTATCGTGCGCGTGATCGTGGAGCCGGAACTGGCCCACATGAAACTGGAAACCAGCGCCATTCCGGTAATGGATTTCAAGTCCGCATTGCAGGAAACACTCCAGGCCAGAGGGGGACCGCAGCCGGTTTACGCGCTGGTCAAGGAGGAAGGTCCGGAACACAAGAAGACATTTACGGTCGAAGTGCGGCTGCCTGAAACTGAAATGGGGCAATTCGTGGGGCGCGCCCAGGGCGCGACCAAGAAGCGGGCCGAACAGGAAGCAGCGCGGCAGGTTCTGGAGCATCTGGCTGCAATACCGGGCGCGAGACCGCCGAATGCCGGGAAGGACGGCGGGGCGTCCTAGGCGGGGGCATCAAGTCCCGGAAGCATCATGTCGTGGAGTGAGAAGATTTCCGCAGGGGATTGGCCCGCAACGATTCAATCGGTTGCGGGAACGGTTGTGATTGCCGTTTTTGTGGTCACTTTCCTGGTGCAGGCGTTCACCATCCCTTCGGAATCCATGGAGCAAACGCTGCTGATTGGCGACTACCTTCTCGTGGATAAGTTCTGCTACGGCGGCAACAAGGGCTGGAACCGTTTGTTGCCCTATCGCAGCGTCCGGCGCGGTGACGTCATCGTTTTCCATTATCCTGTAAATCCTGCTCAGGACTTCGTGAAGCGAGTGGTGGCCTTGCCCGGCGACCGCCTCCGCCTGATCAACAAGCGCGTCTATGTCAACGGCTCTCCGGTCGAGGAACCCTACGTCCAGTACATCACGGCGCTCCGCAACCCCTACCGCGACGATTTTCCGCGCGTCAATTCTCCCGACTACGGAGTGAACGCGAAATGGTGGAAGGAAATGCCGAAGTTGGTGGAAGACCACCAGTTGATCATCCCGGACGGTCACTACTTTGTTCTGGGCGACAATCGCGATGACAGCCAGGACAGCCGGTACTGGGGATTCGTGCCGCGCGAAAACATCATCGGACGCCCACTTCTGATTTATTGGTCGGCGGGCAACTTGAACAACGACCTGCCCGGATCGCCGACCGTGGGTGATAGACTTTATCACCTTGCTTACGCGGTAACTCATTTGTTCCAGATCACGCGCTGGGAACGTACTTTCAGGCTGGTGCGCTAATCGGATGCGCGGCAGCGAATTCTCCAAAACGGAAGGCAAACGTGCCTAAGAAACAGAAAGAAGTCATAGCCAGCGAAAAACCGGTGGACGAAAAGCCACGGGAGACGACGGTGGAATTCCTGGCCTCGCTGGCGGGAGTGCTGGTCACCGGCCTGTTCATCATCACTTTTGTCGTGCAGGCGTTTGAGATTCCCTCCAGTTCGATGGAGGATACTTTGCTCATCGGCGACCACGTATTTGTGAACCGCGTGCAATTCGCCGCGCCGACCCATTGGATGGGGCGGTTGATGCCCTACCGCGATCTGCACCGCGACGAAATTGCCGTGTTCATGTCGCCCGAGCAGCCGGGCTTGTTCCTGGTGAAACGGATCATCGGCGTTCCGGGCGACCACATCCACTTGCGCGACGATGTGGTCTATCGCAACGGGGAAAAACTAGTGGAGCCGTTCATCCGCCACAAACGGGAGGAGCACAACCCCTACACCGATAATTTTCCCGCCGTGCCCCCTTCGGAAACGTACGGCGTAAGAAATGAAAAATGGGCGCAGGAACTGCCGACGCATGTTGAGGGCGACGACATCGTCGTCCCCCCGGACAGCTACTTTGCCATGGGCGATAACCGTGACGTGAGCTACGATAGCCGGTTCTGGGGCTTTATTCCGCGGAAGAACCTGATCGGCCGTCCCATGTTCATCTACTGGTCATTTGAGACTCCGGAGGGCCAGTATGAGATGCGCGGCATGGGGGACCGACTGGAGGCCGTGGCGCATATCGTCATTCACTTCTTTGACGAAACGCGCTGGTCGCGTACTCTCAGGATCGTGCGCTGAGAAAATTTTCTGGAACGGGTACTGAGCCTGCCAACCAAACAACAAGAAGCCGCTCTGGACGAAGGACCCCGCGAGACCACGGTGGAATTCCTGGCCTCCCTGGCGGAACTGCTGGTGATCGTCCTGTTCATCATGACGTTTGTCCTGCAGAATTTTGAGATACCCTCCAGTTCCATGGAGGACACGCTGCTCATCGGAGATCACGTCCTGGTGAACCGGGAGCAGTTCGCGCCCCGCACTCGTTGGATGGGGCCGCTGATGCCGTACCGCGATGTCCGCCGCGACGACATCGTGGTATTCCTGTCGCCGGAAGAACAGGGCCTGTTCGTGGTGAAACGGATCATGGGTGTTCCCGGCGACCATATCCATTTGCGCGATGGCGCCGTCTACCGCAACGGCCAGAAACTCGTGGAACCGTACGTCCAACGCAAACAGGCCGATTACAACCCCTACCGGGACGATTTCCCGGCCGTGCCACCTGCGGAAACGTACGGGGTAAGAAACGAAAAATGGGCGGAGGACCTGCCTTCGCATCTGCAGGGCGGGGACATCGTCGTGCCCCCGGACAGCTACTTTGCCATGGGCGACAACCGCGACGTGAGTTACGACAGCCGTTACTGGGGCTTTATTCCGCGAAAGAACGTGATCGGCCGCCCCATGTTTATCTACTGGTCATTCGTGACTCCGCCCGACCAGTGGCAGATGCGCGGCATGGGCGACCGGGTGGAGTTCTTCCTGAAGCACACCCTGCTTCACTTCTTCGATGAAACGCGCTGGTCGCGCACGCTCAGGATCGTGCGGTGAGATTTCCGCGGACCAACTTTCTGCGATCGTGGCGCGGGGTTGCCGCGGCCGCGGCTCTCCTGCTGATCCTGTTTCTTTTCCGGCCGGGCGTATACCAGTTGCGAAACCGGATTGCGGGCTCCATCGGAAGAGCTCTGGACCGCCGGGTCGCGCTGGATAACGTACATCTGCATCTTCTGCCGCGACCGAGCTTTGATCTGGAGGGACTGGTCATCTACGACGATCCCGCATTCAGCGACGAGCCCATGATTCGCGCGCCGGAAGTTTCCGCCGCGATCCGGTTCCGTTCCCTGCTCCGCGGGCGCATCGAGATTGCCAAGTTGAGCGCAACCGAGCCCAGCATTAATCTGGTGCGCAACAACGAAGGCCGCTGGAACCTGTCGAACCTGATCGAGCGCAACGCGCA
>PMBA01000236.1:10998-11181 GCA_003152795.1 Acidobacteriaceae bacterium | reverse complement strand
TCGTCGCGCCTGCTCCATTTCGATCGATTCAAACAGTGCCTTGAAATTACCTTTGCCAAATCCGCGGCTGCCCTTGCGCTGGATGACTTCGAAGAATACGGTTGGCCGATCTTCCACCGGCTTCGAGAATATCTGCAGCAGATAGCCTTCCTCGTCGCGGTCCACCAGTATGCCGAGAGATTT
>PMBA01000236.1:0-10929 GCA_003152795.1 Acidobacteriaceae bacterium | reverse complement strand
CCTCCATAGGCCTCGATGTATTCCTGAATCTGGCTCTTGTTGCGCGCCGTGGCAGGTTCATTAATCGGAAATTTTACGGAGTGTGAATCGTCCGACATCACGATGCTCATCAAGGCGCTGTACTCGGTGGAAATATCCTTGTCGTCGAACGTGATGTAACGATGGAACCCGAAGACCCGAGTGTAGTAATCCGCCCAGAACTGCATTTTGCCGAGTTCCACGTTCCCCACGATGTGGTCAATGCGCAGAATACCGCAGTCGTCGCCCGCTAACGGCGCAGCCGCGAAGCCAGGCAGAAACGGGCCTTTGTAATCTTTGTATGAGATCAGCGAGTGGATCGTGTCGCCATAGGTGCGGACGGCAGCGCGGCGAATCGCGCCGTGTTCGTCCTTTACGTCATGCGGTTCCTCGGCGGGCAGCGCTCCCCGGTGAACCGCTTCCTCAAACGCATCGTCCGCGTTCTCCACTTCCAACGCGATATCGCGCACCCCATCGCCATGCTTCCGGATGTGTTCCGCGGCCAAATCGTCCGGGGTCATGGGCGTGGTCAGGATGAAGTTCGCCTTGCCCTGACTCAACGCGTAAGAAGCTCGCTGACGGTCGCCGGTTTCCAGTCCGCTGTAAGCAACCTGCGAAAAACCGAACCCTTTGCGGTAGAAGTAAGCTGCCTGCCGGGCGTTGCCAACCCAGAATTCGACGTGGTGAATGCGTTTCAGCTTAAGTGGGTTCTCCATCCGCTTGCTCTCCCGGGTTCCATCTTCGCATATTTTTACGCGCCACTTGTATCAGGGTGCGCCTTCCGCCATACCACCAGCGACACGGCTGGGGCCCGGTGCCGGCCGCTGAGGACGCCCGCGGCGCGCCTGATTGGCGTTTCAACAAAACTGCTCCTTCCCATCCCCTTGTTTTATAATCCTCCCGTGCACATGACGATCTTCATTCTGCTGGCGCTCGCGTTCTCCGATCCCGCTCCCACGTGGCAAGTCCAGAACGGCAGCATGGACACGAACCTGCGCGGGGTCAGCGTGAGCCAGGTCCGCGGCGGAAAGTACGTCGTGTGGGCTGCGGGTTCGAAAGGAACAGTACTGCGCTCGCTCGACGAAGGAAAGTCCTGGAAACAGCTCAAGGTCGACGGCGGAGCCGATCTCGACTTTCGCGACGTCGAAGGATTCGGCCCCGCTACCGCCTACGTGATGTCGAGCGGCGACGGTGAGAAGTCCCGTATCTACAAAACCACAGACGGCGGCACGTCGTGGACGCTTCAGTACACCGACAAACGCCCGGGGTTCTTTCTCGACTCGCTGGCTTGCGATTCGAAGACTCACTGTTTCGCGCTAAGCGATCCGGTCGATGGCAAATTCCTGGTCCTGAGCACAAGCGACGGAGAGCATTGGAAGGAACTGCCGCGCGACAAAATGCCTGCCGCCCTTCCCACCGAACCTGCATTCGCGGCGAGCGGAACCGCGATCGCACTCTGCCACCACAAGGACATTTACTTCGGCACGGGGGGGCCCTCGACCAGGGTCTTTCACTCGGCCGATCGGGGACTCTCCTGGACCGCGGTTGCAACTCCCCTGGCCAGCGGCAACCCTTCAAGCGGAATCTTCAGTCTGGCTTGCCATGGCCGCTCGATCGTAGCGGTGGGTGGCGATTACAAGAAACCGGCGACCGCTGGCAAAGTGGCCATCTATTCCAAGGATTTCGGCGCGACCTGGCGGCTGGCTGAAGACCAGCCGGGGGGCTACCGCTCAGGGGTCGTATTTCTTTCTCATGACGATTTTGCAGCTATCGGCCCGAACGGTACCGACATCACCCATGATGCCGGCGTTCACTGGACACGCATGGAAACGCTCAACCTGAACGCTGTCAGCTTTGCCACAACCCAGGGATGGGCCGTGGGCCCCAAAGGCACCATTGCACGCTTCACCCCGCATTTGCCTTGACGCTAAGCGCGCTTAGTGCACTTCCACCGATACCAATTCTCCCGCCTGCTTGCCCACCGCCCGGTAGTTGACGGACACGAGACGGTTCTTCCAATCGCAGGAAAACTGATCCTCACCGATCACCAGCAGCGACTTGTAATCCGAAGCATGGAGCTTGTAAGTCGTCATGCCGCTCAGGATCGTGACCGTCGCCTCGGGAGGATTTGAGCAGTCACTCCCTACAATCTTACCTTTCAGAAATCGCACAGGTCCGGTGGTCCCGGGCTTTGGGGGGGCTGGTTTCGGAGCCGCATCCGCATCCTCGTCTTGATCCTGCGCGGCATGCGCAGCGGCGGCCGGCGCGCCCGCCCCGGCTGCAGGAGTACTGGCCGCTCCCGCCGGCGCCACGCTTTCCCCAGTTCGCTGCGGACGCACTCCGTACTTCTGCAGGGTATCCAAATCGTCCAGTTGCTGCTTCGCCGCGGTCGCGGCCGCGCGATCCGGTCCAGCCTTCAGGCGCATAAACACTTCCCGCGCCAGATCCCATTTCTTCCCCGCAACATAAATCTGTCCCAGGTTGAATTGATACTCAACATTCCGCGGGGCGAGCGCGATCGCCTGCCGTTGGGCCTCCAGCGCCGAATTGATGCCACCGCCCTCGACCCGCGCCATTCCCAGCATGTTATAAGCGTCGGCTAACTCGGGATACCACTCGGCAACCGCCCGCAAATCCTGCATCATGTTCGCCAGTTCCTGCATCTGCTGCCGCGTCGCCTGCGCCTTTTCATACTTCAACGCCGACCGGTAATACCAGATCCACGGGTCCCGCAAATTCAACTCGTTCGCCTTCTCCAGTTCGTCGGCGGCCGCTTCAAACTTCTTCTGGCGCAAGTCATCCCGCGCCAGTCCGCGATGCGCCGCCTCATTGTCCTTCGGATCCGCGGTCAACTGTTGCAAATCGNNTGCTGAATGTCCATCGGATCGACAATTGGCTTCTTCGCCTGATCGAGCGCAATGCCCAGCCCGCTGAGCGTTTTGAAGTAGGTCTTCACCGCATCTTCCATCTGCGCCGGCGACATATCAAACGCCTGCACCATCGCCTTCTCCACCGGCACTTTCTGATTCAGCACCAGGTCGAAGTAAGTACCGGCCTCGGGCATCTTGTTCTTGTTGATAAGATAGTGGACCACCATCCATGACTGCGCGTAGTAAAGAGTGCTGTGCGTCCCCTCGCGCGTTCCCGATCCGTCGTGCTTCATCGTGAACAGGTCCACCATCGACAGCCAGACCGGCGAACTCGCCAGCTGCGTCAGCGACTGCGGCGTCTTCGGATCCCGCCGTATTTCATCGAACGCGTCCTCATGCCATTCCGGCGCCAGTTCCGGATCGCCGCCGATCTCCACTTGCTTGCCGATTTGTATCGATCCAAAATATTCTGCCAGGCCTTCGTCAAACCAGCCCTGGGCCGGTGGGTAGTTGTAATTCAAGAGATAATGCGCCAGCGGATGCGCCACCGATCGCCACGGTTCGGCTTCAAAAAGATTCAGGACGATATAAACGCGATCTGGCCCCGGCACATAGAAGCCAGCCGCCATGGCCTGTTTTGCCGGCGCTACCATGCCATACTGCTTGTCGCTTTTGAGGGCGATGACGGTGATCGGGACCGGCATTTTCAACTTGTCTCTTAGGAGCAGGAGTCCAAACACCGTCCGCATCTGCTCCATGCGCAATGCCACTTCCCGCCCGCGCTTGTCGCCCGCATCCGTGAGCACGGAGAAATGCGCGGAATGCACTTCGATCCACTTGGGTTCATCCTTGGCGAAGGCGAGCCGCGGGAAACAACTGGCGACCAGCAGACTCAAAGCAACGGCCCCGATACCAAACCAGCGATTCACGGTGGAGTCCTTCCTTCAAAAATGCTAGCACGTTCGCCAACCAGCACGTAGTAACATGTCCGCGACGAACCGAACACAAAACACTCGAGACACCCCGGAACCCTTGGGGCGCATCCAAAGTCTTTACCCCAATCTCTCGACGAGGTCCAAACGTGAAAGCATCCCAACTCAGTATCGCCACTTGTTCCTTGTTCTTCGCACTGACTGGAGTCTTTGCCCAAACCCCGCCGTCTGACACCACGCTGACCGCGAACCCAGTATTCGAGAAGAACTGCGCGAAATGCCACGGCAAGACCGCTGAGGGCCGTCACTTCGGCGGACCGGCGCTCATCTCCGAGCAAGTCGCGGCCGCTTCCGCCGACGAACTGGCCAACATCATCAACAACGGCAAAGGCCACATGCCCAAGTACGCGGGAAAATTGACGCCGCAAGAAATCGATACGCTAGTCAGGCAGATTAGAGCCCTGAACAAGAAATAAGTGCCCGATGGAGAGACGGGCGCCCCTCGCCCCTCGCTCTACTCTGACTGGATCGCCAAGTGAAAAAACCCCGCCCGCAGAGCAATCGAACGAGCGCATGGTAAAGTAACGAGTTTCAGATCTCTGTTTACCCCAGGCCGCAAGGAGGCCGCCATGCAAAGCAGCATCGTGGGCACGACCATGCCTGTTCTTGAATTCGTGCTCGAACCGAACGAGTCCGTTATCTCCGAGGCGGGCGAACTTTCCTGGATGACCAGCGCGATCCAGATGACCACGCACACGCAACTAGGCGGAGGCGGTGGAATTTTCGGCGCCATCAAGCGCGTGGCCGGCGGCGGAACTCTCTTCATGACTGAATACCGCGCCGCTGGCGCGCGCGGCGAGTTGGCCTTCGCGACCAAACTTCCCGGACACATCGTGCCCGTCGAAGTCAGCCCTGGCCATGAGTACATGATTCACCGTCACGGCTTTTTGTGTGCAACACCGCAAATTCAAGTGGGCGTCGGATTCCAGCAATCGCTGGGCGCGGGAATTTTCGGCGGCGACGGCTTCCTGCTTCAGCGCCTTAGTGGAATGGGCACCGCATGGCTGGAACTCTCGGGCGAACTTGTGGTCAAAGACCTTCAGCCCGGCGAGACTTTGCGCGTCCATCCCGGCCACGTCGGCGCTTTCCAGTCCGGCGTTTCGTTTCAGATCACGACCGTTCCCGGAATCAAGAACATAATTTTCGGTGGCGATGGACTTTTTCTGGCCGCGCTCACCGGACCCGGCCGCATCTGGCTGCAGACGCTGCCGATCTCGAAACTAGCTCACAAGCTCATGGAATATATGCCGAGGCCCTCCGGCGATGCAGCCAAGGGAGGAGTGGTCGGCGGCATCGTTGGTTCCATACTGGAGGGAATGAAATAATAGCAACGGCGATGAAACCACCAGCGCAAGAATCAACCGCGGTCGTGGCGCCAACGACTTCCCGTCTCGCGTGGATCGACTGGATGCGCGGCTTGGCCTGCATCCTGATGTTTCAGACGCACTGTTACGATGCCTGGCTGGGCGGCGATGCGCGCAACACGAACTTCCTCAAAGGATCGCAACTCCTGGGCACGCTGCCCGCGCCCCTCTTTCTTTTTCTAGCCGGAGTTTCCTTCGCCCTGGTGACCGGCAAGCTCATCCGCAAGGGCCTGGGTCCCGCCGAAATCACCGGCACCATGGCCCGTCACGGCGCCGAAATCTTTGCCTTCGGACTCCTCTTCCGCCTGCAAGAGTATCTGATCGCATGGGGGTGGGCTCCCTGGTCGGACTTATTGCGCGTGGACGTCCTGAATATCATCGGCCTCTCGATGATCATGATGGCGCTGCTCTGTGGGATGACTCTAAGTATCGCGAAGCGCCGCCATGGCATACAACTTACGAGCCAGGTAGCACTGCCGACGAATCTGTTAGCAGTCGCCGCCATTGCGGCCGCTGCCTTGATCGCCCTGCTGACTCCGCCCCTGTACACCACCTGGCGACCCACATGGCTGCCCTGGCCGCTCGAGTCCTACATCGACGGATGCCACAACCTCGGCGCGCCTCAATCATGGCTCTTCTCGATCTTTCCATGGGCCGCGTTTGCCTTCGCCGGTTTGGCCGCCGGGTTCATCCTATTTAGCGAGCGCGCCCGCGCCCAATCCGCCAAAACGCTGGCGCTCTTCGCCGCCGCCGGAGCCATTGCAATTCTCGCGGCGCGCCAGCTCGACCACTCTTCGTTCCACCTTTACGCCACTTACGACTACTGGCACACCAGTCCTAACTTCCTGATGATGCGTGCAGGTCTCTTGTTAGTCATCGCATTTCTCAGTTACGCATGGTGTCGCTGGGGACTGGCAACTCGCGGCTTCAGCCCACTCGTTCAACTGGGCCAGACCTCCTTACTCGTGTACTGGGTCCACATAGAGTTCGTGTACGGGCGCTATTCCCTGCTTCCCAAACGGGCCCAGACCATTGCCACCGCTTCGCGAGGGTTGGTGGAAATTTTTCTATTCATGCTGATCCTTTCGCTGGTCCGCACGAGGATCGACTGGAAAAGAATTGACTGGAAGAAGATGAACTGGCGAGTGCAGCCTGCGAAGGTGTAGCTGAACGGCAACTGGCTGATGATTCAACGGTGGAGTAACGGGCGCTTCGCCCGTCCACGAGTATGGCGGGCGGGCGGGACATGCGGCTCCGCAGCTTCGCTGTATTCGGTCGCAACGCTAAAGGTCGCGATGGCCGCGTCCCGCCTGCAGGCGCAGCAGCGCCGCAACCAGTGCGTCGATCTCTTCGCAGGTGTTGTAGAACGCGAGTGACGGGCGGACCGTGGCCTCGACTCCCATGCGGCGCAGAATCGGCTGGGCGCAGTGGTGGCCGGAACGCACCGCGATTCCTTCCTGACTCAGCGCGGCGCCCACGTCCTCGGTGCGAACGTCGTCGAGAACAAAAGACATGACCCCAGCCTTTTCGCGCGCGGTTCCGATCAGCCGCAACCCGGGAACAGTAAGCAGTCCAGCGGTCGCATAATTCAGCAGTTCATGCTCGTAGGCGGCGATGCTTTCCATTCCGACCTGTTCAACATAGTCGAGCGCCGCGCCCAGCCCGACGGCATCGGCGATGTTGCCGGTGCCCGCCTCAAAGCGCGCCGGTGCTGCGTGGTAGGTGGTTTTTTCGAAGGTGACGTCCACGATCATGTTGCCGCCGCCTTGCCACGGAGGCATACTGTCGAGCAGATCAAGCTTTCCGTAGACCGCGCCAATGCCGGTGGGACCGAAGACCTTGTGTCCTGAGAATACGTAGAAGTCACAGTCCAGCGCCTGTACGTCCGTGCGCATGTGGGAGACAGCTTGCGCGCCATCGACCAGCACGCGCGCGCCGTAACGGTGCGCCATCTCCACCATCTCGCGCGCAGGTGTGATGGTTCCGAGAGCGTTGGAAACGTGGCTGAACGACACAATGCGGGTGCGCGGGCTCAGCAATTTTTCAAAATCTTCCAGGATCACTTCGCCGCGATCGTTCACCGGAGCTACCCGCAGCCGGGCACCCTTTTCCGAACACAGTTGCTGCCAGGGGACGATGTTGGCGTGGTGCTCCAGCCAGGTGATCAGCACCTCGTCGTCCTGCTGCACGTTGCGGCGTCCCCACGCCTGGGCGACCAGGTTGATACCCTCGGTGGTGCCGCGCACAAACACGATCTCGCGGGTCGAAGAAGCGTTCAGGAAGCGTCGGGTCTTCTCGCGGGCGCTCTCATAGGCATCGGTGGCGCGCGCCGCCAGCGTGTGGGCCGCGCGGTGGACGTTGGAATTCTCGTGCCGGTAAAAATACGATAGCCGATCGATGACCGCGTTCGGCTTCTGGGTGGTGGCGGCGTTATCGAGCCAGACCAACTGCCTTCCGTTGACCCGCTCCTGGAGGATGGGGAAATCCTGGCGGATCAACCGCGGATCGAGTGGACGCTTGGCGACTCCAAGTTCCGCCGGCTCCAGATCTGGACGAAACTCGCCCGACTCAATGCCGGGTGGCAGAGAAGCCGTCTGCGGCCCTCTCGTTTCCTGATTGCCATTCTCGCCGGTCGCGCCCGGAACCGCCGGTGGTCGGAAACCGGGTACTCGCGAAGTATTTGTCGACGCGCCCGCGAGCGAGGTCGGCAGGGCGCCAAGGTCGACCTCAGTTGTGGGTTCTGTCGGAATTGACGAAGGCGGAAGTGGAACTCCAGGAGGCGATTGCGCTCCCGGCACTCCCGGAAAAGAAAACAGCTCGCTGCCCGATGGAAACCTGGTCGCAGCACCCGGGTAAACAGCTTTTTCCGCATCAGCCGAATCGGCAGTCGCTTCCGGAATCGCGAATGACGGAACAGACTCAGGGACAGCGGGCAAGGAGTCCGGCAAGCCTGTCCTGGTCGCGGCATTGGGCGCAGCCGACGTTGCCGCGGGAATCGTACCAAGAACTGGCTGCGTCGCGGGTAAGCTCGGCTGCGAGGTATCCGTTGCCGGAACGGCGGGAACCGAAACGCCGGGGATGCGCGGGAACGAGAATACATCGTTTAGCCCGGCGAAGTGGGGGGCTACGGCCCATGGGTCCGCTCTATTTGCACCGCCAGAATCGCCTGCCGGCGCGGGCAAGGCCGGAGCTGCCGCCAGTTCCGAGCCGCCCGGCGGAGCGGTCGGCGATGAAACAGGCACGGCTGGGACACCGGGAAAGGAATACATCTCGGCCGCTGGAGGAATCTGCGGGGCGGCTGCCCAGGGACCACCCTGCCCTCCGTCCACGGAAGACGGCGAAGAATTCTGCACCGAGGGAGGAGGAGTTGCGACAGAAGCCTGGGGCGCAAACGGCGTTGCGCCCGCCAGCGAAGCGGCAATGGCGCGGAAATCGGCCTCATTCAACGTGCCGGTGGGCGGTGACGAGGGCAGTTGCGGACCCCCTGGAATGGAGCGCTGATTGGGCGCGGCGGGCGCCGAGAATGTTTCGCGTGGGTAATCCGGAACCGCCCCTTGCGGCGCCGCTCCCGAAATCCCGCGTAAATCAACGTCGCTGGGCGAAGCCGGCGACACCGGGACAGGCGTCGTCGCACCCGGCAGCGCTGCGAAAAACTCGTTCGCGAGCTTCGCAATCACTGCCGGATCGGGTAGTGCGGCCATCACGGCCGGCATGCCTTCATACTTCTGCGGACCTTGCTGTACGGCTTCTGGCGCGGAAGACAATGTCGGCGAGCCGGTCGCGATGCGATCACTTGTACTCGTGGTATTGATCGACATTGACGCCCTCCAACACACCGATTGCGTCTTCCGTGAGCACCGCAATCGAGCAATAGAGCGAAATCAGGTAGGAAGCGATCGCCTTATGATTGATGCCCATGAAGCGAACCGACAGGCTGGGCGTCACTTCTCCCGGCAGGCCGGGCTGGAACAGTCCAATCACGCCCTGCTTTTTCTCCCCGGTGCGCAGCAGGAGAATATTGGTCTTCTCTGCCTTGACCGCCAGCTTGTCGCAGGGAACCAGCGGCAGACCCCGCCAGGTCAAGAACTGTGAGCCATAAAGGTTCACGGTTGGGGGCGGAACGCCGCGACGCGTGCACTCGCGGCCAAACGCCGCGATGGCGCGCGGATGCGCCAGGAAGAAGCCCGGCTCTTTCCAGACCCTGGAGATAAGTTCGTCCAGGTCGTCGGGCGTGGGCGCTCCCTTTCTGGTTTTGACGCGGAAGTCAGAGACAACGTTATTGATCAAGCCGTACTCGGCATTGTTGACGAGTTCGTTTTCCTGACGCTCTTTCACCTTTTCGATCATCAGGCGGAGCTGTTCGCGAATCTGGTCGTGCGGGCTGCGGTAGAGGTCGGAAATGCGGGTCTGCACGTCGAGCACGGTGGTAACCGCGTTCAGCGTGTACTCGCGCGGCTTTTCTTCGTAGTCCACGTAGATCTCGGGAAGATCGATCTCTTCGTCGGGACTGCACTCGATGGTCCGGGTTCCGGGATGGGTGGGCTTCACCTTGTTGACGCGGTAGGTGCCGGCCTCGACCGGTACCCACGATAGAAATGTCACCAGCCAGCGCGGCGTGATCGTCTCCATCATGGGGACGGTTTTGGTGACATTCGCGAGCTGGCGCGCCTGCTGCTCGCTCAGCGTGTGACGGACTTCAGCTTTCTCAGCCATGGCAGTTGCTCCTCAGTGAATAAGGAAGTAATTGTTAAAACGGAATATTCGGCGTTGGGTAAGCGAATCTTGCAAGAGCTTAAACTTTCTTTCTTCTGGACATGCTAACCGCATTCATCCGCCCAGTCTGTGACCCAGTTCACACAAAAACGTTCAGTTTCCCCGCGCGAAAAATCGCCACGAGGCCCTCGCGTCCCGGTCGCGGGAAAACAGCGCACCAATTTGATCAGGAGTAACGGAGAAGATTTGAAATTGGCGGGATGGGTTGTGTCAAGAGCAGTCAATGACAGTTTGTAGATGGACATACATGTCAATGCTCCACTCGGGCTGCTACGCGCCCGCTGCCATCGCATGCGCCCGGTAAAATTTCTTCTTGGCCCGGGCGCGAATTTCTTCCAATTCCGCGTGCAGCCTTCTGATTTCGGCATCCAGTTCGATCAAGCTCCGGCAGGGAGAGCTGAGCAACTTTCCCGCCTTGATCCCGGCGTAATCGTCCCTAGCGCCGGTTTTCAGGTAAATGCAGGCGGATGGCTGCAGGGTTCGTGGATCGCTCTCCAGATACACAAAATCGAGACTCGAGGTTTCCATGATGCGGCGATTATGCCACGAACTCGCGCCTTATGTTCCGCCATGATTTCCACAGCCTTGACGCTTCTGGAACCCGAGTATCGGCAAGGCAGAGGGCGCGACTTTGGGAGGTTGCGGGAAAAAGTGGACTTCGCCGCCTCAGCCCCTAAAGGGGAGTCCGATTTTGAAGGACTTGCGCTATCGCTGAAGCGCTACCCCGATACGAAACCGGAACTTTTCGGCAGTCTTCTAGTGTCGTGTCCCGGAAATACGCGGCATAGGTTCGAAGCGTAGAGTTTTCGGCGAAGCGAAGGATTGGTGGTGCAAGCAAAATGCATAGGTCCTTCGCTGCGCTCAGGATGACACGTGTTTTTGACACAATGTTTTTGAGATTCTTAGACAAAC
>PMBA01000162.1 GCA_003152795.1 Acidobacteriaceae bacterium | reverse complement strand
GTATGCTTCCCCAGTTGGGCACAAACACATCCGAAACCGGCAAGTCCGGCCCCGAACTGCGCGTGGTGGCTATTGGCGGGGGCACCGGCCTCTCCACGCTGCTGAAGGGGCTCAAACGATACGTGGTTTCGCCCGCGCTCGCCGCCCCCGGTCAACCCATCATTCGTGAATTGTGTGGCGTGGTGACGGTCAGCGACGACGGCGGATCGAGCGGCCGACTGCGCAAGGAATTCAACATGCTGGCGCCCGGCGATGTGCGCAATTGCATCGTTGCCCTCTCCGAAGACGAAGCCCTACTCTCTCGACTGTTTCAACACCGCTTCCAGAAGGGCTCGGGACTGGAAGGCCACAGCTTCGGGAATCTCTTTCTGGCGGCGCTGACTTCGATCACCGGAGACTTCGCCGAGGCGGTCCGGCTTTCTTCCGAAATTCTGCTCACGCGCGGCCACATCTATCCCGCCACCACCTCGAGCGTGGAACTGGAAGCGGTACTGGAAGACGGGACGCGGGTGCGCGGCGAGACCCGGATTACGGCGAGCAAGGGCAAGATTCAGGAACTGTGCCTCGTGCCGCCCGACGTTCAACCCCTTCCCCAGACGCTGGAGGCGATCGCGGGCGCGGACCTCATCACGATCGGTCCCGGGTCCTTGTTCACCAGCCTTACGCCTAATTTGCTGGTACACGGGATCTCCCAGGCAATCCTGGAGTCGCATGCTATCAAGGTATTTGTTTGCAATCTGATGACCCAGGCAAACGAAAGTCTTAGTTTAAGCGCAGCCGACCATATCCGCGCACTGAACGACCATGCTGGGGTGCAGTTGTTCGACTATGCCCTGATCAATCGAAAGACCGCGTCGTCGGAATTGAAGGCCAAGTATGCGCTGGAAGGAGCTTCGCAGATCGTGGTGGATCTGGAAGCCATCGAGGCGATCGGCGTCTGTCCCGTGCTGGGCGATTATCTGGATGAGGGCACGGTGGCCCGGCACGCTACCGAACGCGTGGCGCACGACCTAATGGCGCTGATGGCGCAGGCACCGGATCGGCAAACGGTTCGCAATTGACGATGGGATCGTTGAATGGTGGAGTGACGGGCGCCCGCCCGTCCGGCTGCTCAACCGCCGGGAACGCAGGCCGGCCTCTCCATCGGCGGGATCGGATATATTGAGTAAGCATGGCAAAGGCATCGAAGCGCGAATCGAAATCTTCCCGATCCACTCCGCACCCAGCGCGCACGGCCATTGCGGTCGTCATTATGGCGGCGGGCAAAGGCACGCGGCTCAAATCGAAGCATCCCAAAGTTCTGCATGAAATCGGGGGCAAGCCGATTCTGGCAAATGTGATTGCCACCGCAAAGAAAGTCGTGCCCGCACGCGACATCTTCGTGATCATCGGCCATGAGGCGGAGCGCGTGCGCGAGGCGGTTGCCGCCACGGGCGTCAACTTCGTGCTGCAAGCCGAACAGCGCGGCACCGGACACGCCCTCATGGTGGCGCGCAAGGCGCTGTTGCCGTATGACCAGGTCATCGTGCTTTCCGGCGACGCTCCTCTGATTACCGCCGAGACCATTCGCCGGCTCAGCCACTTCCACACGGCTCAGAAAGCGGCCATGACTTTGCTCAGCGCCGATCTCGATAACCCTTATGGATATGGGCGAGTGATTCGTAAAGGCGGGCGGGTCGAGGTGCAAGCCATTGTCGAGGAAAAATCCGCGACCGCGCAGCAGAAGAAAATCCGTGAGATCAACTCCGGATTTTATGCCTTCGCCGCGCCCGCGTTATACGAACATATCGACGGTCTTTCGACTGCCAACGCGCACGGCGAGTACTACCTCACCGATATGGCCGAGCTGTTTCATCGGGCGCGCAAGAAGGTAGTGGCGATCAAGACGCCGGATGCGGGCGAAGTGCTGGGGAGCAACACACGCGCCGAGATGATGATGCTGGATGCGCGTGTGCGGCTGGCCAAGTGCCGGCAGTTGCTGGAGCAGGGGGTGACGATTTTTTATCCGTACACCTGCGTGATTGACAGCGACGTGGAAGTTGGCGCCGACACCGTGATTGAGCCCTTTGTGCAGTTGCTGGGTCATACGAAGATTGGCCAGGATTGCCGCATCCGCTCGTATAGCGTGATTACGGATTCGGTCATCGGCGACCGGGTCACGGTGCGGCCGGGGACAATCATGGAAGACTCGCGCGTGGCTGCCGGCGCTGTCCTGGGTCCGTACTCTCATCTGCGCCCCGGAAGCGACGTTGGCGAGGGCGCCCATGTTGGGAACTTCGTCGAGACCAAGAAGATCAAGCTGGGCAAGGGATCGAAGGCCAACCACCTCAGCTATCTGGGAGATGCGGAAATCGGTGAAGGAGTGAACATCGGGGCGGGCACCATCACCTGCAACTACGACGGCGTGAACAAGCACACCACGATCATCGAAGATGGCGTGTTCGTGGGCAGCGACTCGACGCTGGTGGCACCGGTGAAGATTGGCCGCGGCGCCTACGTTGCGGCCGCGAGTTGCATCACGGAAGACGTGCCGGCGGATGCGCTGGCGCTGGGACGCGCGCGCCAGAGCGTGAAACCGGGCTGGGCGCGGGAAAAGCGCGAAAAACGTCGCTAGTCGTTAGTCGTTCGCCGCTTGTTGGCAACCCATGGACGCTGCGACTTCACTCCAACTTCTCCGGATTCGAACTGCCAACGACCAACGACTAACGACGAAATTGGACTACACTAGACCGGAAGCGAAACCATGACGCCGACACCTCCAGTTCAGGCACTATCCCCGGTCCGCTACGACGTTTCCCTGCTGACCCCCGAAGATTTCTACCTGTTCAACGAAGGCAACCACTATCGCATTTACAACAAGATGGGTGCGCATCTTGTGGAATCCAAGGGAACCCGGGGCACGGTCTTCAGCGTTTGGGCGCCGAACGCCCGCCACGTGTCGGTGATCGGCGACTTCAACGGATGGAACCCGCAATCCCACCAGCTTCAGCCGCGCGGATCGTCGGGAATCTGGGAAGGGTTTATCCCCGGCATCGGCCGGGGCACGCTATACAAGTTTCATATCGACTCGACCCAACTCGGCTACCAGATTGAAAAAACCGACCCGGTTGGCCTTTTCGGAGAGAAACCGCCGCGCACGGCTTCGGTGGTGTGGGATCTTGATTACAGCTGGAACGACGCCGCCTTCCTGGATACACGGGCCGCCCTGAACTCGCTGCACGCGCCGATTTCGATCTACGAGGTTCACCTCGGCTCCTGGATGCGCATCCCCGAAGAGGACAACCGTTCGCTCACCTATCGCGAGATCGCACCCCGCCTGGCCGACTATGTCACGAAGCTCGGATTCACACACATCGAGTTGCTCCCCATCATGGAGCACCCCTTTTACGGTTCCTGGGGATATCAGACGACCGGCTACTTCTCTCCCACCGCGCGCTACGGCACGCCGCAGGATTTCATGTACCTGGTCGACTACCTGCATCAGCACGGCATCGCGATCATTCTCGATTGGGTACCGTCGCACTTCCCTTCCGACGGACACGGCCTCGCCTTCTTCGACGGCACCCACCTGTTCGAGCATTCCGACTCACGCCAGGGCTTCCATCCCGATTGGAAGACGTTCATCTTCAACTACGGCCGCACCGAGGTGCGCAGCTTCCTGATGTCGAGCGCCATGTTCTGGCTGGACAAGTATCACATCGACGGACTGCGCGTGGATGCGGTCGCTTCCATGCTCTATCTCGACTACTCGCGCAAGCAGGGCGAGTGGATTCCCAACAAGTACGGCGGGCGCGAGAACCTGGAAGCCATCGACTTTCTGCGCCAGTTCAACCTCGAAGCCTACAAAGAGCACCCCGACATTCAAACCTACGCCGAAGAGTCGACGTCCTACCCCATGGTTTCGCGGCCCACCCACCTCGGCGGTCTTGGCTTTGGATTGAAGTGGGACATGGGCTGGATGCA
>PMBA01000305.1 GCA_003152795.1 Acidobacteriaceae bacterium | reverse complement strand
CCTCGTATGGTTCTGGAACGCTCGAATTGCGGGAGTTTGCGCGCGAAACATGCGTCATCGGCCGTCCGCCCGTGCGCCGGATTCGAGCGGTCCAGCCATGGCCCAGATAGGCTCCGGATCGCACCGGGTGATCCCGCGCTCGCGCGCAGGACTCTTTACTTATCATATAATAACCGACTAGTACAGTGCCCCCTCCCCCCCTCCCTCCCCGGGTGGGATTATGAGGTTCTGCGGAAGATCCTGAGGTCTTAAGCCTGAGGCGTGGTGCGGGGGATAACGAGCGAGCAAGATGTGGGCCAGTTTCCAACTCAAAGGTCGCACACCTAATGCCCGAAAACCGAATTAGCAGAGGGACTACAGTGAAGAAGTGAGATATTGCGGCAAGCAAACGCCAGTTGCGGCTCAGCGGCGAAACCATGAACTCGTGCCGCACTTGACCGGCCAATTTGATCGCACTAATGGAGGATTCGCATGGACCGACCGAAAATTCTGATCGTCGACGATGACCCTGACCTGAGACGGTCCCTGAAAGTACGTCTGCGTGCCAACCACTACGACACGGTGCAAGCCTCGGATGGCTATTCTGCGATTGCGATGTCGCAGAAGGAGCAACCGGATCTTATAATTCTCGACCTTGGTCTGCCGGCGGGGGACGGTTTTGCGGTTCTAAAACGACTGCAGGATACCGATACCCTGGCGAACATCCCGGTGATTGTGCTGACCGCCCGCGATCCCCAATTCAACGAGAAAAAAGCGTTTGAAATGGGGGCGACGGCTTTCTTCCAGAAGCCTGCGGACAACCGTGAACTGCTGGATACGATTCACGCAAACGTTCCGAATTCATGGCCGGCAGCAGGACTGCTGTCGTAACGTTCACGGGCTCGCCGCGAGTCGCACTATTCATAAAGAAGAGCCATGAACTCCTTTTTCCCGGTGATTCCGTTTCTCCGGGGTTAGGCTCTGTTTTGTGAACGTCTGGAAGATCGCTGGCGAACGTGAACCTTAAGACACTATCCATGCTTCGAACCAATGCACCCTGGGCGAAGGTCCAACAGGCTTGCTGCCCAGGTTGGTTATGCCTTCCCGCCTTTGGTAATCTTGTCGGCCCGTAAGCACGTTCTCTAGCCTTGGAGACTCTAAATATCTTCAGCCACAGATCGCCCCCCTTTTCATAAGTGTCGCGACTACAAAGTAAAACGAAAGCGGTGAGCATGGGAGCAGCGATGGAGTGCAGATCTCAAGCGGGGGCGCGATCCGGCGCCTCGCAGGCAGTCACGGAGAGCAGGTGCCGTGAGGCACAGCCAACGTTCACGCTGCTTTCCCGGGTCGTGGAGCAAACCGGCGACAGCGTGATACTCACCGATCCACAGGGCGTCATCGAGTATGTAAATCCAGCCTTCGAGGCGACTTCCGGCTACGGGCGGGATGAAGCCCTGGGCAAGACCCCGAGAATCCTGAAATCGGGTCTGCACGATGCGGAGTTCTACCGGCAGATGTGGACGCGGTTCGCCCAAGGGCTCCCCTTCAAAGGAATGGTCATCAATCGTAAGAAGACGGGCGAACTCTACTGGGCACAACAGACCATCACCTCGATGCGCGATGATTCCGGACAGCTGACCCACTTTGTCTCGGTGTCGCAGGACATCACCGATCTGCGGAAAAAGCAGGAGCAGGAATTTCAATTGCACCTGGCTCACGATGTGCAGCAACGTCTCTATGCGGGCCCGCCTGAGGTATCGGGCTTTGATATTGGCGCATCAGCGCATCCCGCCGACGAAACTGGGGGTGACTACTTCGACTTCATCACCATGTCCGACGGCTCTCTGCTGATCGCGGTGGCAGACGCCAAAGGGCACGGCTTCAGTTCCGCCCTGGTCATGGCACTCACTCGGGCGTATGTGCGCAGCTTTGCCGCGATGCAGTTGGAACTGGATGAAATGCTGGCTCAAATCAACCAGATGCTGCTGAAGGACCTCGACCATGGCGATTTCGTCACGCTGTTCCTGGCTCGATTGCATTCCATTCCCAGGACGCTCTCCTACGCCAGCGCCGGCCACGTTCCCGGAATGGTCTTCCTGGAGTCGGGCGAGGTAAAGTGCACGCTGGAGAGCACCGGGCCGCCGCTCGGCTTGTTTTCCGCCAGCAAGTTTTCGCTCCAGGAGGCAATTCGGCTCGATCCAGGAGAGATCGCGGTGTTCCTGACCGACGGAGTCACGGAGTCAACCACGCCAACTGGCCACCAATTCGGCGCCCAGCGTGTGCATGACCAGGTTCGCGCCCTGCGCAATGATTCCGCCTCGAATATCGCGGATGGTCTCTACCATGCCACCCGGGCGTTCGTGCAAGGCGATCTCCAGGACGACGATATTACGTCGGTTATTGTCAAGGCTAAGCGGGCGAGATAAACCGGTCCAAACCGACGTCCGTGCCGCCACGAGGTTCAAGCGCCAACCAGGCTCTTCAGCGCGGGGTGGTTGTGGATGATCAGGGTCGAACCTTTCAGTTCCGCCATCGAATTTCTGCGAAACTCGGAGAGCAGGCGGGTGATGGTTTCACGGCTGGTGCCGACCAGTTGCGAGATCTCTTCATGAGTCATGGCCAGCCGGACGCGCACGGTTCCGTTGCTGACCTCGCCATCTTCGGCCGTTTCGAGCAAAAATCTGGCGAACCTCTCCGAAACCGAATGCGACAAACCAATGGTGCGCACCACGCCATAGGAATCGGAACAGTCCCGGGCCAGATGCTGGGTGGCATGGAGGGCGGCGTCGGCGTGCTCGTTGAGAAAACGGAGCATGTCTTCGCGGCCCACGAAATTCAGTTGGCAGGGTTGCATGGTTTCGACCGTCAACTCATAGGGGCCGCCGGTAATCACGGCGTGCAATCCGAGAACTTCCCCGGGTTCGGCGATGCGCACGATCAACGTTTTGCCATCGCGCGACGTGGTGGAGAGCTTGGCGCGTCCCTGGCACAGAACAAAAATTCCCCAGGGGCTTTGTCCCTCGACCAGAACCACGGCGTGTTCAGGAAAAACCGCAGCATGTTTAATCCGGTTGAAATCCTCGATCGACTCTGGCGAAAGGTTGCAGAAAAAACCGCGGGAACGCAAATGACAACTAAGACAGCTTTCAACGCAGTGTAAGCCGGACCTGCTCATGGCGCTCCTCCGTCTCCTCGCAAAAACACTCCGGCGCCGGATGGCGAGCAACGATTGAAAACAGAAAATGTTCTAAAGTCGTGGCTGGCCAGACCGCCCCGTGTGGATGGAAATATCAACGCATTGCACTCCGACTGCCACGTTGCCCAAGTCCAATTAGGGCCTGAAATGCAATATTTGCAGGGCTCGCGCTGTTCGCGGCGGCTGAGACTGGCCGGTGGGCTGTCAACTCTGCCGACGGTTGGGCGACACTGGCGGGGGAGGTTCTCGTTTCTCAGTTCNNAGTTCCAGTTCCAGTTCCAGTTCCAGAATTGGATGCTCTCGAGCGCGGAATCTCTATGTTTACTCTCGGGGTAATAACCCATTAGTATAGCCGACGGAATCATGGGGGTTGGGAAGAAAATCCGGCCAGGTCTTTGAATGTAAAGGACTTGCTTTTAAAGTATTTCAGGATCGATGAGTTACGGTCGTTTAAGAGCGCTTATACAGATTTGGTACCGGAGGAGTGTGGCGGCCTCGCTAGTTGGCTCGCGCAGGTTGGTTAGCATGGGTGCAACGTGGCTCTCAGGGGTACATCCATACGTTATTGATAAGAGAAGACTTACTATAATTAAACAAGAAACGCTTGACAATTACCCACTCACATTCCTATAATTAGCACTCGTGAGCCTCAAGTGCTAACAGTCCTCGATTCTCGGACGATTCCGAGTTCGGTTCAACCTACTTAAAACCACTCTTGAAAGGAGTACGCAACTATGGCCACCAAATTTACTCCCCTGCATGACCGAATCCTGGTCCGCCGGGTAGAAGAAGCCGATACGACGCGCGGGGGGATCATTATTCCCGATTCCGCGAAAGACAAGCCACAGGAGGGAGAAGTCATCTCCGCCGGCAAAGGCAAGATCAGCGAAGAAGGCAAGGTTCGACCGCTCGATGTGAAAGAAGGCGACCGCATTCTGTTTGGCAAGTATTCGGGCACCGAGATCAAAATCGATGGTGAGGACTTCATCATCATGCGCGAAGAAGAAGTACTGGGCGTCCTCACGGGCGCGGCAAAAAAAGAGACCGCCGGATCGCGCCGGTAGCTGTCCGTCGTCAGATCTCAGCTATCCATTGAAACGCCGAGGCCTGACACCTAATAGACCTGATTTTCAATTCGCGGGCGATTCGCCTGCATACATTCTTTAAGGAGCAAACAAGTTATGGCAAAACAAATTGTTCACGGAGAAGAGTCGCGACAGGCGATTCTCCGCGGCGTCAACCTGCTGGCTGATGCTGTGAAGGTTACTCTNNTCACCAAGGACGGCGTCACCGTCGCGAAGGAAATCGAGTTGCAAGACGGCCTCGAGAACATGGGCGCGCAAATGGTCCGTGAAGTTGCTTCGAAGACCTCGGACGTTGCCGGCGATGGCACCACTACGGCTACCGTTCTGGCCCAGGCAATCTATCGCGAAGGCGTAAAGACGGTCGCGGCTGGCGCCAATCCTATGGCGATCAAGCGCGGCATCGAAAAGTCGGTTCTGCTGATCACTGGCAAGCTCGACCGGGAAGGCAACCGCGAGAAAGGCGAACTCGACAAACTGAGTAAGCCGGTAACTGGCGACATGATTGCCCAGGTAGGCACGATCTCGGCGAACAATGACGAGACCATCGGCAAGATCATTGCGGAAGCGATGAAGAAGGTGGGCAAGGATGGCGTGATCACTGTCGAAGAGTCGAAGACGCTCGACACGCAGCTTGACGTGGTCGAAGGCATGCAGTTCGATCGCGGCTATCTGTCACCTTACTTTGTTACCGATCCGGAGCGCATGGAGTCGGTGCAGGAGAACGCGTACATCCTGATCCACGAAAAGAAAATCAGCTCGATGAANNAAGGCCATGTTGCAGGACATCGCCACATTGACCGGCGGCAAGGCCATTACGGAAGACCTGGGGATCAAGCTGGAAAACGTCACCCTGGCCGATCTCGGACAAGCCAAGAAAGTCACCATCGACAAAGACAACACCACGATTGTTGAGGGCAAAGGCAAGCCGGGCGATGTGCAGGGACGCGTGAAAGAGATTCGCAGCCAGATTGAAAAAACCACGAGCGACTACGACCGCGAGAAACTGCAGGAGCGGTTGGCGAAGCTGGTCGGTGGCGTAGCGGTGATCAAAGTTGGAGCTGCTACCGAAACCGAAATGAAGGAAACGAAGGCGCGCGTGGAAGACGCGATGCACGCAACCCGCGCAGCAGTCGAAGAAGGCATAGTCCCGGGCGGTGGCGTGGCGCTAGCGCGTTGCGTGGCAGCTCTCGACAAGCTGAAGCTGGAAGGTGACGAGCAGATCGGTGTCAACATCGTGAAGCGCGCTATCACCGAACCGTTGCGCCAGATCGCGGTGAACGCCGGAGAAGAAGGCGCCATCGTGATGGGCAAGATCACGGACTCAAAGGACAACAACTACGGCTATAACGCATTGACCGGAGAGTACGAAGATCTGGTGAAGGCGGGCGTGCTCGATCCGACGAAGGTGGTGCGCACGGCACTGACCAACGCGGGCTCGATCGCGGCGTTAATGCTGACGACCGAAGCGCTGGTGGCGGAGATCCCGGAAGAGAAGAAGAGCGCTCCAGCTGGCGGCGGCCACGGTGGTGGCGGCATGGACGGCATGTACTAGCCCATGTAGCGCGGCCACTCCTGTCCGCGCAAAGCCGAAAAAAGCAAACCAAAGCCCCGCTCGCAAGAGCGGGGCTTTTTGTCTGTGGAAAGAGGGCGGCGGCGCCCGTCCGCCCGAAACCGCTCATTCCGCTTTTTGGGCGATGGTAATGGTGTACCCATCCCCGTCTTCGAAAGCGAACTCCTTCATGCCATAGAACTGGTCGGTCACAGGCATGGAGATTTTCGCTCCCGCTTTCTGGACTCGGTCATGCACGGCCTGAAGGCTGTCCACTTCGAGGTAAAGAGTCAGGCTCGCGCCGATGGTGGCTGCCAGCTTTGGATACTCGGCGGCTACGGTCTTCTGATCGTTGAAGAAGATTTCGACCGATCCATTCGAGACTGAGGCAAAGACGTAGGGCGACTGTTCGGGGACGCTGATGGCTTTCTCCAGACCCAGTATCTCGCGATAGAACTTGAGGCTGGCTTCGACGTTGCGAACGATTAGATTGGGTGTGAGTTTCTTGATCTGCATGGGTTCTCCTCTTTGGGATCGTGAATTCTGGTTCGTGAATTAATTCCGGACCGTGTGTGTGTCCTGAAGGACGATGGCACACACTTCCAGTGTGCTCGCATCGCCTCCATCCACGACCCTTGCGAGAAGGACGCAGGTAGGGACCCTCATTGTCGGTGGCGCCGATGCGGACTCAGCGCGCGGGTCCCGCGAGGTACGGCGAAGAGAATAGCACAGAAAATCCGAGCGCTGCAATCGATGTTCAAAAGAGCGATGTGTAAAAGAGGTAGTGGTTCGGTTTAGGAAAACTGTGGTCAAGGGACTGCGGAAAGGGGCAAACCACGGGGTCCACAGGGTCCCACGGAGGAAATCGCAGACCTAGTCGGACCAAACCGAGCCGCCAGCTCAAGAGAGGGTCAAAAGACCCGTTCCGATACAATAACGGCTCTTGCCGGGACTGCGAGGAGGATGGATGAGGAGCGGAGGCGTCTTTTCCGGGGTTAGTCGAGATTCGGTGATGGACTCGGTTCGAACTACGATAGCGGCGGTCGCGGCGCTACTGCTGGCGCGTCTGCTGAATATGCGGGAATCTTATTGGGCTCCGATATCTACCATCGTCATTATTCAATCTACGATCCCGCCGCTGACGCTGGGCTGGCAGCGCTTTGTCGGGACTGCATTAGGCGCGGTGCTAGGCGCGGCGATCGCTACATTCTTCAGTCCGAACGCCTGGGTTTACGGTCTGGGAATTTTCCTGTGCGGCATACTGGCATGGTTATTGCGCGTGGGAGGCGCTTACCGTTTTGCCGCAATTACGCTGAGTATTATTCTGCTGATCCCGCGGACCAGTGCTCCCTGGCTGATCGGATGGCATCGGTTTCTGGAAGTGTCGCTGGGGATTGCGGTGGCGCTGGTGGTGACAACGGTGTGGCCGCGTGCGAAGAAAGGTGCCTGAGCAGGCACAGCCCAGGTGCATCGGCTCTAGACCAATTCGCGGTAGGTGTTCAGCCATTGGTCGCGAACGGCCTGCCAAGTGTAGTTCTGCGCTTCCTGGTAAGCATTGCGGGAGAGGCTGGCGGCGAGGTCCGGATCGCGCAGCAAACGGATCACATTTGCGGCGAGGGCCTTTTCGTCAGCGACGGGCGAGAGCAATCCAGTGCGCTCGTGCTCGACCAGATAGGGCATGCACTCGGGCGAAGTGGTGACGACGGGAGTGCCAGCGGCAAAGGCCTCGATGATCGAGAGCGGCATGTTGTCGAGCCATGAGGCGTTGATGAAGATGTCGGCCCGGTCGTAATACTTTCCGATTTCCTGGCGCGAGGCTACGCCGGTGAAGTTGACGCCGGTCAGATTGAGGTCCGCAACCAGTTTGCGGATGTCGGCTTCAAGCGGACCATCGCCGACCAAATCGAGCTGCGCTTCGGGAAATTCTTTTTTAACTTCGGCGAAGGCGCGAACCACGACGTCCACGCTGTAGTACGTGGAGAAGCCGCGAGTGCAAACCAGGCGGGGCCGGAGCGGAGCACGCTGGCGATGGCGGAACTGCGTGAGATCGACGATGTTGGGAACGGCAGATGCCGGCAAGTCGAATTCGCGGAAGACATCAACGAGATAGCCGGAAGGAACGACGATTTTATCGACGCGCGAGAGAACGAACTTGGCGGAGCGGAAGCGCTGGATGTGGTCGCGGGCTTCTCCGCTGTGGTAGTTGATCAGGCTGCGGGCGCCGCGCAGTCTGGCTAATAAGAATGCGGGTGCGGGAGCAAGGAGGAAAGACCAGTAGGACGCGGAAAAGATGTGCGCAACGTCTACATCTTTCAGGCCGCGCCAGAGATGCCAGAAGTAGATGGGCTCGCGGAGGATCGTGCGCAGACCGGGAATGCGTCCGGCCCAAGCAAGGGCGCGAGGCAATGGTGGATCCACGGCGATGAAAGAGATGGCAATGTCGGGATCGTTCTGCCAGTGGCGCAAGAGCAAGTCGGCCTGGGCGGATTGGCCTCCGACGTAACGCAGGCTGGGCGCGACGATGCAAATGCGCTGGCGCTTGATCGAGATGGAAGGAACGGGCTCGCTCATGCGCCGGAACTCTTTCCGCATTTTTTCTGTAGAAGGTTGACGTAGAGTTCCGCGTAACGCCGGCGCACTTGATCGAGGCTGAAGTGTTGTTTTGCGAATTGCTGGGCGTTGCGGCCGAGTTGGGTGCGCAGGGCGGAGTCCGCTAGAAGCTTCTGGACGGCATCGGCAAAGGCGGTTTCGTTGCCGGGTGGGATGAGGGCTCCGCGTGCGGGGCTGAGCAATTCGGAATTACCGCCGACGGCATAGGCGACGGCGGGCAAACCGGCGGCCATGGCTTCGAGAATCACGTTGGACAGGCTTTCGGAATCGGAAGTGTTTAGAGCGACGTCGAGCGAGGCGAGGACGTTGGGCATATCCTGACGATCGCCAAGAAAGATGGCGGATTCGCCGAGGCCCAGGCTTGACGCTTGGTTTTCCAGTTCCTGCCGCAAGGGGCCATCGCCGACCAGGATGAACTGGACATTGGGCATGCGCGGATGGATCTGGGCGGCGATGCGGAGAAATCCGGACTGGTTTTTGTAGCGATGATTCATGCGCGCGACCATGCCAACTCGCAGGACACCGGGAGGTTTCGGAAGAGTTGCGGGAGCCGCGGCGAAGGCCTGGGCTGGCAAAGCGTTTCCGATGACCGCGATTTTCGTGGGCGAGAGGCCGATGGCAAGGAGGCGATCGGCGGCGGCTTGCGAGTTGCAGACAACGGCATCGCAGCAGCGAAAAGCGGCGGCCTGCACGCGGAACTGCGCGGGGGTCATCAAGTCTCCCAGTTGGCGATGGCTGCCGATTACGACGGGGACGCGGGCGAACCTGGCAGCGGGGATGAGCGTGAGATTGGAGTAGAAATCGAAGGCGTGGGCGACTTGCACCCGACGCTGGCGCAGATGGCGGCTCAGGTGGAGGCGGGTGCGCAGTGACTGCCATTTGAAGAGGCTGCCGCCAAGAGGAAATTCTGGAACGTCCGGGAAGTTATGGGCTAATGGGCCGTAGCGTTCGATGCATCCGAGATCAGTCTGGAATTGGGGCAGGGTGAGATTCTGGGCGAGGACGGTGAACTGGCGCTCGGAGCCTCCGGTTTCAAAGGTGTTGACCATGAGAAAGAGTCTGATGGGCTGATCAGTGGGAGCGGAGGGAACGGCTGGAGGAGTTAGGTTCAAGCGGGCAGCGTCGGTGGCGTGCACTCGGTCATCCTCCCACCGGAGCGGAGGCCAGGGCATCGGAATTGGAAGCGTGGCGGCGGGAGTCGGCGACCACCGGGAGCGAGAAGAGGCCGGCGGGCTTGACGAATTTTTCGAGGAAGTTGCGGTGCCAAAGCTCGAACATCAACAGACGCCAGATGCGGCTGGTCATGGTGCGGCCGCGAAGTAGATGGTCGTCCATTAGCTTTCTGATGCCATTCGCGTCAAAGTAGCCGCGCTGGAGGGTACGGGGTTCGAGCAGGATCATCAGCATATCTTTGAGTTCGTGGCGCATCCAGTGGACGAGCGGGAGGGTGAATCCCTGCTTTTGGCGGTAGAGGGCTTCGCGCGGCACGCCCACGCGTTCGGCTAGTTTTCGGAGAATGTATTTTTGCTGGTTGCCGCGCAATTTCCACTGCGGCGGGAGCCCGGTAACCCACTCGACGAAGACATGATCGAGGATGGGGATGCGAACTTCGAGCGAATTCAACATGCTCATGCGGTCGACCTTGGTAAGTATATCGGCGACCATGTAGGTTTTGGCGTCGACGTAGAGGAGCTGGTCGACGGGGTCTTTGGTGGGCGCCTGGGCAAAGTAACGGCGGAGAACATTGGCGGGATCGTCGCTGCGCCTCAGTATCTCGCGAAAATCTGGCGAAAGCAGCGGAGTGTCGCGCTCGAAGGAAGGCAGGAAGGCGAGGTGGTCGATGTAACGCTCCTGCCAGGGCAGCGAGACGTTGTAGCTGAACCTGCGTCCGCGCATGCGGTTGGGCAGACGCGGGAGTAGCTGGTCGCGATAGAACTTGCGGGCCCATCCGGGAATGTGTTCGAAGATGCGGCGCTCGTCGTGAATGCGATAGCGATCGTATCCGGCAAACATCTCGTCGCCGCCATCGCCGGAAAGAGCGACGGTAACATGCTGGCGCGCCATCTGCGAAACGTAGTAGGTGGGCAGCATGGACGAGTCGCCGAAAGGCTCTTCGAGCGAACTGGTGAGATGTTCGACGGTCTGGACCACGTCGGGCTCGAGGATCATCTCGTG
>PMBA01000456.1 GCA_003152795.1 Acidobacteriaceae bacterium | reverse complement strand
TGCAGTCCTAGCAGTGTCTCTTCTGGGCTTAGTCATTCTGAGCCTGACCCTAAGTGCCAGTGCGCGGGAGATGGTCCTGCCCGCCGGCACCCTTCTGAAGTGCACCATGAACGAACCCAACCTTTCTTCGGCCACCATTGCCGTCGGCGATCCCGTGCTCTGTCATCTGCACTCGGTGACGGAATTCGGCCAGCAGACGTTTCCGCGTGGTGCGTACCTTGTCGGACATCTCGAGTCGGCCCAGGATCCAGGGCATTTCTGGGGCAAGGGCAACATGAAGCTGATGTTCGATCGCATCGGGTTGCCCAACGGCGACATGCCTCTGGATGCCAAGGTGATCGCGACCCGCGGCTACAAAGTCGACAAAGAAGGCGACATCCGCGGCAAAGGCCACGCCCGGCGCGACATCGTCGAATGGATGCTGCCGCCGCTCTGGCCCTGGAAGATCATCATGTTGCCCGCGCGCGGCCCACGTCCCACGCTCAAGGGCGAGAGCATGCTCACGCTGCGCCTGATGGATGACGTGCAGATCCCCCAGGTCTCGGCCAACAACGGCCCAGACTGGCATTTCTTCGGCGGCCCGCGTCCGCAAAGCGACTCGTATTACCAGGGCTCGTACCAGGGCGCTGGCTTGTCACGGGACAATGCAATTCCCCAACTGGCGGTGCGCAACGTACGCGTCACTCCCAGCGAGCAGCCGATGGCTGAGGAGATTCCGCAACTCACCTACGCCAGCTACATCACCAAGGGTGCAGCAGGCGGAGGCGGCGCGGCTCCCGGAGTGCCTGTGTTTGTGCTGAAAACAGGCATGGTCCTGGAGGTGGGCAATTACACCTATCAGGAAGGCCGCATCAGCTACGAACTCGCGGCCGGCGGGAACGGCGTGATCAGCACCGACGAGGTGGATTGGAGCACAACCATCAGAGTCAACAGCCAACGCGGCGTAAGAGTAACGCTGCGCGGCGGACACCCGAACGCAGCCGTGACGGGATTCTAAAGAACCGCTGGCATTCAGCCGTCAGCGAAAAGCTGGCGGCTGTTTTGCTTGTGGAGCGACGGGCGCTCCGCCCGTCCAAGCCGAGCGCAGCTCGGCCGGTTTTTAGCGGGCATCTTAATTTTAATTTTCTGCGACCTCTGCGGTCATCACCGAATCCTAAAACAGCACAACCGCGCCGAGGCTCGAATGTCCAAAGTTAACATCGCCGAGAAGTTCGCAAAAATTACCGACTACTGCAACCCCCGCATCGCCGCCGAACTCAACGGGCAGCAGGTGAAGTTCGTCAAGCTGAATGGCGAGTTCGTATTTCACCATCACGAGCACGAAGACGAAATGTTTCTGGTAGTAAAGGGACGGTTTCGCATGGAGTTTCGCGAGCGGCATATCTGGATCGAAGAGGGCGAGTTCATCGTGGTGCCGCGCGGAGTGGACCATCGTCCGGTGGCGGAGGATGAGTGCTGGATCGTGCTGTTTGAACCTGCCACCACGCTCAACACCGGCAATGTCGACAACGAACTCACGGTACGCGAACTGGAGCGGGCTTGACACCCAGCGCCGCTCCCAGGAACTGACCTCATGGAAATCAAGGTTTACTCCACTCCCACGTGCCCCGATTGCCGCGAGGCCAAGCGTTTCCTCGACCAGCACAAGCTGGCCTACACCGACATCAACATCGAGACCACGCCCGGAGCCGCCGATGAAGTCGTGAAACGGACCGGCAAGCGCGCCGTTCCACAGTTCGTAATCGACGGAGAATGGGTTCAGCCCTACAGTCCGACCGAGGGCTTTCTCTACGAAGAGATGGCAACGCGCCTGGGAGTAGAGCGCTAGTCATGTGCAGACACTGCTTCCCGTCCGCGGTAGCGCGGCAACGCCAAGCCGCGCCAAAGCCGCGTCTCTACGGGTTACCGCCGCTACCCGACTTCAGTACCCTACACGCTTTGGCCGCAATGCGTCAGGATGGTGCTTGCTACCCGGAGCTCTCCCTCCTTGCCGGGCCTGACGGCTCATGTCCAATACCGATCGTGCGGAAAACGATGTGGTTGAAACCTGGCAGCGGTTTGTGCAGGGACTGCTGGCCGTGCTCGCCCTGGTCGGCGCGGCTGTGATGGCGCACTATTACGCTCCCCCGGAGACTGCCGGGTTGGAGCAGCAGGTCCACCAGCTCTCGCGTGAAGTGGCGGACCTGGAACGGCAGCAGTCGTTTTCGCCCACCGCGGTGGACGATGCGCGCCAGTCCGTCGCTTATATCTACGGGATTTATCACGTGTCAGGCCGCGCGCAAAGCTTTCGGGCTCGCGTCGCCGGGACGGGGTTTGTAGTGGCGCCGGGCCTGCTGGCCACCAACCGCCATGTGGCCGAGCCCTGGTACGGCGATCGGGAAGTCGCCGTGGCGTTGCGGCGCGGCGGATCGCCGGTCCTGGAAAAGCTGGAGGCATATTTCCCAGGCTCGCCGCTTCCCGTGAAACTGGAGACGGCGGTACTGGCCGAGCATGGAGATCTGGCCGTGCTGCGTCTCGAAGCGACCGCCTTCACGAAGAAACTGCGCCCCTTGACTCTCTCCCAGACGCTGCCGCACGTTGGCGAGTCGGTGAGCGTGCTGGCCTACCCGATGGGAGTGACCGGCATGGTGGCAAAGTCTCCCGCGGTTGTTTACGACCGGCTTTCGTCGCATTCCGACGATGCCGACACGGCAGGCGAACTGGCGGCGCTATCGCTGATCAGGCCGTCGGCGACGTTTGGACACGTCGGCGATGTAACCGGCGACAAACTCATCTATGATGCGCCCACGGCGCGAGGCGGCAGCGGCGGACCCGTGCTGAACCTGCGCGGCGAAGTGGTGGGCATCAACTCCGCCTACATTGACGGCTTCTCCGGGGGCACGCTGGGGATCACCGCCGCTGAGTTACGCCCGCTGATGGAAACGGCAAAGCGCGCCGAGTTAGAGACGGCCGCAGCCGTGCAGTAAGAATCCGGTGACAACTCATGAGCGGTGACCGGCTTCTTGCATCGTCGCCAGGCTCCTGCAGCGCAGACAAGTTGACGTAAATTCAGGTAGAGTTGGAGATAAGTTCCAGATTTGAGAGTGTAAGTCATGGGGCAACAGCTCCCCTGCGGGTTGATCCCATGAAACTGGATCGCCGGGACTTAGTTCGGAGAAATCGATCATGATGAAAAATTGTCTGTTCGCGGCGGCTGTGCTGAGTTTGGCGTTGGCTTCAGGTTGCGCAACGGGAGGCAACGGCACGGGCAGCGGAATTAGCGTTGTCGTCAGCGACAACGGCGTTTCCGTGATTTATCCGGGCCAGACGGTGACGTTCACGGCCAAGGTGACGGGGACGAGCAACACGGCCGTCAACTGGGGCCTGAGCGGAACGGCATGTACGGGCACTCCGAATCCGTGCGGAACCATCGACGCGAGCGGGGTCTACGTGGCCCCGGCCACTCCTCCGAACCCGTCGCACTTCACGGTCGTAGCGAGCTCCGCAGCGGACAGCACGGCAAGTGGCAGTTTTCCGGTGAGCATACAACTGATCCAGGTGGTCGTGACACCGACTGCGGCGACGGTTGGGCAAAGTCTGGTGCAGCAGTTCACCGCCGTTGCGACACCGGACGATGCGCCNNCGGACCCGTGGTGGTGGCGGCAACCTCGACGGTGCCGCAGACTCCCGCGTCGGTTGGTCAAGCCAAGGTTACAGTCGCGGCCTCGCGCCTGCCCGCGGGCACTTACGCATTCCGGTTTTCGGGATACGAAAGTGGCAATCCGGTCGATGTGGCAGGAACCCTGACCGCTGGCTCCAGTGGCTCGATCACGGGAGGATTTGAAGACGTGCTGTCTGCCGGTTCGGTAACCCCGTTCACCATTACCTCCGGCTCGTACGCTCCGACGTCGGGCAACAACAACCTGGGAACGCTCACACTGAACTTGAGTGGAGGGTCGACCAACAAGTACACCGCGGTTCTAACGTCGTCCGGCATCATTCGGATGGTCGAGTCCGACAGCACCGGCATAACCGGTTCCGGAGTAATGCAAAAGTCGGCGGCAAACACGGTTTTTAACGCCGGCGCGCAGACATTTGTATTCGGATTCACGGGTTCGGACTCCAGCGGCAACCGGGTTGGGTACGTGGGCATGCTGCCGATGGACGGAAGCGGAAATATCGCCGGTGGCCTGCTCGATTCCAACGACAACGCCAACACAACCAACGTGTGCGGTACACCGCCTTGCACCGTTGCCGGCACGTATCAAGTCGATGGGAGCATTCCTGGCTTGTGGCACATGACGCTGACCACGGCTCAAACGCAGCATTTCGATTTCTTCGTTGCTGCCGGGCAAACCAACAACCAACCCAATCCGCTTACGCTCTACGCCGTTTCAACCGACCCGGTCGATGCCACTCATCCCGCACTTTCCGGATCGATGGTCTACCAGTTCCCCCTGACCTACAACAACGCCGCCTTTAACGGAACATCGGTTTCAAATCTGACGGGGGCGAACGCGAATGTCTCGCTGACCGTCGGCTCAACCGATGGCACGTCGGGCGGAACGGGGGGAACGGGCGTCTTCACCAACACCTTCGACCAGAACAATAATGGAGTGATTGTTACGGTGCCGCCGGCTTCACCCGCCAAATACACGTACGTGGCAACCGGCAGCGCCAATGGACGATACATCTTCCAGATGCTGGGCGATCCCACCAAGAACCCGGTGGTAGCGCCGCTTCCGTTCGTTCTCTACGCCAGCGGGGCGAATCGTGGTTTTCTGCTCGACCAGTCCAGTTCAGCGGTGATGACGGGGAGGATGGACCCGCAGCCGGCCAAAGCGAGCGGCTCTTACTCTGCATCAGGGCTACCGGGCACTTTTGCCGCGGCGACAGTCGGCAACAGCGATTCCAGCCTGGCGCCGTTCGTCCAGAACCTGCTGTTTACGTTCCCCGGTGGAGGGGTGGCCAACGCCACAGGAACTCAGAACCCCGGCAACCATACCCTGACCGGGAAGTACACGATGACCGGCACGGGCGTGGGCACGATCACGCTAACCGCTCCCGCCGCTTTGACCTATACGATTTACGCCATCGACTTGGATGTTACGAATTTCGATATCACGGACTTCATGATGATCGAGACGGATTCAGGAGTTCCGAGTTCTATTATTTTCGCGCAGGAATAAAAAAGGGCAACAAGGCGATCAGGGAAAATTTCTCAGCCGCCTGAGGCGGGGGCAAGCCCCGTCTCTACACCCTTTGCAGCCAGTTCACCACCGGACTGCCACCGAGCCCACTCGTCGCCATCCCGGCAGCCGGTCTATTTTCCGCGGATGATGGTCTTTGCCGTGGCGAGATTGTCGAAACGGTCGTAGGCACGGACCACGACGACGTGGTCGTTCGCAGTATTCTGGATCATCAGATCCGGCGCGGCTTCGGGTTCTGGCACCGCCAGGCGAAAGTCATAATTTTCCGTTTTGGAATCGGACAACTGGCCGACGGGTTCGACGAACTGCCAGTCACCGCCATCGAGCGAGTACTCCGCCCGCTTGATCGGCGAGAAGGAATCGCTGGCGCGGAAGCGGACGCGGATTTGCGCGCCCATCTGCTTTCCAGTCTGCCTCGCGTCGAGCCGCCCATCGTCGAGCGTGGCCGTCAGGTTGTCGATGACTGGCGCGGTGGTATCGACCTCGAAGCGGGTGCCGGCACGCTCGGCGTAAAGGGCTTCTCCGGGTGAATGCGAGGGCGCATCGGAGGCAATGACCTTCACGGTGTAACCGCCGTCCGGCAGAAGACTGGCGTCGAAGGAATAGTAGCGGTCGGAGAGATTGTTCTTCAGCAGGAGCCACCGAGTTTCGCCGTCACCGCGGTAGTAGACGGTGTAGACGAGCTGGTCGTCGTTGTCGTCATGCGCCGACCAGCGAATACCGATCGAGTCGCGGTCGCGCACGGCGGGCGGAGGAGGATCGAAGCGCGGCTGGCCGGGAGCCGGCGGCTCGCTGCCAGTCACGTGTGGAATCGGCTGGTAGTGGTATCCGGGCTGCACCGTGATGTCGTCAATTTCGGGGGCGACGTTCTTGGGCAGGTAGTTCAGCAAGACGTCGTCAACACGAGGCGGAGGATTGCCGGCATGGAGAACGGCCTTCCACTGCACGAAGCGTGCGGGCGGCACTTTGAGTTCAGAGTCGGCCAGGACGAGATTAATGCGCGCCCACGGGCTCCAGTTCCGGTCGGGATTGTCGACGTTGCCGCTGCGCGCGTAAAGCTCGACGTTGCCGCTGGCGGCGGAATTTCCGGCGCTGCGGACGCTGGCGCGTCCCCAAAGGGAAAAGACGCGGGCGTCGAACACATCGCTTTCGTAGGTGCCTTCCGGCTCGGTGCCAGGACCCAGAACGAAAATCTTTCCCAGGTTGCTGCTCGAGGCATAGAGTCCTCCACCGGGTGCGGCGGCGAAGGCGGTTATTTGTGTGGCACTGGCTTTGATCAGGTCGGTGAAGTCGTCAACGCCGTTGATGGCAAAAACGTGGCCGCGATTGCCGGTTCCGGCGAGGAGGCGCCCGTGCTGATCGAAGCCGAGAGCGTAGACGAGATCTTCGTGGGAAGTCCACCAGCGNNCCGAGTCCAGGAGCGGGAAAAGGCGTCATGGGCGCGGCGGGAACGGCGGTGATGGTGATGTTGCCGCCGGGCGCGGACGGGTTCTGCGCGGGAGGAGCGAGCGGGACACCGATTTGCTGCACCGTGGATCCGAGGCGCTTCTCTCCAGCAGCGGCAGCGTAGATATTGCCGGCGGCGTCGATGGCGAGCGCGGTAATTTCCTTCTTGGGCGCGCTGTAGAGCACAAACGCTTCGCCATTCGGCGCGATGCGATATACCAGCCCGCTGCCATCGGAACCGGCGATGAGGTTTCCCTTGGGATCGATGGCGAGAACGCGAATGTGGACTTCATCGCTCTTGAAGAAAAGCGCGTGCTGGCCGTTGGGACTGACTTTGAAGATTTCACCGTGATCGCCGGTGGCAACATATAACACGCCGGCATGGTCGAGAACGATGTCCCAGATGTACTTGGAGCCGGGATCGAAGTAAGGTGTGGCGCTCCATGATGTCTTGGCATCGCCCTTTGCGCCTTTCGCGGATTCGAGGCGATACACCTTTCCGTCGGGCGCAGTGGCAGCGTATACGACTCCGCTCTTGTCGTTCTTATCCACAACCAGAGCCTGCACCTGCAATTCCTGCGGCTCGAAGATGGCGGTGGTCTGACCATCGGGCGTGATGCGATAGACGCGGGCCGGAGAGCCGGCGGCGGCGTAGATGTTGCCCGCGGAATCGGAGGCGATCGACCAGATGTAGGTCGAGGGTGTGGTTGCCAGCGACTTGAAGGCCGGAGCAAGTTCGAGGCCGCCCTCGCTGCGCAGGGCGATGCCTTTCGCTGTCCCTTTGATCAATTCTTCGAACTTGGATTGTTCCCAGGTGCGTGTACCCTCGGCGAGGGCGAAGGTGGAAAGCGCGCAGATGGAAAAGGTAAGTGCCGACAGTAGAGCGAGCGTCTTACGAGCCAAAGTCATACCTCGGTTTAAGTTACTTGGGTTGGCAACATACGTTAGGTTTGTCATCCTGACCCTGAGCCAGTCGAAGGGGAAGGACCTATGCATTCTGCCGGCGCGGGCGAAATACATAGTTCCTTCGCTTCGCTCAGGATGACAGCATGGATTTTGTGCCACCAACTTGCCGGATCCAACTCCGCTACTTGATGTTAATCGTCAGCATCTGCGCGCCGGAGACGACATAGTCGAGCGAATCGGTGGAAGCTTCGCCGACCGACGATTCCCCGAGCACGACCATGTCCTGCGTGCCGCGCATGCTCTCCATGACGTTCATGACGGAAAGGGGCAGTGTCGGCATCACTTTGTCGGCGATCATGGCTTCGGGGTCGGACCCGATCAGCGAAACATACACGCGATCGTTGGCGCGCTCCTTGTTGAGCAAGGCGATCGTCGGCGCCAAGCCCAGGCCGCGGTTCATCATCGGTGTGCCACGGTGCATGCGGTCGAGCGTGTCTCCGTCGCTGACCAGGATGCGCAGCGTCCCCTTCGAAGTCGATGTCGGAATCCGTATCGGAACCTGGCGCACGAGCCGCTCGCCACGATAAGGACGAATCACGGTCTCAACCACAATCTGGTCGCCAGGGCGAGCTTCCGTCATGTCGGTGCGCGAAGCTTCCAGGCGAGCCGAGCGCCGCTCGCGGACAAGATCGAAATCGAGTTTCACGCCCTGAACGTCGGGAACATCGAAAGGATTGCTGTAGATGCGTCCGAAGCGATCGCCGATGGTGGCAGCCGCCAGGGCCGCCGCGGGCTGACCACTGTCCTGCGGGGCAAACATGTTCCGCAGCGTGACGTCGGGATAGCCTTTCACGCTGAGTACGCCCTTCATGCGGTAAGTAGTGTCCTCGCCGTATTCGTTGGTGCCATGCAGCGCGTTGAATACGGTGGCCATCATGGCCAGCGGGCTCAGCCGCGCGTTGTTAAGAACTTCATAATGAAATTCTTTTGTCGCCTTGCCATTGTGCATCGCGACGGTCACCGGAATCATCTTCGATTCGCGCCCCGGGACGCCCATGATGCCGTTCTGGCGGTCCTGCACGAACGCGCCGACGGTCTCGGTGGTGTTGACGATCTTGAAGGCGTTCAGCGGCGAAGGCAACGTGGCCAGCACCCTGGCCTTCGTCATCGGCAGATCCACCTCGCCAAATTGCATGAGCGGATGGCCGCAGGCCAGCAAGCGCTGCGGATCGACGTAGGTCACGGTGCAGGTNNGCAATATCCATATCGCCACGAACCAGCACGGCGCTGACGGCGGATCCCGCCTCGATCGGTTCGGGCTGTTTGCGATCACTCGCCGAGCCAATGCCCATCACCGGAACGATGCCCGCAGCGGCGAATTGCGATGCGTAGCGCTGCAAGGTCTCGTCAGAAAAGCCGTTGAACACCAGAGGAGTATCGATGGGCTTCAGATAGTTGCTGTAATTCTGGGCCGGGAGAGCCGCGCCTTCGCCGGGGCTCGCGGCTGGCGTGGTTGGGTTCTGGTTTGAAGGACTGGCGTCAGAAAGACTAGCGCGCGCCGGGGCCGGACTTCTTGCCGGACCTCTTGCCGGACTATGATCGAGCGCATTGATCTCCAGCATCTCTTCGATCGGCGTCACACCCGCGATCGGTTCCTTCGAGAACTCGCCGATGCGGAAGGCAAGCGCTCCCGCAAGTTTGCCGTCAAAATACACCGGACTCCCGCTCATCCCGGCAACCACGCCGGTATATTCGGGCTTGATACCGTGCAGGCGGACCAGGATAATGTCGCCCTTGGGACCATTCACGTTGCGCATCACGCCCAGAACTTCCACGTCCATGGATTCGGGTTTCACGCCCTGGAACACGGTGAGCGCGGTACCCCTCATGCCTTCGTGAATCTGATCGAGCGGCATGATTGCCGGAGAAGCATTGGCAGGGGTAATGACGGCAGGCACCGGCCTGCCCGGTGCTGCAACTTCTTGAGCGGTAACCCAGACGGAGGACGAAAAACACAAAAGGGCGGCGAGTGACCGTGCGGCTTTTCTCATGAATAGCCCCATAGGTCAAAAAATGACCTGGCTACTTGCTTAGACTCCGCGTGCTATCAGAAGGTCTTGCCAGGAGAGGCGGCGTTTCTAGGCCCGCAAAATATCCCAACCGCAGAGTTCTTGCATCTATACTAGCACAGGAGTTTTCGAGGATATCCCCATGATTTCTGGCCCATTTGACGGTCTAAACCGCGCCCCGCGGGCTTCCCGTAAGCGTTTGACTCTACTGGCGTTTGCTCTTTTCTGGACGGTCGCTGCGACTTTCCTGGCACCGGCGCAGGGTCAAGACACATCGCAGCCGCCGGCGGCGAATCCGAACCAGCAGGAGGCTCCGCCGGCAGCCGGTGGACCGCAAAACGACGTTGGACCGTATGTGATCCCCAAGAAAAAAGAGGAACCGCCCCCTCCGGCCCCCGAAAAACCGAAAAAGATCGAGAACATGCCCGACTACTCGATCCATGTCGACGTACCGCTGGTGAACCTGGAAGTGCTCGTGACCACAAAGGACGGCCAGACCATCCCGGGGCTGAAGCAGGAGAATTTCAAGATTTTGGAAGATGGCACGCCCCAGAAAATCTCTAACTTCAATCAGACCGAGGCCCCGATCACCGCAGTCCTGCTGGTCGAATATGCCGCGACCAACCTCCAGTACATGTATGACGCGCTGAACGCTTCCTACACGTTCGCCAGTGGGTTAAAGAAGGACGACTGGGTGGCCGTGGTTTCCTACGACATGAAACCGCAGATCCTGGTGGACTTCACACAGGACAAGCGCGCCGTCATGGGCGCGTTGAATATGCTGCGCATTCCGGGATTCTCGGAGCGCAACCTTTTCGACGCGCTCTTCGAAACGCTCGACCGGTGCGATCGCATCGAGGGAAAGAAGTATGTGATCCTGGTTTCTTCGGGGAAAGATACCTTTAGCAGGCTGAATCTGGATCAGGTCCTGAAGAAGGTAAAGAACACCAAAGATGTGACAATCTATGCCATCAGCATCGGATGGCAGGCGCGAGAACGGGCGGAGGCGCGCAGTGGCGGCAACGACCCATTTGGCAGAAGCGTGGGTTGGCTGCAAGACGAGAATCAGCTCAAGACTTTCGCTCAACTGACCGGCGGACGGGAGTACACGCCGCGATTCGAAGGCGAGCTGCCGGAAGTTTTTCACGACATCGCAGCCGATATCCGCAACCAATACAGCATCAGTTATCACCCGACCAATACCAAACTCGACGGCACCTACCGCAAACTGAAAGTCGAACTCCAGGCGCCCGACGGCGGCCCGCTGAAGATTCGAGACCAGAAGGGCAAGGACGTGAAAATCGTCGTGTACGCGCGCGAAGGGTACACGGCGAAACACCAGGTCGAGTAGGCCGNNAGTGGGTTAACCTCTGCAATCTGACCTCTTACCTCTGACCTCCTGCGCGCACCCACCCGCCTGATTTACAATCCCCAGTTCCCCCTACAGGAGACAGCGCCGTGATCCCACGCTATACCCGGCCCGAAATGGCTCGCATCTGGAGCGACGAGAACCGCTTCCGCACCTGGCTGGCGGTGGAAGTCGCCGCAACCGAAACCCTGGCCGCCGCCGGCATCGTGCCGAAAGAGGCCGCCAAGGCGATCCACACGCGTGCCGACTTCAACGTCGATCGTATCTTCCAGATTGAAGCCGAGGTCAAACATGACGTCATCGCCTTCACCACGGCAGTGGCCGAGATTGTTGGTCCGCACGCGCGCTGGTTCCACTACGGCCTGACCTCGAACGATGTGGTGGATACGGCGCAGGCGTTGCTCATCCAGCAAGCGTCGTCGTTGATCGCCGGCGACCTGGAACGGTTGGCGGAAGTGCTCGAACGCCGGGCCTGGGAGTTCAAAGACACGCCGATGATCGGGCGTACCCACGGAATCCACGCCGAACCCATCACTTTTGGCTTCAAGATCGCCAACTGGTATTCGGAGACGCAGCGCAACATCGCGCGCTTCCAGGCCGCCGCCGAAGATCTGCGCGTGGGCAAGTTCTCGGGCGCGGTGGGAACGTTTGCCCACCTTACGCCGGAACTCGAAGAGAAGATGTGCGCGCGCCTGGGATTGAAGGCGGCGGCGGTGTCGTCGCAGGTGATTCAGCGCGACCGCCATGCCCAGTACCTGGCAACCCTGGCTACGATCGCTTCGACGCTCGACAAGATCGCGACCGAAATCCGCCACCTGCAGCGCACCGNNCACAAGCGCAACCCCGTGACCTGCGAACAGATCTCGGGACTGGCGCGCGTGGTGCGCTCGAACGCGCAGGCCGGATTCGAGAACGTAGCGCTGTGGCACGAGCGCGACATTTCGCACTCCTCGGCCGAACGCGTCATTATCCCGGACTCGACCACGCTCGCCGACTACTTGCTCAACAAAACCGCAACCCTGATCGAGACCATGTTTGTCTATCCCCAGCGCATGATGGCGAACCTCGAGAGCACGCACGGCCTGGTCTTCAGCGGACAGTTATTGCTCGACCTGGTCGAGAGCGGTGTTTCCCGCGAAGACGCCTATCGCCTGGTACAGAGCCACGCCATGCGCGCCTGGAAAGAGGACCTCAACTTCCGCGAGTTGATCGTGAACGATCCCGAGATTCGCGGGAGAGTGCCGCGGGCGAAGATCGAGCGCGCGTTTGACCTGAAGCGGCAGTTGACGAACATCGACAAGATTTTTGCCCGCGTGTTTTCCAAAAAGACCGCCGTCAAGAAAAAAGTCGCAAGGCGGAGGAGATAGCGCTGCAAGCTCCTACTCGGCGCTGTCGGCGTGCCGGCGGGAATATCTTCTTTCAGCTCTCACCATTTCCAGCAACTTAATCAACTCCTTCAATTTTTCCTGTCCGACGTGGCGGAGCATTTCGCGGCTGTGCTTTTCGAGCGGATGATCCATTTCGCGCAGCAGTTGCAGCCCGGCGCCGGTGATCTTTCCATAGATGACGCGGCGATCGTGCCGAGCGCGCGTGCGTTCGACGAAGCCGCGATCTTCCAGGCGATTGAGCAGGCGCGTAATGTCGGGATCGCGCGTGATCATGCGCTCGCCGATCTCGCGGCATGGCAGACCCTCCGGCCCGGCGCCGCGCAGGATGCGCAACGCGTTGTATTGCGTGCCGGTAAGTCCAAAGTCTTTCAGGCGAGACTCCACCCGCGCCTGGAGCGTATCGGCCGTGCGCAGCAAGGAAAGATAGGTTTCCTGTTCCGGGCTGGTGAACGGGACTCTCTGCTTGAGTTCTGCCTGCAGACCTTTCGCTTGCAAACCACGGGGCATGGGGTGAGATTAGTCGTTATGACGA
>PMBA01000471.1:1866-3852 GCA_003152795.1 Acidobacteriaceae bacterium | reverse complement strand
GGCGGCGAGGTGGCGCGGCGTGCAGTATCCCTTGTTCGAGGCCAGGCCATACATCGGAAAGACGGGGTCCCAGGCGGAGATCATGCGGTCGCGTTCGACCTTTGCGAGAATGGAAGCGGCGGCGATTGAGGCGGAGAGCGCGTCGCCATGAACGATCGGTTGTTGGGGAAGCTCACAATCGAGCCGGACGGCATCGACCAGAAGATGGCTTGCCGCCGGCGCCAGTTGCTGCACCGCATGCAGCATGGCGAGACGCGAAGCCTGGTAGATATTGATCTGATCGATGCGGGCCGAATCGACGGCGGCGACGGCCCAGGCGATGCAATGCCGGCGAATCAGGAGCGCGAGTTCTTCGCGGCGGTCGGCGGGAAGCAATTTCGAATCGCGCAGGCCGCGAATGCGGTGCGCAGGGTCGAGGATGACGGCGGCAGCGACGACCGGGCCGAACAGCGATCCGCGGCCGACTTCATCGACTCCCGCAACATGTTGCGCGCCCGCGGTCCAAGCCCGCTTTTCAAAATTCAGAGTGCAGCGCAGCTTTTTCAGCAAGCGTAATTTGGCGGCGGAGGCGGAAAGACCGTCTGCTTTCGACTTTTTCGATGTGGGCACGGATCTGCTGAGCATCTTCGCCGAAGAAGAGGCGCGAAGCAAGCCGGTTGTGTGGCAGCGGGGCTTTGCGCCGCTTGGGACGGGGCAGAGCCCCGTCACCACATAACCACCACACACTGGCGCTTATTGCTGTTCGACTTCTTTCAGCCGGGCGGCCTTGCCCTTGAGCCCGCGCAGGTAGTAAAGCTTGGCGCGGCGGACCTTGGCGGAACGGATCACGTCAATCTTGTCGATGACCTTCGAGTCGATGGGGAAGATACGCTCCACGCCCTGGCCGAAACTGATCTTCCGGACCGTAAAGCTGGGTTGAGCGCCTCGCTTGCGCGCAATGACGACGCCTTCGAACGCCTGCAAGCGCTCTTTTTCGCCTTCTCTGATCTTGACCAGCACCTTCACCGTATCGCCGGGACCAAACTTCGGGATGTCGGTGCGGCGTGATTTCGCCAACAGTTTTTCGATAATCGGATTGCGCATAACGTGTCCTTCCTAATTCTTTCCGTTGATCTTTTGCAGAGACCGGGCTCGCCCCGTCTCCGTCAGTACGTTCTGGGCCAGCTTGATCTGGGCCAGCAATTCCTTGTCTTCCGCCGTCAGCGTAACCCGTTCCAGTAAGTCGGGGCGGTTGCGCAGCGTTTTCGCCAAAGCCGTCTTGCGGCGCCAGTTGCGAATCTGGTCGTGGTTGCCGTTCACAAGCACTTCCGGCACCGTCATGCCGCGAAAATCCGCGGGCCGCGTGTAATGCGGATAGTCGAGCAATCCGCCCGAAACGCACGTTGAACTCGGGCCCGCGCCAGCCAGTTCCGCCGGGCCAGTGAATGACTGGGTGGGCGTCTCAGTGAACGACTCCTGGCGCGTCGAATTCTGGTTGCCCAGCGCGCCGGGAATCAGCCGCGTGACCGTGTCCAGAATCACCGCTGCGCCCAGTTCGCCGCCGCTCATCACATAGTCGCCGATCGAAACTTCGCGATCCGCCAGATGCTCGCTGATGCGTTCGTCCACGCCCTCGTAGCGTCCGCAGATCAGGACGATCCGGTTGAGCGCGGCAAGTTCCGCCGCCAGCGCCTGGTCGAGCCTGCGACCCTGCGCGGAAAGCAGAATTACCGACTGCTTCGCGCCCGGGCTCAAGCGAAGTTCACGCGATGCCAGGTCGCCGAACGACTCCAAACATTCAAAGATCGGTTCCGGCTTCAGGACCATGCCCTCGCCGCCGCCGAACGGGCGGTCATCCACGGTGCGGTGCTTGTCTTTCGTGAACGCCCGCAGATCGTGAATGTTGATCTCCACCAGGCCCGTTTCCCGCGCCCGGCGGACAATTCCGTAATCCAGTGGTCCGCGAAAGAAGTCGGGAAAGATCGTGAGAATGTCGATCTTCATCGC
>PMBA01000471.1:0-1855 GCA_003152795.1 Acidobacteriaceae bacterium | reverse complement strand
GCCAGCGGTGCGTTTACTTCAAGCAAGCCTTCCGGCAACTTCATCCGGATCTGCCGATGCTCCAGATCCAGCTTCTCCAAATACGCCTCGGCGAAGGGAATCTCGTAGGGCAGCTTCGCTGCCCGCTCTTTGCTTCGAACCACCAGCAGCGGCGCTTCTCCCGCGCCAAACTGCACGTCCTCGATCTCGCCGACCTCGCGCTGGCCATCGAATACTGTGCAACCGATCAGGTCGCTCAGATACGTCCAGCCGGGCTCTAACTCGGCACGTTCACTGCGCGGAAGCTGAAGTTCGGCGCCAACCAGCGGTTCGGCATCGTTGATTGACTCGACGCCCTTGAACTTCAGTACCAGAAAACCCTTGTGCGGCCACAAATCTTCGACCGTCACTTCGCGGCGCTGGCTGTCTTTTGCCAGCGCCCACAGCCGCATGTCTTGCCGGAAGCGATCCGGAACGCCGGTATGCAACTCGACAGCTACTTCTCCGCGGCGTCCCTGGGTCTTGATGACGACCGCCAGGGTAATCCATTCGCTGCTTGCTTCCGGTGCCGCGATGCGATGCCCCCTGATCGAAGGTCGCCTATTCGACGATCTCGAGCGCGTAGCGCTTGTTCTGCTTCGCGCCGGCCGCGGTCAGCAAGTTGCGCAAGGCCCGGGCTACGCGGCCGGAGCGGCCGATGATTTTGCCCAGTTCGGCCTCGGCCACCTCGAGTTCGATGACGGTCTCGTCTCCGTCTTCGTACTCTTCAATGAAGACCTCGCCCTTGGCNNTGGAGCCGGCGAAGCAAGCAGTTTCTTCACACGGTCCGAAAGCTGGGCGCCTTTTGAAACCCAGTACTCAATACGCTCCCGTTGCAGGTCGAAAGTGGCCGGGTTGGTGCGTGGATTATACGTTCCCACCACTTCCACCGGGCGGCCATTGCGAGCGTGCTCCTTCTCAATCACCACCACTCGGTAATACGGTTTTTTGCGCGCACCGAAGCGCGCCAGACGGATCATTAACACAGACTTCAGTATCCTTTGCCCGGAAGAGTCCGGCGAAGTAAAGACAAACCATTATTATGCCGGAGGTTAGCGGTTTTCGCAAATGGGGCGAGGGCGGCGAAACCGGGTGGCGCCCACGCCTTCTTCGCCCCCTGGAACTACGTCCGATACCGGAAACATTCGACTGCATGGTCGTTCACCATTCCGGTCGCCTGCATGAACGCGTAACAGATGGTCGAGCCGACGAAGTTAAAGCCGCGTTTCTTCAAATCCTTGCTCATGGCGTCCGATTCCGCCGTGCGCGCGGGAATTTTCTTCCCCAACCGCCAGACGTTCACTCGAGGTTTGCCGCCGACAAACTGCCAGATGTAGCGATCGAACGAGCCGAACTCTTCTTGGACCGCGAGAAATGCCTTGGCATTTCGTATGGCCGAGGCTATCTTCAGCCGGTTGCGGACGATGCCCTCATCGCGCAGCAGTCGCTGCGTCTCCCGCCGGCCGTAACGCGCGATTTTCCGCGGATCGAACCCGTGAAAAGCCGCTCGATAATGTTCGCGCTTCCGCAGAATTGTGTCCCAACTGAGTCCGGCTTGCGCGCCCTCAAGAATCAGGAACTCGAACAGCACGCGGTCGTCGTGTTGTGGAACGCCCCACTCGCGGTCGTGATAGAGAATCGAGAGCTCGTTGCCAGCCCAGGTGCAGCGAATCAGATTCGGTTTGTTCGCTGTTGTCATCGTAAAAAAACGCTGGGTACCCCACTCATCGCGTACTTTTCGATGAGTGGGTTGCTGCGAGAGCGCCGTCGATCTTGCCTAACTCCTCGGCTGAGAATTTCAGGTTCTTCAGTGCCGCTACGTTGTCTTCCACCTGCG
>PMBA01000371.1:1174-18611 GCA_003152795.1 Acidobacteriaceae bacterium | reverse complement strand
ATCAAGAACCGCGAAAAAGGCATGCGCGTGCTGCGCTCGCGGCTCTACGAAGTCGAGATGCAGAAGCAGCAGGACGCGCTGGCCAAAGAGCGCAAGCAAATGGTCGGCTCCGGCGACCGCTCGGAAAAAATCCGCACCTACAATTTTCCCCAGAACCGCCTCACCGACCATCGCATCGGCTTCACCATTCACCAGCTCGAACAGGTGATGGACGGCAAGCTGCAACCCATCATCGACGCCCTGATCACGCACTATCAGGCGGAGAAGATGAAGGGCGATAACGAGGCGGGCGCGGTCAGCGTGGCGTAAGACTATGCTCGTGTGGGGACCGGCGCCCTCGCCCGTCCAAGCCGAGCGCAGCTCGGCAGCTGCCTGTGCGCACGGCAACTTTTCGTTCGCTCTGGAAAATTCGTGGCCTCCGCAAATCTTGCTCTCGTTTGTTTTTCTCCGTGTCTCCGTGTCTCCGTGGTGAAATAGACTCGTGCAACTTCGCCAGGCTTTGAATTCAGCAGTCGAGCGGCTGACGTCCGCGCGAGTCCCCTCCCCGCGCATGAATGCGGAACTCCTCATCATGTTCACGCTCGATTGCGACCGCGCGCATCTCTACGCGCATCCCGAGCGGGACCTTACTCCCGGCGAAATACAACGCTACGACGATGCTCTAGCCCGCCGCGCCACTGGTGTTCCGGCGCAGTACATCACCGGACATCAGGAATTTTGGGGGCTGGATTTAATTGTGTCGCCGGCCGTGCTCATCCCTCGGCCGGAGACGGAGCACGTGGTCGAGACGGTGCTGCAGGTGGTCGCGGCGGCTGACTCGCAAAGGCACACGCAAGGTCAAGAGCAAGGTCAAAGGCCGCGGACAGAGCCTGCCCAGAGCCTGCCGAAGGAAGTGTCCGCGCCACACGAGCTACGCATTGCCGACGTCGGTACCGGTTCGGGTGCGATTGCCCTCGCGCTAGCGAAGGAGTTGCCGGCGGCGGTAATCGACGCCACCGACATTTCCGCCGCAGCCCTCGATGTCGCTGGCACCAACGCCTCCCGCCACCACCTCGCTTCGCGAATCAAGTTTCATCAGACGGACTTGCTGAGCGGATTACCGCCCGCCTTATTCGACATCGTGGTTTCGAATCCTCCCTACGTGGGCGAATCAGAGGAAGACTCGGTACAACTCGAAGTGCGAAAGTTCGAGCCCAGAAACGCGGTCTTTGCCGGACCCACCGGCCTCGAAATAATCGACCGCCTCATTCCTCAGGCGCGCGAGGCCCTGCGTCCCGGTGGATGGCTGGTGTTTGAGATCAGTGGCACGATCGCCGATCGAGTCCGGAGGCTGCTCTCCGTTTGGAATGAAGTTGAGATCACGAACGACTTGCAGGGAATCCCTCGAGTGGCGGTCGCAAGAAAATAGCGGCTGAGCGTGTCGAAGTCTCCTATAGAGACGCGGACCGCCGCGTCTCCGCCGGGCAACTGGCCGCACTTGCCAGCCCTGAGACGGGCCGAGCCCCGTCTGTTACACACACGCGTCAGAACGTAACCCGCACCCCCAGCTGCGCCGCGAACGGAATTCCAACCGTGGTCCCCGGCCCAAAGAAATCTCCCAGCCCGCCCGAAGGGAACAGCAGTTGCTTCGGATTGGTGATGGCAACCGGTGACGGGCAAGCGGCAAATGACGCTGCGGCAACGCTGCAGATCATGGTGGCATTCGCCAGATCGTCCACCGGGTTCGGCAACGCCGAAATATCGGTAACGTAGTTCGCTCCGGGATTATTGCGGTTGAAGAGATTGAAAAATTCCGCGAACGGATCAATTCGCAAACGTTCCCCGACTTTGATCGGCCGGCTCACGCGCAGGTCGGCTTGGATGAAGGGCGTTCCGCGAAATTGATCGAGCGTAGTTTTGACGCCGTTGACCACGGCGCGATCGCCCACCGGAGTGGTCAAGGTAATCGGCCGCGCGCTCTCCGCTTGCGTGATCGTCGTCAGATCGAAACCACCCGGCAGGTGCAGCGTTCCGGCGAGAACAAAGCGGTGCGTAACATCTTCGCCCGACGGCCCGTAATCGCCCGGCGCAAACGGGTTGAGCGGATCGCAAACGCCATTCACGTAGTCGAACAGCTCGCCCAGTAAGCATCCCCAGGTCTTGGCGCTGGAGAGCGTGTAGTGCGCGATCAGATCGAAGCGGTGCGCGACGTTGCCCTGCACCCCCAGCATGAGCGCGTTGTAACTAGACCGGTTGTCCGACCGGAACACATTCAGGTTTGGAACCACGTTCTGCTGATTCACGTCATAGTTCGGGTCGGATGTGGGAATCAGTGGCGTGAAGAGTTGGGCGTCGCTGCCGTAGCTGTAACCGCGGTAACCGTGATTGCCTTGCTCGTGAGTGTAGTCGGCGCTCACCGTCCAGTGTTCGTTGAATGCATGCTGCACGCCGCCGGTAATGTGGATGGCGTAAGGCGTCTTGTAGTTCGAGCCAATCAGATTGCCCGCCGCCGCCGCCCCGCCCTGCAGACACCCGGGCCCGCTGAGCGCATAAGTGTCGGCCACCGGGTCATTGGTAAGACTGCAAGTTCCCGTGGTTGCGTTCGTGCCGTTGACTCCTTGAAATGCGGCCGCCCATCCGCCCTGCGCCAGATCGTTGTAGAACATGCCAAACCCGGCCCGAATCACCGTCTTCTCGCTGCCTCCCGGCGAGTACGCGATTCCGAGCCGAGGTGCAACCTGCTTGCGGTAATCGTGAGGTACGCCCGGCACCACTGGAATCTGCAGCGCCTGCATGGTCACGAACGCATTGTTCTCCAGTTGGCTCCGGCCCGATCCCTGGAACAGGCCGAAAGTCGTCTGATACCGCACTCCGTAGTTGACCGTCAGGTGGCGCGTAACCCGCCACGAGTCCTGCGCGTACAGCCCAAGTCTCTGCACGTTCTGCGCAAAGCTGCCATCGCCGGCCGGAGTGTACGTACAAGTCGAGCCATCCGCGGGAGTGCCCGCCGCGCACTGTGGACTGAAGTAGAACTCGCCCGGATTTTGTGCGTAATAGTCCGGGTCGTTGACATACTGAATAAAGGTCTCGTCCGTGGCCGCGAATGCCCCGCTCAGCACCGGTTCGTGAATAAAATTCACTCCGAACTTGAAGGCGTGAGTGCCCGCAATGTGACTCACGTCGTAGCGCACCTGGTACTTGTCCTGATTGCGCAAAGAAGGGAAAAAAGTGATGGGAGTGGCGAACTGGTTGTCGCCAAAAGTTTCGAAGCCGGATACAGTCAGCGACGTCGCGCTAAAAGGAAACGCCAGCGCGAACCCCAGGTCCGAGTTTCGCGTCTGCGTCAGGTGCAGCAGGCTTGCATCCAGCACCAGATTGCCCAGCCACGTCGGACTGAACGCATACGTGTTGCTGAGCACCGTGTTCCAGTAGTTGTTATGCGTGGTCAATCCCGTCGAAGGCAGCGTAGCCTGCGCCACCAGCGCATTGTGCGTAAGGTAGCTGTCTTGCGAAGTGCGCAGGAACCACTGCGACTTCGAACTCTGCGCCCAGTCCAAACGCAGCGAACCGATGTAGTCGCGGAACGGGACAGCGACGTTTTGCGGGACGGCAATCAATGGGACGCCGGTAATCAGCCCACCCGCGGCCAACTGCGCCAGCGCATTAAACTCAGCCGTGCTCGCCGGGCTGTAGGCGATGCTGGCATTTTCATGCACATGCTCAAAGGATGCGAAGACAAAAAGCTTGTTCTTCGCGATCGGGCCGCCGAGCGTGGCGACATAGTTCTGCCGCGAGAACGGCTGCTTGGGATTGGGCGCCGGGTTCTCAATCGGAAACCGCGCATTAAGCCCTGCCGCGCGCCCATAGAAAGCCGCGTCGCCATGCCACTCATTCGTGCCACTCTTGGTCGTAATCACCACCGACCCCGCCGTGGTCCCCCCGGTGTCCGCGTCTTCATTCGCCGTGCGCACGGCAAACTCCTGGATCGCGTCGGGCGAAAAATTCTGCAGGAATCCGCCAATGAAGTCGTCGGAGTTGTCGCCGCCATCGACGGACAGTTCGTTGTTCAAGCCCGAGCTCCCGCCGGTTGACACCGCCGTAATGCGCGCTTTCGTCGGATCGGACGGCTCCACCGGTTCCGTTCCCGGCACCAGATATGCAATGTTCGCGAAGCTGCGCGCCGCCAGCGGAAGCGTTTCCAGATCCCGGCTGCTAACCACGCCCTGATGCACCGCGCTCGCCGTGTCAATCGTCTCGGTCGTGATCGAGGAAGCATTCCCCAGCACATTCACCGACTCGCGCCCGCTTTCCGGTTTGAGCGTGACCGTGATGTCGCGCACCAGGCTGACCGCCACTTCCACATCCGCCGTAGCCTCGGCAAAACCCTTGGCCGTCACACTGACGCGATACCATCCCGGCAGCAGGCCCTCAATCCGGAACTCTCCCCCATCGCTGGCCGTGACCTCGCGCGTGACCGAAGATCCGTGCGACTCCACCACAATCCGAGCCCCCGCTACTCGCGCGGCACTCGCGTCCTGCACTTCGCCTCGAAGCGAGCCGTTCGGATTCTGCGCCAGCATGAGGGCAGGAACAGAAACGAACATCACGAGGAACATCACGAGGAGAATAGGGAGGATAACCGCGCAGACGGGCGAACTCGACCTGCGCATTTCAGAACCTGAGAACCTGGCGACCATGAGAAAACCATCCGGTGAACGAGGAATTGCCGCGGTTCAGGCTTGCTACTGGAAAAAGCCTGCGCGGGCGAAGCAGCCTAGTTCACCGAGACTAAAGGCACGCCCCAATTACTACCAGCGATAGTGGCATCGGGTAGTGTCTCAGTCTAACGAAACCTTAACCACGAAGGGCANNACAGCGCGAAACTGAGTCACTGCCTGGCATCGTCGCGCCGAATCCGTCTTCCGAATACATGTGGGGACGGGGCTATGCCCCGTCTCAAACTGCAAACAAAACTAAACGATGCATTGGATCACCGCAGAAGGGAGACGAACAACGAACAACGAACAACGACCGACTAACCACCAACCAGCCACTCCGTAACTTCATGCGTCAGCGCCAGCGCCGGCCCGTACGTAACACAAACGCACACCAGAGCCGCCACTGCGGGAGGAATGACACGCCACGCGCGAATTCGCGTCGGTTGCACTTTGTCAGCCTCGTCCCACGCCAGCAGTCGCGCTACCCGCGCGCTGATCGATCCGGTCACGAATCCCACCGTGCAAATCGGAGCCGCTTCCACCGGAATCAACCGCGACAGCTTGACCAACGCCGCGGCCAGGTCAACCGCATCGTCCAGCTTCGAAACTGCTGCATCGTCGGCCGCCAGCTCCGCGGCCTGCGACCACGCGCTTTCCAGCCGAGCCATGCCCGGGAAGGGACAAAACCGGAAGATGAGCTTCTTCAAATTATCGCGCGACCGCATGTGCGCCAGTTCATGCTTAAGCGCGATTTGCAGTTCCTCATGACTCAACAACGCAACCGTGGAGTCCGAAACCAGCACTCTCGCTCGGCGCACCCCCACCAGGGTCAGTGGCGGAGCCTCGCGTCGGGACCGGAACGTCACCATCTCCGCCCCGGCGTCCAGAGGCCGCGCGCCTTCCAGCCAGCGCGCCACCACTCGCGAAGTCGTAGCCTGCGCCGTGATCACCCGGAAGCAGCCGCACGCAATCAGCAACAGCGCGCAAATGCCCAGCACCAGCGGCATTGCACCCATGCCCTCATCGATCGAACGCGGTTCCAGCAACTGGAACGACGGCACCACAAAAGCGAAGGTAATCGCCACCGCAGCCACCAGCGGCAGAACGCGCAATCCGAAAAGCAAAGCGGCTACTCGCTGCTCCGTCGCATGCAGCAACTTCAATGAGCGCCATGCCACCACCACCAGCGTCGATAGCAGGCAGTAGAACAAAACGAAGAATGTGAGCGAGACCGCGATTCCGCGCAGCGCAAACATCAGCGTTGCTCCCGGCCCTTGGCGTCCCGGACCTTGTTATTGTTTTCCCGGCTCTGGAGTTCGCGGCGTTTCGTTTCCACCAGAAGTTGCAACTCATCGAGCAGTTGCGCGTCGTGGCTGCTGAGCGCCTCCACCAGATACGACAGCGGCAGCGACGAAGCGTCGCCCGATCCCAGCAATTGCCGGATGCTCTCCAGCGCCGTCACCCGTTGCAGTTCTTCGGGAGTATGCCGCGGAGTGTAGCGGAACGCCCTGCCTTCCGCCACGCGGTCCAGCAACCCCTTCTTGTAGAGACGGTCCGCAGTCGTCATCACCGTGGTATAAGCCTGATGGATCTTGCCATCCGCAAGCAGTTCGCGAACCGTCGCGCTGCCCTGCGACCACAGCTTCTGCAACACCTGCTGCTCAAAAGGACCCAGATGAGGCCTCGAACCCGACCCGAAAATTGAAAATGCTTTTGTCATTGATCAATGGCCCGCCGACGCCAACTCGGCAGTCCAAAAAGCATACCATCCGATGCCATGCGGTGCACCCTCAAAATGCCCCGATCCACGCGCTGAGTGCTCCCCCGCGTCGCGCGCGGTTACGCGCCGGACCTCCGCTGTCTGCCCGAAAATGAGCGCACGCTATCCCAGTCGGCCCCGCCTTGACACCCACTCACTCCGATGACTAGACTCCTCTACCATCAAGGCGTTTCGCCGAGCACACCTCTCCGGGACTGTAACTTTGCGCACCAACTTTGGAGGCTTCCAGTGACCACATCCCCGAAATTCGCTGCCATCCTCGCCACGCTGCTGCTCTCGCTCTCCACCATCGCCGCCGCACAACTCAAGATCGGTTCCGGCAACACCGCCCTCGCCGATCCGCCCGTACCGCGTCCTCACACCCAGCCCTGCACGGTCACCCTCTATAAGGGATTCAAGTTCGCCGACTTCAATCCCAAGAGCTTCCCCTATACACCGCCCGCGGATTGTCCGGGCCCTTGGGCCAAAATTATTCTCGAAGCCAACTTCTCCATCAACCAGGGTCGCCAGTACGACCGCACGGCCAACATCTGGATCGGCCCCACCAACATCTACTTCGGCACCACCGCCGAGCCCTCGCACAATGTTGCGCGCCATTGGCACGTCGAGCGCGACCTCACCGACTACAGTTCTATTTTCACCCTCCCCCAGGACGGCACCGTCGATCTCGGTAACCTGGTGGATAAAACCTATACCGGCATCCTTCACGGGTCAGCCGACATCCTCTTCTACCCGCTGGAGCGGAATCAACTGCCGCCCCGCACCGCCGATCAGGTCATCGCCTTCTCTTCCGGCCCCACCGGCGGCACCGTCGGACTCAACACCACCACCGATCTCCTCGAACAGACTCTAACTCTTCCCACTAACATCACCGACGCCTACCTCGACGTTTTCGCCCAGAGCCAGTCCAACGACGAATTCTGGTACACCTGCGTCCCCAACGACGTTGCCGGCGAACTCTTCAGCTGCGGCGGCACCGCCTTCCGCGAGTCCGAAGTCACTATCGACGGCACTCCCGCCGGCGTCGCCCCCGTCTATCCCTGGATCTACACCGGTGGCATCGATCCTTATCTCTGGCGTCCCATCCCCGGCGTCCAGACCATGAATTTTCTCCCCTACCGCGTCAACCTCACGCCCTTCGCCGCCCTGCTCGATGACGGACAGCCCCACACCGTCGCCCTCAGCGTCTTCAACGCCGACAGCTATTTCTCCGCCACCGCTTCGCTCCTGCTCTATCTCGATTCAACTGCCACTCAATTCACCGGAGCCGTCACCGCCAACACCCTCGCCGTGCCCGTGCCCAGCATCACCGAAAATATTCACAGCGCCCAAAACGGCACCCTCCACGGTACCGTCAACACCCGTTCCGGCCACGACTTCCAGATCTCCGGATACATCAACACCGCGCTCGGCCCGGTCACTACCACCGTCGCCCAAAATATCGACTTCGCTAACCTTCAGTATTTCAAAATTACGCCCTCCATTTACGAGCAGAACATCAACCAGGACACCACCATCCAGTCTGTCGTCACCACCCACAATGCCGGCGGCAACTTCGTCAACAAAGTTCGCCATACCTGGCCGCTACAGATGAACATCACCCTGCTCTATAATTCTGACGGCTCTGGAACCCAAACCGTCACCGTAAACCAGTTCTACGAACGAGATCAGGAGGCGCGTCACAACGGACAGGCCACTTCCTTCAGCCTGATCCGCAACCGCGTCACTCCCACCGACACCCTCGACTTCGATTCCGGGGGAAACATCACCGGCAACTCCAACCAGACCAGCGCGCAAAACTATTTCCAGTCCAACTCCACCGGTTACTGCTACAGCCGCATCATCACTGCTGACACCGGCCTGCTTACCAGCATCACCGACGGCCAAGGCTGCCAATGAAGCGGAGTTGCAAGGCTTCAAAAATCGGGTTTCAACTTTGCTCTCTCAAATCCCTGCAACGCTGAAACCCGGTTTCATTGCAGCCTTCCTTTAGTAAAACCTGTGCACCCCTTGTGCAAATTCCGCCCGCCGGGCACAAAACCCTCACCGCCGTTTTCGCACCACGCTCAAACCCCGCCGCTCGTGCGCCAACCGCGGTTATCCTCGACCCTAACTTGATTCGGATTCATCACATCGCATCCACAGTCCGGAATTCCACCATTGCACCATTCTTATGGTATTGACCCCTCCTTTTTCTGCGCGTACAGTCGCTCCACTCTGAAAAACAAGTATCCGCCGAGCGGCATCCGGGCTCGGCAAAAATCTGAAGCCAGAAGCGATGATCGGCTCTGGGCGTTGCCTTTTTCTCAGCCAACCGAGAACTGACAACTGGGAACCGGCACCCGAGACCTCCCTATGAATCTTGAAAATCAATGGACCGTCTACCGCACCCGTTTTCTGGTGCGCGCTTGTCAGCTCACCGAACCTCTCGTCTTCACCGACGCGCTCGGCCGCGAACAATCCGGCCGCCCCGGAGACTACCTGGTCGAGTCCACCGAAGGCGTAAGACGAATCACCACCCAGACCCTCTTCGAAGATATCTACGTCCCGGTCGCTCCGCCTGATGATGGAGCTCCGGACGCCCCCGCCCGGCCCGTGGCCCGCGCCTCGCCGGACAATCGCACTCGTGCCACCGCATAAAGGCCAGGTTCAGGAGTTTTCAAGGTCGGTTGCTTCACATGTTTGAACCGATGCGCCACTGAAACTTTGAAGCCTTGTATCTCTCGATTCCCTTACCACTTTCGGGCCACCAGATGTTGTGTTTCTCTCTTGACAGGCACCATATACGGGAGTACGTTAAGCATCCCAGAGCACTTTTTTCAGACCTCCTTTATTAGGGAGGCCAAGACCGTAAACAACCGGGGCGAGACTCAAAGTTGAGGTGACTTCGCGTCTCTCCCCCTTCGCGGGAAACCATCCCTCCATAGTGGATGGAAGCAGATGAAACAAGCGGTGACTTCCCCCGGCATGGCCCCGCCAGCCATGTCCTCGGGGTTTTCGTCTCGAGACGGGGCTTGCCCCGTCTCCCCGCACCTTTAGGAGCCCCGATGGAAACTTTGATCGAAATCGTTGCCGCCTCTTTCGCCCGTAACGGCATAGAATGCCCAGCCACCCCAAAGCAAGTGGAGAAACAGCCCACTCGCGTTGGGACAGCCGCCCCCGAGCGCAGCTCGACCACAACTGAGCTGGCCGCGCTCCCAGACCACAATTACCGCAAAATTTCCCCGTAGCGCCGGAGCTTGTCCCGTCTCCCTCTCCCGCGGAAGATGCGGCAAGCCCCTTTGAAACCAGCTTGTTTTCACTGCAACCTTAAAACCCTGAGTCTTTGAAACCTTGTTACTTATGTTTTTCGCCATCATCTAATCAGGAGAAGGAAATGCCAGAAGTGCGCGACCAACTAAAAACTCAAACCGCTGCCAGCACTGCGAATAAGAAGAAGGCCCAGGGCCTCACCTTCCGCCGCTTTTTCACCAAGCCCGGTGTCTCTCCCTATAACGAAGTCGAGTGGGAACTCCGCAACGCTCAGATCACCGACTCCCAGGGCGGCATGATCTTCGAGCAGAAAAACGTCGAAGTCCCCAAAGACTGGTCCATGACCGCGACCAACATCGTCGCCTCCAAGTATCTTCACGGACAGATCGGCACCGAGGAACGCGAAACCGGCGTGCGCCAACTGGTAGCCCGCGTAGCCGAGACCATTCGCGACTGGGGCATGAAAGACGGATACTTCCGCACCAGCGAAGACGCCGCCACCTTCCACGACGAACTCGTCCACCTGCTCGTCCGCCAGCACGTCGCTTTCAACTCGCCGGTCTGGTTCAACGTAGGCTGCGAACGCGTCGAGCCCAAATCCGACGCCACCAACTGGCACTGGAACTTCACCACCCAGCAAGTGGAATTCGGCGTTACCGGATACACCCGTCCGCAATGTTCCGCCTGCTTCATCAATTCCGTGAAAGACTCGCTCGATGCCATCCTTACTCTGGCCAAAACCGAAGGCATGCTCTTCAAGTGGGGATCCGGCACCGGCACCAATCTCTCCCCGTTGCGCTCCTCCACCGAAGTGCTCAGCGGAGGTGGCACCGCCAGCGGCCCCCTCAGCTTTATGAAAGGCTTCGACGCTTTCGCCGGAGTTATCAAGTCCGGAGGCAAGACCCGCCGCGCCGCCAAGATGGTCATCCTCAACATTGACCATCCCGATATCGTCGATTTCATCGAATGCAAAAGTAAGGAAGAAGCCAAAGCCCACGCCCTGGTCTTACAGGGATACGACGGCTCCCATCCCGACTCCGACGCCTACAGTTCTATCTTCTTTCAGAACGCCAATAACTCGGTTCGGGTAACCGACGACTTCATGGTAGCCGTAATGCGCGACACCGATTTCTCCACCAAAGCAATCGTCGACGGACGCGTAGTAACTACCTACAAAGCCAAGGACCTGATGGCCAAGATTTCCGAAGCCACCTGGCAATGCGGCGATCCCGGCATGCAGTTCGANNAGCCTGAACCTGCTGAAGTTCGCACCCAACGGCACCTTCGACGTCGAAGCCTACCGCCACGCCGTGGACGTGGTAATCACCGCGCAGGAAATTCTCGTCGACAACGCCGGCTACCCCACCGAAGTAATCGGCAAGAACTCGCACGACTATCGTCCCCTGGGATTGGGCTATGCCAACTTAGGCGCCTTGTTAATGGCCGCCGGCCTGCCCTACGACAGCGATGCTGGCCGCGACTATGCCGCCTGCGTGACCGCCATCATGTGCGGAGAAGCCTATCTCCAATCCTCCCGCATAGCCGAACAATGCGAGCCCTTGTGCCCCATCACCGACACAGTTCAGACCCGCTTGGGAGTAACCGCAGCCGATAACATGCCCGGAGCCGCCTGCCCCGGCTGGTACATAAATCGCGAACCGTTNNCTGATAGAAGCCTCGAAAACATGCTGGGACGAAGCCCTGGCCCACGGAGAAAAATACGGGTACAGAAACAGCCAGGTAACAGTCCTGGCTCCGACCGGAACCATCGGCTTCATGATGGACTGCGANNCCGGCATCGAGCCCGATCTGGCGCTGATCAAGTACAAGAAGTTAGTAGGCGGCGGCATGATCAAGATCGTGAATAACACCGTCCCCGGCGCCCTGTTCAAACTCGGATACACCCACGAGCAGGCCGACGCGATCGTCAGCTACGTCGACGCGACCGGAACCATCGAAGGCGCGCCGCATGTAAAAGACGAGCATCTGGCCGTCTTCGATTGCTCGTTCAAGCCCGCCAAAGGCACGCGTTCCATTCACTACATGGGACACCTCAAGATGATGGCCGCCGCCCAGCCCTTCATCTCCGGAGCCATCTCGAAAACCGTGAACCTGCCCAACGCAGCCACGGTAGACGATATTTCGGAAGCCTACATTCAAGCCTGGAAGCTGGGCTTGAAAGCGGTGGCCGTTTATCGCGATGGATGCAAGCAGTCGCAGCCGCTCTCCGCCGCCGGCAGCAAGACCGCGAACTCGACCAAGGACGACGCCGCCCGCAACGCCGCCGCGTCATCCCTGGCCGAAGACGACAACCTCGACGCTCCGCCGCGCGCCGTGCGCCATAAGCTGAAAGAAGAGCGCATGTCGATCACGCACAAGTTCAACATCGGAGGCCACGAAGGCTACATCATTGTCGGCCTCTATCCCAATGGCGAACCGGGNNGTCTCCATCTCCTTGCAACACGGCGTCCCGCTGAAACTGTTCTGCGAAAAATTCGCGCACACCCGCTTCGAGCCCAGCGGATGGTCCAGCAATCCCGACATAGGATTCGCCAAGTCGATCATGGATTACATCTTCCGCTGGCTCCAGTTGCGCTTCATGACCGGACAGCAGCAGTTCCTGTTCGAGAACCTGCGCCCCAAGCCGGTTGCAGCCCCGGAAGGTGTGGGCGACCTGAACGGCTCCTCCGATCCAAGCGCAGGGCGGGCGCCCTCGCCCGCCGCCGGCTCCATCCATGCCGCCGACGCCCTCGCCAGCATGATCGACATGGGGGACGCCCCCAGCTGCCACGTCTGCGGCTCCATCATGGTCCGCAACGGCAGTTGCTACAAATGCATGAGCTGCGGCAGCACCAGCGGCTGCAGCTGATCGGGTAGTAGCCGTTGTCCGTGTGGCGCGGGCACTCTTGCCCGCGGCCTTTGACTTTGATCTTGCCTGTGGTGGTACGCGCACAGAGCCCGCCCCGAGCGAAGTCGAAGGGAGAGTCCGCGTCACACGACGCAAACCCGCGCGGAAGTTTTCGGGCCTTGCCCCCACGCCTCATTCCTCCTCCGCAACCCCGTCGTCTTCCCACCGCCCCCCGCACGACTCGCAGCCCCATCTGTATTTTTGCGACGAGTCATCCCCTGCCACTACCGGCGTAGCGGTCCCACCCTCAAAGACAACTTCCGCGGAATGGCACTTAGGGCAGCGGACCACAAGCTCGTCGAGCTCTGCACTCTCCTTGGGGGTCGGATCGTCCTCCGGCTGGTAGTACCGCATCGCCGGACCCGCCCAGGGCAAACCGATTTGCATGATCTGTACGCCGATCCCACTGGCGAAATTCGAGGTCACTGTGTCCACTCCCGTAGCTTTCTCCGGCCCCATGAAGAAAGGAATCCCCTGCCCATCCAGAATCGTCTGCACCTTGAGCGCGTCTCGCACGCTCCATACTGTGCAGAGCTCAACCAGTTTGCGGTCTTCCTGGTAAGAATCGGGCTCGTGCGAGGAATCGGAGTCGGGAGCATCGTCACCGGCCGACTCGCGGAACTTGGGAGGTTCGTGCTCGAAAAAAGTTACCGGCGGCCTGACCGGCGACCGCGTAGACGGCCTCACGTCCTCTACCTCTGCCTGCAGCCCGCGTTGTCGGACCTCGTTGGCCAGAGCTTGCTGGGCGAAAGGCGTCAATTCGGAACTCTGCGGCATTAGGACGAGAAGCTCCTCGTCGCTCATCCGTCGATAACGCTCGGAAATGCGCAGAAAATCTCCCGCCGGATCGAGAGTGTCCATAGTGGTCGAATCATATACCGGCAACGCTCGGATCTATGGACTCATGAGCCCCCGCGCGTGATCGGCGTGGCGTCGGTGGCGACGCAAATCCATTTCCCGTCTTTGTTGATCCAGGTATCGATGAATCGTTCGCGGCCAACCACGGACTTGCCGCCCTTGATTGTCTTGACGGCGATAACTCCGATGGCGATGGCCGTGTTTCCAAAAACGCGCACGGTGAGCGATTCGGGAGCGACCTGCTCCTGGTTGGATCTGGACGCCTTCACGCTGGCCAGGAATTCGGATCTGGTTTTGAGCGAGCCGTCGTCCTCGACGAGCACGAGTGAATTATCGAGAATGGCCGCCAGGGCTTTGGTGTCGCCGACTTTGTAGGCCTGGTTCCAGGCTTTTTCGAGAGCGAGAACCTGGGCGCGGGCGGCGCTGTCATTGTCCTCGCCGAAAACTTGCGCGGCGGACGCGCACAGCACGGCCATGATCGAGACAGCTTTGATCCAGGAGCCAATCGATTTCATTTGCCAGTCTCCGTGGTTGATATCGATGTCGATGTCAATGTAGATGGTCGGCAAACCGTCCGCATCCAGCAAAAAACCGCAGCCAGCCGCTTCATCCGGAAGATAGCAGAAAAAAACGGACGGGATCAGTCCCGGAGTTGGTGCGGAAGGCCGTCTATTGTTAAGCTGTGTGGGCTATGAGACTCCTGACTTTGGTTCGCCGGACAGACTTTTTCTTTGTGGTGGTCGCGATTCTGACCTTCGCGCCGACGTTCTCCTCGGCGCAGCAGAAACAAATTGTGTGGAGCGCCGACGAGAAGCCGCTCGCGGATCAGATCCATGGACTGCGCGCGCTCGCGGATGACGTGCGTGCTGGGACTACACGGGATCTCGCGTTGAAGGTCCGGAAGCTGCCGTCGACCGAAAACAAGCTGCGGCTGGCCCTCGGCCTGGCGGGACTCTCCACCGAAGGCGATTTCGGACACGACACGCTGCAGGAAGTGGCCACCACCCTGGCCGAGACTTTGCGCGACCGGCCCGTGCCCTGGGCGAAGGAGAAGAACGCTATCCGCGAGCCCGCCTATCCTTACGTTGAGCTCGCGACCCTGGTTCGTTACGAACATGTCGAGGCTTCGCTGATTAATAATGATGAGCAGTTTCTCGCGGCCATGGCCCGTCTCGAAGCCGATGATGGCAAGCGCGAGCATCTCGACTTCACGCTGAAAGATCTTTCCGACAAGACCTGGACGTTTTCCGAATTACGGGGCAAAGTAGTGCTGGTGAATTTCTGGGCGACCTGGTGTCCGCCGTGCCGCAAGGAAATGCCGGATCTGGATCAGCTGTACAAGCGGTTTGGATCGAAAGGGCTGGTGGTTCTGGGCATCTCGGATGAGGAGATGGGGAAGGTTGAACCGTTTGTTCGCGAAAAAACGGTTTCCTTTCCCGTGCTGCTCGACCCCGGCCGCAAGGTGCACAAAATGTTTGTGGTGGAGGGGATTCCGAAAAGTTTTGTGTACGACCGGGAAGGAAAGCTGGTGGCGCAGTCGATCGATATGCGTACCCAGAAGCAGTTTCTGGAGATGCTGAGGAAAGCTGGATTGGAGTAACACAATCGTTACTGGAGGGATTGGCAAAATGAAGATTGGCGAAATGAAGATTGGCAAAATGAAGACGCGAATCGTCACCGTTGTTCTCGCAGTAGGGATTCTCGGTGTGCTCGCAGTTGCGCAAGACACCATGAAGAAGGATGCGCCGCCGAAACCGGCGGCGGGGCCGTCGCAGGTTCTGCTGGAGAGCTGGAACGATATCGGGCGGAAGTTGATCGCGATGGCGGAGGATTTTCCCGAGGACAAGTACGACTTCAAGCCGGCGCCGGCGCAGCGCAGTTTTGCCGAGCAACTGTTGCACGCGGCTAACGCGAACTATTATTTCACCAACCCGGTGCTGGGACTGAAGCCGCCGGCAGGAGAAGATCCCAAGCGCGAGCAATACAAAACCAAAGCCGCGGTGGTTGAGTTCGTGAAGAAGGCGTTTGCCGACGGCGCCGCGGCGATCAAGCAGAAAGGCGATAAGGGGATGAGCGATCTGGTTGTCGATCCGTTCGCGAATCAGCAGACGCGCGTCTCCGATATGGCGTGGGGCCTGCTCGAGCATTCTGGCGAGCATTACGGGCAACTGGTGGTGTATTACCGCGTTGCCGGATTGGTGCCCCCGGAATCGCGCCCCAGAAAGTAACGGCGGCGCTGATACCATAGCCCTCGTGCGCCCGCTGCTCGACGTCCGCGACCTGACCATCGAGTTCCCGCAATCGCGCGGCGCCCGGCAAGCGACGGCCGCCGCGCCCGTGGCTGCCGTGCGCCGCCTTTCATTTTCCATCGCTCCCGGCGAAGTGCTGGGGCTGGTCGGCGAGTCGGGCTCGGGAAAATCCGTAACCTCCCTCGCCATCATGGGATTGCTTCCGCCCGCCGCCATCGTCACCGGCGAAATTATTTTCCAGAGCGATGCCGGGAACGGCAGCGCCGTCCCCATCTGTCTCACGAAGCTGCCTTCCGATCAACTGCGGCAACTCCGCGGGTCGCGCATCGCCATGATTTTTCAGGAACCGATGACCGCGCTGAACCCGGTCATGCGCGTCGGCGAGCAGATCGCCGAAGCCGTACTCGCTCACCACCGCGTTTCAAAATCGGAGGCCTGGGGNNTCGGGAGGCATGCGCCAGCGCGTGATGATCGCCATGGCCATCGTCAACCGCCCGCAACTGCTTATCGCCGACGAGCCCACCACCGCGCTCGATGTCACCATCCAGCAGCAGATCCTGGACCTGCTCAGCGACCTCCGCCACAAATTTGGATTGGCGATGCTCTTCATCTCGCACGATCTCGCCGTCGTTTCGCACGTCGCCGATCGGGTCGCCGTCATGTACGCCGGCAATCTGGTCGAACTCGGCGCCAAAGCCGATATTTTCCGCGCGCCCGCCCATCCCTATACTCAAGGACTGCTGCGCGCGATTCCCACCCTCGCGACCGACCGCTCCATTCCGCTCTCGACCATCGAAGGCACCGTCCCGCCCATCGCTCAACTTCCTNNCCCAATTGCCGCCCCTCATTGAAGTCGCCGTCGGCGCCCAACACTGGGCCCGTTGCCCGGTCGTGAATCCGCCGCGAATCTGATAAATATGGACGCCATGGGAACCAGCCGGCTTGAAGTCGCGACCTTCCCGATTCTCTCCAAACTCGTCATGAATAATCTAGGCTGAGGCTAGCGACCGGAAATTAGATATCCCGCCTCGTCCTTTCGCCTCAAGAAAAGCTATAATCCTCCCTTTGCCGTGCGCATCCTCATTCTCAGCGATATTCACAGCAACCTCGAAGCGCTGGACGCCAGTCTGGCCGCCGCTCCCACCTACGACCTCGTCGTCAATCTCGGCGATACCGTCGGTTACGGCGGCAATCCCAATGAAGTCATCGCCCGCGCGCAGGCCCTCGGAAAGGTCTTTGTGCGCGGCAACCACGACAAGGCCGTCAGTGGCCTGATGAGCCTGGACGATTTCAACCCCGTCGCCGGCCTCGCCACCCTCTGGACGCGCGACCAACTGACCCCGGAAAATCTCGACTGGCTCCGCTCCCTTCCCCACGGTCCGGTCCAGATCGACGAACTCCCCGGCATCCAGTTCGTCCACGGCTCCGCGCTCGACGAAGACGAGTACATGGTCAGCGCGCGCGACGCCATCGAACCGCTCATCACCAATCCCGTGCCGGTCACGTTCTTCGGACACACCCACCTGCAGGGCGGATTCGTGCTTTCAGGCGAGATCAGCGAAGCCTACCGCCCCGGGTATCGCACCGTTGGCCAGCCCGAGTCCTCCGACTGGCCGCTGCGCAAGGATTGCCGCTACCTGATCAACCCCGGCTCCGTCGGACAGCCCCGCGATGGCGACTGGCGGGCCGCATT
>PMBA01000371.1:0-1159 GCA_003152795.1 Acidobacteriaceae bacterium | reverse complement strand
TCCGGCCTCCATCCTCGTTGTAAACTCGACTATGCCTTCGCGCTCTTCCGATTCCGGTAATCTTTTTCCCGCTCCGAAGTCCACGGTTGCCGCTTACACAGCTCACGTTGATGGCGGAGCTCGCGGCAATCCGGGGCCTGCCGGTTACGGCGTTGCCATCAACGACGCCTCCGGCAAGCCGGTCGCCGAACTTAGCGAATACCTGGGACACCGCACCAACAATTATGCCGAGTATCAGGGACTCATCGCCGCGCTGCGCTATGCGGCGGAGAACCACGTCAAGGCGCTCAAAGTGGTGAGCGACTCCGAACTGATGGTGCGGCAGATGAAAGGTATCTACAAGGTGAGGCATCCCGAACTGCGCAAGCTGCACGACGAGGCGCAGCAACTGGTCCGGCGGCTCGAGCACTTCGAGATACGGCACGCGCTTCGCGAACACAACCAGATTGCCGACCGGCTGGCGAACCAGGCGATGGATCGAGGACGATAAACACCCAGGTTTCAATGTTTCAGAGTTTCAATGTTCCAACGGTGAGAGGCTGCATCTAAGGCGAGGCTAGCCTCGTCTCTTCGGGGGAGAATGATCCATGGCGAAGCGGAACCGCGCCCCTACGCGCGAGTCTTCTTCGCCACCGTGACTGTTTTCACTTTCACCGTCTCCCATGGGCGCTTGGGACGCTCCACTTCCGGCTGGTCGCGGTCTTTGATGCGGTCGTAATGGTACGACTCGCTGGTGGTTCCGAGCGACTCATTGTATAGACTGGGTATTGCCAACGCTTCTTTCATTTCCTCGGAGAACTGTTGCAGCGCTTTCAAGTGATCGGCCGAGGCCGGAATTTCGGTCTTGGTCGTCTTCATAAACTGCTGGTAGCCGCGATTGATCAGCTTCGAGATCTCGCTGCCGATCATGTATCCGGGATAGGCGAAAATTTTCGCGCCGCCGTCGTCCGTCTTCTGAATCGCCGCCGAGCAGTTGTACTTTTTCAGGAAGACGCGGGTTTGCGCGCCCGGCGCTTCAATCATGTCAAAGCCATGATCCTTCAGCCATGCCACTGCGTCTTCGTACGTTCGTTGCTCGACTTTCGTTGTCATTTTATGAACTCAATTCTCGTTGCATCAGGTTAGATGCGGCTTTCTCGGATTCGATGGAACCAAAACT
>PMBA01000225.1:21513-24811 GCA_003152795.1 Acidobacteriaceae bacterium | reverse complement strand
AACCTTCTAAGAGTGGGGGACGGGCGCCCCGCCCGTCGGGATGGGCAGGGGCTGGTTCCACGGCAAGTTTGAATCGACAGCACTGGCAATCACGCGGTCGCTGCACCAGGAGTTGAATGAAACCAGGACACACGCCTACGGCGCTGCTATTGCTCGCGACTATCTGCTTGACTCCGTGCATGGTCCAGAAATGCATGGCCCAGACATGCAGCGACGCCGACCTTCTCTTGCGCAATGGGCACATCATTACCATGGCTGGCGGGAATCCGGTGGTGACTGCCATGGCAGTGCGCGACGGCAGAATCCTCGCTGTCGGCGACAACGGCGCGCTTGCGGGTTGCGCCAGTTCCCGCACCCAGTCGCTGGACCTGCGCGGGCGCACGGTTCTGCCCGGACTGATTGACGTGCATACCCACGCCATGGAGTGGGTGAAGACCATCTTGAGCGGCGAGATTGCGGCCGGATATCCGGCCGTCCATTCCATCGCGGAGATCGCGCAAGCGGTGGCGCGCCGCGCTGCCACCCTTCCCAAGGGACAGTGGATCGTTGGTTCCGGCTGGGATGATTCCAAGCTCGCGGAGCGACGTTACATCACGCGGCAGGATCTGGACGCAGTCTCACCAGACCATCCTGTTTATCTGAAGCACGTGAGCGGTCACCTGAGCGTGGCCAACAGCGCTGCCCTCAAGATCGCTAACATCACCCGGGATACCCGCGATCCGCAAGGTGGAGTGATTGAGCACGACGCCTCTGGAGAACCGACGGGAATTCTCAAAGACACCGCGGTGGGACTTGTCACTAAACTCCTTCCCAAAGAACCGCCCGATATTAACGTGCGCGCCGCGCAGTTGGTATCCGAAAAAGCGGCAGAAGTTGGCTTGACCACCATCCACGACATCTTCATCACGTCTGACGAAATGAGGGGATACCAGGAGGCACGGCGTCGCGGTTGGCTGAAGATACGTGTGCAAATGTCGCCGCGCATCGCGAGCATTGCCGATGCCGAGAAACTTGCCCAGATGGGCGTGCATACGGGTTTTGGCGACGATCTACTGAAATTCGGGGCGGCGAAGATGTTTGCCGACGGTGGCATGGGGGCGCGTACCGTGGCCATTTACCCGCCGGGAGTGATCGGCGAACCGAACAACCTGGGTGTGCTCCGCTGGACGCCGGCCGACATGCAGAGAGCCCACTTGCTTGCCGCCGCGGCAGGCTGGCAGTTGGAGACGCATGCCATCGGCGACCGTGCCATCGACGAAGTGCTGGATTCCTACGCCGCAGTCATCAAGCAGTTGGGGCTTAAGGATGCGCGCTTTCGGATTGTGCATGCCGGCATTTCAACTCCCGCGGTACAGCAGCGAATGCGGGAACTCAATGTGGTGATCGACGGCAACCCGCCCTTCGTGTACTGGATCGGCAGTTGGTTTCAAAAGTACGGGCCCGAGCGTGTGCGGTGGTCGTACCCGGCGAAGTCCTATCTCGAAAACGGAATTATCGAGGCGGCTGGCTCGGATGTTGCGGTGACGCCAATCAGCCCGTGGTGGGGCATCTGGGCGGCGGTGGTTCGCAGAGACTTGCAGAGCGGGCAGATCATAGCGCCGGAGGAACGCATTTCTGTCGAACAGGCGCTGACCCTCTACACGCGCAACGGAGCCTACGCCGGTTTTGAAGAGGGCCTTAAGGGCGCTCTCGAACCCGGAAAATTCGCCGACTTTATTGTCGTCGACCGCAACGTGCTCACCATCCCCGCCGATGAACTGAAGGACGTAAAAGTGTTGCAGACGTTTGTCGGCGGCCGCAGCGTGTACGATTCCGCCGCGCACGTTCAGTGACACAGCGGCGCGATTTTGTTGATCTCATTCACTGCCGTGTACCAGATGAACTCATTGCCGTCGCTGAACAGGTAGTAGGTAACTCCATTCGGCAAGAGCAGCACGGTGTTCCCACCGTAGCCGCTCATGAAAGGCACCCAGAAGTTACAGTGGTACTGCGGAAATTCGGCGGTCGTCATGTGCTTCGCCCAGAACTGGTTGTGATACCGGAACGTGTTTGGCGCCACGGGTGTCCCAGTATCCGGCACGGCTACACCCAGGGTAGACGGATTTGCGGCGCGAAACAGCGATTCCTGTAGCCGGGCAGCGTCCAGCACCTGCGCATTGTTAATCGCACCGCCGCTGTTGTTGAGGAAGCGGCCGATCTTCGCGACATCATCCTGGATGAAAAACAGTCCATAGCTCCCAAACGGCTTTCCCGCGGGGCTGTTGTCCGTGCGCAGCATGGACAAGCTTCCCTGGCTCATGTTCAGTGGCTTGTAAACAGCATCGCGGATCGAATTGAAGATGTCCGCCCCGCTGCCTTGCTGTTGCTGCAAGTAGCCGTTCATGGCCTGGGTGAGGATGAAAGTGGCGTGGCTTTGGTAAACCCACGTGCTGCCTGCGGCAGCTTTGTGCGGAAAGGGTGTGAATGCGTCTTTGATCTTCGCGCTGTAAGGCTCGGCGGTTAGAAACGCGGTCTCCTGGGAAGTGCTCTCATCCGCCAGATTGCCGGCGCTGATGTAATTTCCGGTGGCCATGTCCGCGGTGTTGTCGAAGGTTACATTCGCCCAGTCGCCGCCATTCACGTACTGCGGAACATAACTCCGAATCAGGCGGCCATAGACCGCGCTGCCGTATTGCTGTCCCAGCCACATCATCGCCAGTCCGGCAAACGACGACTTGGCGGTCGAGTAAGAGGGCAGACGCATATCGCCGCAGAAAGCGTAGGCGCCATAGCGCGTCTGGCAAGCGCTCACGTAATGGACGCCATTGATCAACAGCCCGTAAGTGGTGATGTCAGCCGGCGATTTGAAGCCCTGAGTGAAGTTGGCGATATTGATCCCGGAATTTGGGTAGTCTGTTGCCAGCGCGCTGAAAGGCTTGGTGGGGAGGCGGTTTGCCACTTCGGCGGCTTCCGCGTTCTCCAGCGCCTGGTCGTTGGCTATGCTTCCCGGAGTATAGGTTGCCGCGAGTTGTCCCCACAGGTTGAGCTTGAAATACAAGCAGGTTTCCTGCGTCACCTGGTAACGAACTTTCGAAATGTCAGGGGTCCTGGTGCGGTTGAACAGGAAAGTCATCTCGCCGTTGTGCACGCAGTTCTGATTTCGCTCCACCAGGGCAAAGGGAATCGAGGCGCGCATGTAACCGCTGTCGGCCGTCTCCTGCCACACCCGTCCGGGTCCGACGATGTAATTCCATGCCGGGCTCCCGGTGACGGTGAGTCCCTGCTGAACGGGGATGAGGTAGCTTCCGTTCTGCACGAA
>PMBA01000225.1:0-21470 GCA_003152795.1 Acidobacteriaceae bacterium | reverse complement strand
GTGTCGTACCCGAAGTCGTTTCGCAGAATCTGAGAATCGCCGCTGGTCTCCGGAACCGAAAGCGTCAGCGTGCCTTCGAATGCCTGTGAAGGAGCCGCAGCATTGGCAGGCAAGCCAAAGCCGGCGCTGTCATCGACCGGAGCGNNCTGGGGCAGCGCTTGAGAAGAGCTGGCTGGAAGTGAGAACGGACCGATTCACATTGCCGTTGCCGCTTAAGGGGTCGCCGGGTACAGGCGTTGTAGCCAACCCGGCGCACCATCCAGGCAACACCAGGCATAGCAACAGCAAACGGAGTGGACCTGAAGTTTGCATGCGGTGGGCTCGCTCCCTTGCGCAGAGAAATAACCTTACTATAAAGCGCGTTGTTTCAAAAACAGTGGGGACGGTGTGAGTGCGGCTGCCCGGGTTGAGAGAAAGGCACAAGTGACCTAACCCGCACCGTAAAGCGGCTGCTATACTCCAGTTCGCAATGCGGAACAGCTTGCCAAAAGTTTCTCCGAACAGCATGTTGGCGCGCGTCCTGCTGGCGTTTCTCGCCACCGCTGGATTTTTCTATGTCAACATCATGCCGGCACTGGTCGACGGCCTGAAGGTGGGGCTCGGCTTCAGCAACAAGCAGGCAGGGTTGGTGGGTTCCTGCAATGTGTATGGCGCGGCCTGCGGCGCGTTCCTGATTGCATTTCTGGTTCGGCGCATCAATTGGATATCTGCCGCCCACTTGCTTCTGCTGGGGTTGATTGCCATGGACCTGCTGTCCATGCTCGTCAAGAATCCATATGGGCTGATGGGAACTCGCTTCCTGCACGGTTTTATCGGCGGGATGCTGGTGGGGATAAGCTTCTCGATCTTCGCCCGCACGACCGCGCCGGACCGCACGTTTGGCGTGTTGCTTCTGGTGCAGGTTTTCGCCGGTGGTCTGGGCGTAATGAGTTTGCCGTTGCTGGTGCCGAAGTTTGGCACGAATGTTTTATTCGCGACGTTGATCCTGTTCAGCTTGACGACCCTGGCGATGCTGCAGTTTCTCCCCGATTATCCGGTGAAGGTACCCGTGCCGCGCGGTCCGGGGGGCGCGGCCGATCGTTTGCAATGGAAGCCGTTGCTGCTCGCACTGTTCGCAGTATTTTTCTTTCAGGCCGCCAACATGGGGCTCTTCGCCTTCATCATCGGACTCGGAAAGCGTCATGGACTGGAAGTAACGTTCATCAGCGAAACGCTGGGCATCGCCAACTGGTTCGCCACGCTGGGCGCAGTTTTAGTGATCGTGCTTTCCACCCGTTTCGGAATCTTCAAACCCATCCTCGCCGGTATGCTGCTGACGATCGCGGGCACTTATGTATTCAATTACAGCGACGTGAAATGGATTTGGATTGCCGCGAATATCGGCACGGGCATTACCTGGAATTTCGTGATCTCCCATTTGCTTGGCATGTGCGCCAGGTTCGATCAGACTGGCCAGACCGCGGTCTGGGGCGGCTTCGCCTCCAAGATGGGCCTGGCGTCGGGCCCGATGCTATTTTCGTTCATCGTAGGAGCGGGCAATTACTCACTGTTGATCGCGACGGCGCTCGCGCTGCTGGTTTGCGCAACGTTGGCGTCGGCGATGCCGGCGTGGGTGCTTGACCATGGCGCCGTCAACGATTTGCCCGACCGGCAGATCGCACAGGCGGTTCCGTAATCCACGCCAGGTGTTCGGAAGCTTGAGGGTTCATGATTCACCTTTGGAGTTGACCATGTCATTGTTCTCGATTGCAGCGTTACAGGTTGATTTGCCATATGCGGATAATCGCGATCGTCTGGAAAAAGAGACGGCGCGTGTTCTGGCCCGATTTCCCTGGGTTCAAATGGTCGTGTTCCCCGAGCTTTGCTCCTTCGGACCCGGTCTGAGTTTTGCCGAAGCGATGCCGGGACCGACCGAGAACCGGTATCAGGCCCTGGCAAAGAAACACAGTGTGTGGCTTATCCCGGGGTCAATCTATGAGCGGGTTGGAGAAGACATATTCAACACCACGCCGGTCATCAGTCCCGAGGGCGAGGTAGTCGCGCGATACCGCAAGATGTATCCCTTCCTGCCATATGAAAAAGGAGTGAAAGGCGGAACTGAATTCGTCACCTTCGATATTCCCAGGGTTGGCCGCTTTGGAGTTTCCATTTGCTATGACGGTTGGGTTCCAGAGACGACTCGCGCCCTGGCATGGATGGGCGCGGAGATCGTGGTCCATCCGACCATGACGGGAACCATCGACCGGCCACAGGAACTGATCATTGCCCAGGCCAATGCCATCATGAACCAGTGCTATTTCGCGGATGTCAACTGTGCGGGTCAACTGGGCAATGGACGATCCATCATCGTCGGCCCGGAAGGCGAGATCATCCATCAGTCGGGCGAAGTGGGGGAACAGATTCCTTTTACCATCGATCTCGATCGGGTACGAGAAGTGAGACGGTCTGGTACCTTGCGACTCGGTCAGATCCTCAAGTCTTTCCGCGACACGCCGATTGACTTTCCCTGCTATCGAGGCGCGTACGAAGAATCCGGCGCGATGGCCGCATTGGGACCTTTGAAGATGCCTGAGAAGTAGAAATGATTGGGAGGCAAGCGGTCTGGCTTGCGCGGCAGTCTGGCGGCCGCTCGGGGACGCCCGAGCTCTCCATCGGCGGGCTTGATTTGCAAGTACCTCCAGAAACTTTGCAACCTTACAGCAATTCTGCAGGATGGCTGACTTTCACTCCTCCCACATGTTTTAACGCGCCGCAAAAAAATATGAGCGAATTACGTTTTTCCCTTGACAAACGTTACAGGAGACTTCATAAACTGTGCGGAAGTCCAAGGGCGCATCGCCTTCCGCTCGCAGGGGGAAACCCCTAAGTGTTGCCCCAGTCTTGAAAGTGGATCCGACAAGATCCGGCTGAATGCCGGAGGGAGGCAACACCATGAAATCTGCCCGTCTTATCACTGCGCTCCTGTTCGCTTTGGGATGCGCACCGGCGTTTGCACAGGTCACTCCCATGCCGGGCGATCCGCTCACTGGCAGCGGCGTTGTCAGCCGGACTGTGAATACCTACGCCACCCTGACGGGCACCGCGCAGCCAACCGCGATCGTGAGCGATACCAATGGGTTTGGTATTCCCGCCACCGCCGCCGCGCCTACGAATACCTTTGAAGGAACTCTGACGTTGGCGTCGGTCACGACTATAGGCAACTACACTTCCGTGTACGACCCCCTGGCCTACTCGAGCGTCACTGCGTGGAAACACCTAGGGGCGAACAGCGGCACCTCGCTCGTCCTTCAATTCGTGCAAAACGGCAGTTGGCTCATCCCGGTTACCCAAGGGCTGCAGTACACCGGATCCTCGAATTGGAACATCATCATTGGCTATGGACGGGTCTGGAACGAAACCAGCGACAACGGATACACCCGTGCCTCATTCCCGTTTACGCTTGCGGAATACAACCAGAACTGCGTGCACAACGGCGAGATGACATTTCTGTTCAACGGCTCCAGCATTTCCCACGTCTTCTACCAGATCGATTATGAAGTCTGCGCGTACTGGCAAGCGAACTTCTACGGAAATCTCACGGCTACCTATACGCCGTCCACGATCTCCGGCGATACAACGATGGAAAACAATGCGTCGGCGGAAATCGCCAACCGTATACCGACGAAACCTTTCTCCTCACTGGCCACCGACTATCCCGGTTCCGGCGTCAGCACCGCGGGTTTCATCGGCCAGTACCTGCATCCCACTTACATTGCCGGCTACGGACTGTACATCAACGGCATTAATTACGTCAGCACCTGCCAAACGCGTACAGATGCCTACGCCTTCTGCTCGGAGATGCGCTGGCCTTCGTATTCGGTCGCCAAGTCCGCCTTTGCCGAGACTGCCCTGAGCCGGCTCGGCCAGCAATTTGGCAGCGGAGTCTATAGCTTGCTCATGAAGAATTACATTCCGCAATACACCATCGGCGGTAGTTGGACCAATACCACTTTCGATAACCTCGCCGACATGGCCAGCGGGAATTACAACAGCACGGGCTTCGAAACCGATGAAAACAGCACCAGCGAGACCAATTTTGTGGGCGCGGTTCCTTACTACAACTACACCACCCCGACGGCGGCTTCGAAAATCTACGATGCGTTCAATCTTTTCAAAACGAACACCACCACTCCAGGAACCACGTGGGTGTACCACAGTCACGATACCTTCCTGCAGACTTCAGCCATGGAGGCGTACGCGCAAGCGCAACTGGGCGCCAGCACCGACATTTGGACCAAAACCTACACCGACGTTTTCAGTCCCCTCAACGTGAGCCAGGGCATGCAGCAAATCATGCGAACGGCGTGCAATAACCAAAGTACGTCGGCTAACTGTAGTTCGAGCACCAAGGTCTCGGCCACCGGCGCGCCCATCGGCAGCCATGGCATGTACTTCATCGCGGATGACCTTGCCAAGATTGGATATTTCTTTAATAACAACAACGGGAAGATCAACGGCACACAGGTCCTGGATCCGGCCCGGGAAGACGATTCCATGGTTCGCACTTCGAACATCGGCCTGGTCACTGCCGATTCAGGCTTCTATACGGGCTCGCCTATCGTCGCGAACACCAACCACTACAACAACGACTACTGGACCAAGTATTGGACTACGACGGAATTCCCTCCGAATAGCGGTGCGACAGAAAACGGCGGCCTGGCGACGAATCCATTCAATTCGACATTTACCTGCCAATTCTGGATTCCGTATATGAGCGGGTACGGTGGCAATACGGTCTTGCTTTTGCCCAACAATTCGGTTTTTTACCTTTTCAGCGAAGACTACGAATACTACTGGACCTATGCCGTCGAGCAAGCCAATCTGATCAAGCCGATGTGCGGCACGGGCATCAACTACCCCGCCAACGGTTCCGCCCTCAAAAGCAATTCGCAGACCTTCCAGTGGTACATGTACAACACCGCCACCATGTCAGCCACCGCTCCCACCGCGCCTGCGCCGGCAACGGCGTACTGGCTCGACATCGGCAAGGAACAAGGTGGCAACGAGTATTACCAGTCGGGCAGCCTGGGGACGGCACTGTCTGTCACCGTCAATACGCTGCCCACCGATGGCAGCACCATCTGGGTCCGCTGGTGGTACTACGCGAATGGACAATGGCAGTACACCGATTACCACTACACCGCTTACAACGGGGTCCCGAACGGCGATACTTTGGCCACCATGACCTCTCCCGTCGCGCCCGGACCACTGAGCGGCAGCAGCGTCACTTTCAACTGGGCGGCGGGAACCGGTGCGACGGCCTACTGGCTGGACATCGGCAGCTCCGCTGGCGGCAGCCAGTACTATCAGTCGGGAAGCCTGTCGAGCACGACGCTGCAAGCCACGGCAAACGCACTGCCCACCGACGGCAGCACCGTTTATGCCACCCTGTATACAAAATTCAGCAGCAGCGGCCAATGGGTGAGCAACTCCTATACCTATACCGCGTACAATCTGGCGGCCGCGGGGGGAGTCATTACGACCCCGGTTCCAGCTTCGACGTTGACCGCCAGCAGCGTTACCTTCAACTGGACGGCGGGCGCGGGAGCGTCCGCTTACTGGCTTGATGTCGGCAGCACCCCGGGCGGCAACCAGTTCTATCAATCGGGGAACCTGGGCAACGTGCTGGCGACGACGGTGAACGGTCTGCCGACCGATGGCAGCGCCATCTATGTCACCCTCTATTCCCTGATCGGCGCTCAGTGGTCGGGCAACGCCTACACTTACACGGCGTTCAACGCGACCAGCGGACTGGCCGTCATCCAGACGCCGGTCCCAAGTACGACGCTGAGCGGGAGCTCGGCCATTTTCACCTGGAGCTCGGATGCAAACGCCAGCGCGTACTGGCTCGACATCGGAAACACTCCGGGCGGCAACCAGTACTATCAATCCGGAAACCTGGGCAATGCCTTGACCACGCCGGTGTACAGTCTGCCGGCCGATGGCAGCACCATCTACGTGACCCTCTACTCGTTTGTTGGAGGACAGTGGTTGAGCAACGCATACACCTACGTTTCGGGTCCCTGAGTTAGAAATAAGTTAGAAAGTGGAGAGACGGGCGTTCTTCCTCGTCTCTCCTCCGTCAATCCCGAGGGGCGAGAAAAAAGTCTGCGCTGGTTGATCTGTGCTCGTTAAATTGTGCATCGCGCCACAAATTGTGTGGGTCGAAAGTGCGGACACATGCGATTTTTTGATGGGTGGGATCGCAAGGTGCCCCAGGTTCGCGCCCGCTCTTTGGGCGCTAACTGGGTGATAGCTAACCTGGAGGGCGGTACCCACGATCGTGTACTTTCCGGGAGTTACTGCGCGGCGTAGGTTTGGCTCATGCCCCGCGGTCTCCGGCGTTTTCACGAATCCGGGCAATGCCATTTTGTGACTTTTAGTTGTTACCGCCGTCGTCCCCTGAACAGATGTCAGCGCGTCTGCCATCTCTCGACCCTAAAAAGATCTGGTCTTGGACCAGTTGTCCCTGGGGTGTCCCAAAATCTCCGCAGAGGGTTCGGGCCCTCGGGGCCCGTCTGCTGCCACACTTTGATGGTCGCTGTCAGGGCGGGGCTTTTGCACCGATTTTTGGATTTAAGGAGTCAAAGTCCGAATTGGGCTTCGCCGAGCCCTTCCGCGTTAGTTCCGACGCTCGCCGCCGAAGCTGGCGGCTAACCAGCGGCAACTTGGCGTGCCGGACCACTGGACACGGCTGCCATGCGTTCCTGCATCTGGCGTGTCAGGTGGGGCACGATGCCAAGCATCCGCTCGATCAGCATCAACTGGCCGCGGTGATGCATTTCGTGTTCCTTGGCGCCCAGCAGCATCTCGAAACGGGTTTTGGTCGGTGGCGTCATGCCGGACGGGAACTCGACACGCTCCCCGAGAAAGTCGTCGGTTTGGCTCGCCAGCCACTTTGCCCAGCGCTCCCCTTCGTCGCGTAGCAGCGCGATGATCTGCGCCTTGCTGCGAGGCGTCTGCTCCTCGGCCACGATGCCCCGAAGCAAACCGGGAAAGTCGAATCCTTCAAGCGAAGTCCGCCGCTCGATGGCATGGATCTGTTCTGGCATCCTCTGCGCAACGGCGATGTGAGTGAGTATTTGGGCTACCGTCCGTGTTTCCGGCGCCGCTCGGAATCCGTAGCGGTCCTCGGGAATTTCCTCGGCGATGATGATCGTGTTCTTTCGCACAGTACGAAAGCTGTCAGCCAAATCTTTGGCTCCGTAGTACGTCATGGGTAATTTTCCTTGTGATGCTAGCGCGTGAAGCTCCAGTGTACGCTCCGATCCGCTAGCGTGTTCGACGAGCGCCCTCACCACTACCACTCCACACTTCTGAGTGACAGGACCAGGGGATTGGCGGGTATCGATCGTCGGTTCTCGCGAGAACGACAGTGCGGAAATGAAGATCCTGGGACCGAATGGGTTTGAGCGGTCCTACACACTGGTGGGAAGTTCGGGGGGAGCACCAGCCTTTGGTGATAGGGAACGTGCTAAGGAGATTGCTACAGGCGAAGATGCCGCGGGGGTGAGATTATCGCCGCGAAGACAGGACGTCGGTAGAGAAGCGCGTGGCATATCCCACCAGGGTCGATAGTCGGCCAATACCGGGTCGGTACGACAATATTATGACAAAAGACAACGATGGCTAACGAGGGACACAGAAAATAAAGGTGTTAGAGGTACTACCTCAAGGTCTGCAAAGCGTTTATACGTCGGTTCGATTCCGACCCGCGCCTCCAGCGTATCCCCCGCAGTAAGCCGATCGAATCTTTCGGCTGGATCTTCGATCGACTAGCGCACGCTGAATACGGCGAGGGTCTGGGCTGGCAGGGAGACGCGCACTTTGCCGGCTACAAGATCCGCGGACGTATTGCCAAACACCGTCTGCAAGTTACTCGCAGTCACAATAGGCGTGTTCTCGACGGGGATATTGAGTTCGAGCGTCTTAGGGGCGTTGTTGTAGACGACCAGCAGTTTCTCTTCCGGCAACTCGCGCAGGAAAGCGTAATAAGTGTCGTCCCATCCGATGTGCCACTGTTTTCCGGTACGGAGGGCGGGGTGGGACTGGCGCAGCGCCAGCAGGGACTGGACGTGAGCGAAGACGTCTTGTTGTTCAGCGGTGCGGCCGCTGGCGGTAAAGGCGTTGTGGGGATCGCCGGGGAAGCCTCCAGGGAAGTCGCGGCGGTTATCGGGGTCGTTGCCGCCGGGCAGGGCAATTTCGTCACCGGAATAGACTTGTGGAATCCCACGCAAGGTCAGCAGGAGTGACAATGCGGCTTTGAGTTTGGCAGGGTTGCTGCCCTCTTCACTCACGAAGCGCCGGGTGTCGTGATTGCCGATGAAGGTAACCAGCATCTCCGGATGCGGGTAGAGTTCGTCGTGCCGGAGAACATCGACGATCTTCTCCATAGGCGCGCCCTTGATGACCACGTCGCGCAAGGCAAAGTAGAGCGGGAAGTCGAAGACGGTGGCGAGGCCGGAGTCGATGCCATCGAACTGCTTTCGTCCGCCTGCAAAAAACGATGTGACGGTCGAATCGGCGTCCCAGACTTCGCCGATGTCGTCGATCCGCGGAAAGACCTGGCGCAGGCGCTCGTGCCATCCGCTCCAGAACTGTCGCGAAGAAAACGGAAACGTATCCTGGCGGAAGCCATCGAGTTGCGCGGTCTCGGTCCACCACATGGCATTCTGAGCCAGGTAGAGGGCAAGATCAGGATCGTCCGGATTCAGATCGGGCAACCTGCCGGCAAACCAGCCTTCGAGGGTGGCGAGATACTCGCGCGGTGAAGCGTGCGGATCGACCAACGCTTTGAACGTATAAGCAGGCTCCAGATGATGGGCAGGGGTGCCGTGCAACCAGGTGGGCGTCGGTGGATCGTTGGCCCAGGGATGGTGTGGACCGGTGTGATTGACGACGTAGTCGATGAGCACCTTCATGCCCAGCCGATGAGCGTCGGCTACCAGGGCCTGGTATTCCTGCATGGAGCCCATGCGTTCGTCGAGGGCATAGAAGTCGACGACGTGATAGCCGTGGTAATCGGAGTCGGTGTTTTTCCAGACTGGGGTGAGCCATAGCGTGTTGACGCCGAGGTCGTGCAGATATCCAATGTGGTCTCGAATGCCGCGCAAGTCGCCGCCGTGATATGCCATGGGACTGTTGCGGTCGTACACGCCGGTCGAACCGGCGGGCTGGTCGTTCGACAGATCGCCGTCGGCGAAGCGGTCGGGCATGATGAGGTAGATGACGTCGTCGCGAGAGAAGCCTTCGAAGCGGCCGCGGGAATCGGCGCGGGCGAGGAGAGGCAGTTGCACTTTAGCCGAGCCTTCTTTCGATTTGACGAGCAGGTCGGCGTTTCCCGGTTTCAGGCCCGCACTCAGGCTGAGACGCACGAAGAGATAGTGGCCGTTGGCGGATGAGTGCGAGGCTTCGACTTTGACGCCGTGGTTTGAGCTTTCGACGCGCGCGCCGGAGAGGTTTTCCCCGGTGAGGAGCAGCGTGAGATCGGGAGTGTAGTGCGCCCACCAGTTCGGGGGCTCCAGTTTCTTCACGAGCGGCGCAGGCTGCGCCCAGGCGCCAAGGTTCAGGACTGCAAGAATAAGGACGAAAACACCCGCCTGCCATCCACGCCGGCATGGATTCATGAGTGCGAACCTCGAAAAGAGCATGGAGAAAGGGGGACAGACGAAATCTGTCCCCCGAGTTGGTCAAGCTAATGGTTAGAAGGTAAAGCGGGCCACCAACTGCACGTGCCGCTCCGAAGAGAAGCGCGTGCTGTTGCCAGCTGAGGGACCAAGCTGCCCAAAGGTCCCGTCAGTAACGTTGCCGTCCGGATTCTGCCAGAGCGGATGGTTCAGGACATTGATGCCCTCAAGGCGAAGCTCCATCTTGTAGCGCTCGGTGAGAGCGAAGGTCTTGAACATGGAGGAATCCCAGATCTTAGTACCGGGACCATGGAAGTAGCCGCGAGCAAGGTTCCCTGTTGGTAGTCCTGTGCTTATATGGGCGAACGATCCGGCCGGACAGCTCAACCAGACAGTGCTCGAGACCCCAGTGGAACAGCCCCCATTGTACTGCGTAAAGAGAAGCCCTCCATCGCTGACATTCATCGGCGAACCAGTCTGCAGGGTGAGAATGTTGTTCCACTGCCAGCCACCGATCATGTAGTCAAGGACCTTGGGGGCATTGGTCATCCACATCCGGCCCCTGCCCCAGGGCAACTCATACATCGCCGCAGCGACGAAACTGTGGCGGATGTCGTTGTCCGAATTGCCGTAGTTGTGGCCCAGGATCGCGTTGCCGGAGTTGTCCACGATGATTCCCGTGTTGCCGCCGTTATTGCTGAAGGTGCTGGCGGCGTTATCCAGCGTGTGTGACCAAGTATAGGACATAGTGAACTGCAGGCCGTGCGACATGCGATGGTTCAGGCTGGTCTGCAAACCATTGTAGTTTCCACTTCCGATATACCCATACTCGGTAATGCTGCCGACGGTCGGGAACCAGTGCGGTCCACCCAGAGTTGGATTGTTGGCACCGAAGGTGGTGGTGAGATGGCTCATCTTGGTCCCAACGTAGCCTAGATCCAAAACAGTGGCGGAATTCAGCTGGCGCTCGATTTGGACGTTCCACTCTTGCACCCTGGAGTTCTTGCTGTCCTTCGGGTAATAGATCACGTTGGCCGAAGTCGTGAGGTGCAACGGGTCCACCGCGGATGCGCCAGACGGGAGGGCGCCGGTGGCGCCCACCGGGTTGTTGCTGCTGGAGAGGCCGCTCAGCGTGACGCGGACGCCGTTCGAGCACAGGGAGGTGGTTGCGTCGGGGCAGGCGTAATAGCTGGAAACACCGTTGAAGTTGGCGTTGTTCGCCAACTGGTTGCCGACGCCGCCGCGATCGAGGAAATAGAATATACCGAAGCCGCCCCGCAGGACTGTCTTGCCATTCCCAAAAAGGTCATAGGCAAGACCGACGCGCGGACCGAAGTTGGTCTTATCGGTGTTAATCAGCGAGCGATTGACCGCGTTCGACGCGTTCGCATCAATCAGGGTGACCGTCGCTGGGTCAAAGTTCGACTGCTGGTTGTTTGCTTCGTAGGGCCAGGTGTAGAGGTCATACCGCAGACCGAGGTTAAGGGTGAGCCTTTGGCTTATGCGCCAGTCGTCCTGGCCGAAATAACCGGTCTCCCAGCTTCGGGTCTGGCTGTAGCCGTTAAATCTTCCGATCTGGTAGGACTCAAAGCCGGCTACCAATTCGGACATTGTATTGCCGGTAAACGTGCCCAATCCCGAGGTGCCCCCGTTCGGCTGGCCGCTCCAATTTGTCTGGCCGCCGTCGGTCACCCAGAAATAGCCCTTGGCATCGTTACCCTGTACGAAGTCAACGTGCCGATTGATGAGGTTGGCGCCGAACTTGAAAATGTGCCGACCGTGCGTCCAGCTTAGGCTGTCCAAAAACTGGTACGACTTCTGCGGCACCTGGTAGACTCCACCATCGCCGGTGTACTCATACTGATAGTTGCCGGTCCAGCCCCAACCACCGATGAGGGCGATGCCGCCCAGCAAGGGGTTGACGGGCATCTGGATCCCCAGCTTCGCAGACAGGTTGGTGCCATTCTGCGGGTTCTGGTAGCCGAAGAACGGACGGAGATAGCCGAAGCGGAATTCGTTGATGACGTTGGGGCTGAAGGTGTGGTTGTATCCGACAGCGAGGCCGCGTGGATGGTTGAAGTTGTTACCCGAGCCAAAGCCCGAGGGGAGGTCATGGGTGGCGTCCACTAGTCTGTCAGTTTCATCGAAAATATCGGTACCGGTACTTCCACGGGCAAAGACGGTGTCCTTCTGGCTGACAACGAAGTCCATGCGAGCGTCGTAGTCATCAAAGTTACGGATGAATTTGCGGTTGGCCGCGAAGTTGTAGGCGGTGATTGCAGCGCCGGGGATATTGGGAAGCGGGTAAGCATTAATCAAATTCATGCCAGCCGCGTTCTGGCTTCCTACGGGAATGATGTTTGTGCCCACGGTGCCGTTCCATCCGAAGGGAAGACAGGTTTGAGGATCGTAGATATAGCCCTTGTTGGCAAACGCGGCAAGAGGAACGCCGCCAGAATACAGACTCGGACATACTTGAGGTACGGGCATCGTGGCCATGCTCGTGGAGCCGGGATACGTGTAGCCAGTGTCTCGTCTGGTATAGGTCCCGCTGGTGTTGGCGGGCAGCATCAGTTCAGAAAAGTCGCCGCTGTGCTGTAACGCAGTCGGCACGAACGTATACTCGGTGCCGGCAGGCGATTTCTGCCGCAGGCCCTGGTAATCCGCGAAGATAAAGAGTCTGTTTTTCCAGATCGGAGCACCGATGGTGCCGCCGAACTGGTTGCGATGCTGGGGCGGGAGCGGGTTGTTGTAGGCATGGGCGTTGTACGCCGACTGTTGGTCAAAAATGAACCCCGAGCCGTGAATCTGGTTGGTGCCCGACTTGATCTGGGTCTGGATGATGGCGCCGCCGGCGCGGCCGAACTCGGCCGGGGCGACCGAGGTGTTGACGCGGAACTCCTGGATGGCCTCGGCAGGTGGGAAGAACATGATGGAGTTCACCAGGGCCTCGTTGTTGTCCACGCCGTCGAGGATGAAGTTGTTGGCCTGCGCGCGCAATCCATTGACGACCAATGATTCGCCGCCGGTATCGGCGTTGCGGAAAGTCTCCGCCGCCGACCCGCCGGTACCGCCCATTGAGACGTCGCCATAAGCGCCGCGGGTGACGCCGGGGGTGAGCAGGGCCAACTGCGTGAAGTTGCGGCCGTTCAGCGGAAGCTCTGTCACCTGCCGGCCCTGAATCACTTCGCCAGTGCTCGACGTCGCTGTGTCGACCAGCGGAACTTCACCGGTCACGTCGACGGTCACGCTGGTCGCGCCTGTTTCCAGTTTCAAACTGATTTCCTGCACCTGGGAGACTTCCAGAGTGAAGTCAGCGGCCGCAGTCTTAAAGTTTGCTTGCTTTACCTCGATGTGGTATTTCCCCGCAGGCAGCGCGTTTACGGTGTACTCGCCCGACCCGCCGGTCTGGACTGTTACGGTGCGCCCGGTCCCAGTGTTGGTTACCGCAACGGCGGCATTGGGTATGACGGCGCCGGTCGAGTCCATGATTGTTCCAATAAGGCGGGCTGTATCCGTTTGCGCCAGCGCCAGACCGGCAAAGCACAGCACAAGAATGAGAACCAGAAAAAATCTAATCTTCATAATGCTTCCTCCAATTTTTGGACATCTTCGTGGATGTCGGGAGACGTTGGCTTTGGAGCAAAACTACACACGCCGAGCAACATGGAGCATGTCTTAGCGCAAAGCGCTCGCTGGCGTACGTTTCACTAGGTTTTTAAACGGTTACTGGAGTAAAATGCCGTTGTTGTATTGAGATACGATTCCAAGTTACCTCATTGTTAAATGGCTGTGACACGCACCTTCGCCGCCGGGCCGGAACAATTCTTCCAACAAATAGATAACATTATTAAAAGCCATAGCCTACGGGGCTCGGAATCGCTGTGCAAGCTGTTGCAATACCTAGCAAAACAAGCCCTCTATCATCCCGAAGCGCCATTGAAGGAGTATCAGATTGCGACCGAAGTGTATGGGCGGTCGACGGATTTTGATCCGCAATCGGACTCGACGATCCGGGTGCAAGCCGGACGTCTTCGGCTGAAGCTGGCGGAGTATTACGCGGGGGAGGGGACGGCGGATCCGATCGTGGTGAGAATTCCGAAAGGAAGCTATCACCTGGTTTTCGAGGCGAGGGCGGTGGAAGCGCAGGCGCCGGGTCAGAACGCGGGACCGCGGGAGATGCCGCGCGGCATGGTGGTGGAAGTGGTTCCGGCGCGCTGGCGGATCGCAGTGGTGGTGCTGCTGGTGGGACTGATTGCGGCGCTGATGGTTTTGGGGGGTGTGCTGGGGAGCCGGAACCTGCGAGAACCGGGAGTGGCGGTGCCAAGCGCGGCGCGGAGCGGGGGCGCTCTGGCGGTGTTTTGGAGGCCGTTTACGGCGGGAGAGGAGGAGCCCTGGGTGATCTTCAGCAATGCAGCGTTTGTGGGACGACCGGAGACGGGAATGCGTTACTACAATTCGCGGCAGGATTCCAAGAGCACCGTATACGACCACTACACGGGAGTGGGAGAGGTGCTAGCCATCCACGCGCTGGACGATGCGTTCGGCACGTTGGGACGGAAGGTACGGGTGAAACGAGGAAGCTTGTTCACGCTGGACGACGTGAAGAACAACAACCTGATTTTTGTCGGTTCTCCATCGGAAAACCTATCGTTGCTGGATATTCCGAACACGCAGGAATTCGTATTTCAAAGGATGGCGTCAGGTCCGCGAGAAGGCGATCTAGCGATTGTCAGCAAACATCCGAAGGCGGGAGAGGCAGGCATTTACCTGGCGAGTCCTTCGAATGCGCTGCTGACGGAGGATTATGCGGTGGTTGGACTGGTGCCGGGAAACGGTTCCCAGTACGTGATGATACTGGCGGGAACGACAACGTTCGGGACGCAAGGGGCGGTGGAGTTTGTTTGCCGGCAGGAGTCGGTGGAGAAATTGGTGCGCGAAATTCCGGAGGCGAGCGGGGGAGGGATGAGGCCGTTCGATGCGCTGCTGCGAGTGAAGATCACTCGCGGGGTACCGGTCGGAACGGAACTGGTCGCCGTGCGGGCGCGGTGAGTCGTCAGGTTCAGGATTTGGCCGCGAGGGTGTTGCCGGGAAGTGAACTGCTGGGGTGCCGCAAGTCGTAGAGGTCCTCCACGCGCTGGGTCAGGATCGCCGCCAGGATGAAGAAGATCCCGCCCGCCACGACGGCGGAGATCCGGTTGTTGTGCAGGAGGTGGCCCATGATCCAGCCGAATCCAAGGGATGCCGTGATTTCTGGAATGACGATGAAGAAGTTGAATATCCCCATGTAGACTCCGGTCTTACCGTGAGGCAGCGAACCAGCAAGGATGGAGTAGGGCATGGAGAGGGTGCTGGCCCAGGCGACGCCGACTCCGGCCATGGAGAGCAGGAGCAGATACTTGGTGTGAATGAGGGCGACGGAGAGCAGGCCGAAGCCGCCGCAAATCAGGCAGAGGGTGTGGGTTGCCTTGCGCCCGAACTGGCGGGCGAGGGCGGGCAGCAGGAAAGAGAATCCGAAACAGACGAGGGAGTACATTCCGAAGCAAACGCCGGCCCACTCGACTCCCGCGGAGTAGAGGGGAGAATTTGTGTCTGAGGCGCCGAAGACATTGCGCGCGACGGCGACGGGGAAGTAGAGCCACATGCAAAACAAAGCGAGCCAGGTACAGATCTGGACCCAGGCGAGTTGGCGCATGGTGGGGGGCATCTGGCGGATGGAAGCGAGGATTTCGCGGGCGGCGGCGCCGAAGCCCGCGTGGTCCGTCTTTTGTTGCTGAAATTCCGCAAGATTCTCTGGCGGATACTCCTTCGTCGTAAGAATGGTCCAAAGTACGGCGCCCAGGAACGCCGCGGCGCCGATGTAAAAAGAAAGACGGACGGTGAAAGGGATGGCTCCGGCGGCCCTGGTTTCGGCTACGTGAAAAACGTTGGTGAGCAGGTAAGGTAAAGCGGAGGCAATTACTGCGCCGAGTCCGATGAAGAGGCTCTGCATGGCAAAACCGCGGGTGCGCTGAAATTCGGGGAGGAGGTCGGCGACAAACGCGCGAAAGGGCTCCATGCTGATGTTGATGGAGGCGTCGAGGATCCAGAGCAGACCGGCGGCCATCCAGAGGGTGGAACTGCGGGGCATGAGGATAAGGGCGATGGAACTGAGAATGGCACCGGCGAGGAAGTAAGGACGGCGGCGGCCGAGTGGGCCCCAGGTGCGGTCGCTGGCGTGACCGATGATGGGCTGGACGATCAATCCGGTGAGGGGCGCGGCGAGCCAGAGGATGGGGATCTGATCGGCCCTGGCGCCGAGGTATTCGTAGATGGAACTCATGTTGGCCATCTGCAATCCCCAGCCGAACTGGATGCCGAGGAACCCGAAGCTCATATTCCAAATCTGCCAGAAGTTGCGTGGCGGCTTGTCCATGGATTCATCCTCAAGACGATTCTTCTAGCGATCGTAAAGGGTAACCAGCTCTCGAAGTCTTGCGCTCAACTCGGGTTTCAGAGCGCCGGGGCGATAACGCCATTTCCAGTTTCCGCTGACCGTGCCGGGGAGGTTCATGCGGGCGGTGCTGCCCAGGCCGAGCACATCCTGCAAGGGGACAATGGCAACGTCAGCGACGGAGGCGAGCACGGCGTGGATCATAACCCAGTTAATTTCGGAATCGTCCGGGTTATGGAAGTTGAGATATCTGCGGGCGAAGGCGCGCTCTTTGCGGACATCGTCAGGAGAGCGCGTGCTGTCGGCGGCGCCGGAACTGGACCACCAGCCGACGGTGGTGTCATTGTCGTGGCCGCCGGTGTAGGCGACGAGATCACGACTGTAATTATGGGGGCGAAACGATGGACCCTGGGGATCATTGCCGAAGGCGAATTGCAGGAGGCTCATGCCGGGGAGGCCGAACTGCTGGCGCAATTTCTCCACCGGAGGAGTGATCACGCCGAGGTTCTCGGCGACGATCGGGAGTCCGCCAAAGGCGTTTTGCAGCGCCGAGAGAAAGTCTTCGCCGGGACCTTTGATCCAGCGTCCGTGGATGGCGGTTGATTCGCCGGAGGGAACTTCCCAGTAAGACTCAAAGCCGCGGAAATGATCGAGGCGCACCATATCGAAAAGGGCGAGGGAGGCACGGAAGCGCTCGATCCACCACTTGTATCCGGTGGTGGCGAGGAGGTCCCAGCGATAAATAGGATTTCCCCAAAGCTGTCCGGTAGCGCTGAAATAATCCGGGGGCACGCCGGAGACCACGGTGGGGCGGCCCTGATCGTCGAGACGGAACAATTCGGGATGAGCCCAGACGTCGGCGCTGTCGTGGGCGACATAGATGGGGACGTCTCCCATGAAGCGGATGGCGCGCTGCTGGCAATAGGCTTTGAGAGTCTCCCACTGCTGGAAGAATTCGAATTGCCAATACTTGTAAGCATTCAGTTCGGGCGCGAGTTTTCTTGACCACTCGCCGATGGCATGAGGGTCTCGCTGGCGAATCGGGGCGTCCCATGAGGTCCACATGGTTCCGTGGTGCGCATCTTTGCAGGCCATGAAGAGGGCGTAGTCGTCGAGCCAAGGGCTGGCGCTTTTGCAAAAGCGATCGAAGGCGGCGCGATCGGAGCGGGAACCGTCGGCGAAGAAAACCTGGGCAGCCCCTCGTAACAATGCCATTTTGAATTCGATCACCGGGCCATAATCGACGGAGTCTTCGGGAAAGAGAGGCGCTTGAGCCAGGTCCGCGGTTTGCAGCAGGCCGCGCTCGCGCAAGCGCTCAATGCTGAGCAACATGGGATTGCCGGCAAAGGCGGAGAAGCACTGGTAGGGGGAATCGCCGTATCCGGTGGGATTGAGGGGGAGCACCTGCCACAACTTCTGTCCGGCGGCGAAGAGGAAGTCGGCGAATTCGCAGGCGGAGGGACCGAGATCACCGATGCCTAAACGGCCGGGCAGCGAAGTGAAGTGGAGAAGAATGCCACTGCATCGGGGGAACTTCACTCCGTAACAATACGCAGATGGGCGGCGTTAGGGCAAGGCGTCAGAAATTCAGGTTGTGTTTCCTTTACTGCTTCACTTCAGCGATGAGCAGTCCGAAGGGAAGGAGTGTAACCTCATTGCGATTGAAGGATGCCTTGGGCGACGCGATCAGGGTTTTCAGGGTGGCGCTTGCGAATCCCTGGGGGGCAAGGTTGAAGACGATTTTCTGCGGAGTGGCCGACATGTTCAGGGCCACGAGCAAGGCTTTACCCTTGTAGGCGCGCAGGTAGGACATCACGTTGGGGTCGTCCTGGTTGAGAGCGGTATAGGTGCCTTCGAGTAAGGCCGGGTTGGTGTGGCGCAGGGCGAGGACTTTCTTGTAGAGGTTGAGCACCGAGTTGGGGTCTTTGGATTCGGTCGCCACGTTGTGAGTCTGGAAGCTGGGCGGCGGGGGAAGCCAGGGATCTTTCTGGCTGAATCCGGCGTTGGGGGTGGTGTTCCACTGCATGGGGGTGCGTTCGCCGTCGCGGCCTTTTTCCTGCGGCCATCCGGTGCGGCCGATCGGGTCTTTCACGTCCTGCTTGCGGGTGGGGTCGTTGTTCTCCATGCCGATTTCTTCGCCGTAATACATGATGGGGGTGCCGCGCAGAGTCAGGTAGAAGGCGCCCATGAGCTTGGCGATGGCGTCGTTGTTCTTGCCGTCTCCGTAGCGGTTGTAGGAGCGGACGATATCGTGATTGCTGATCACGAACACGGGCCAACCGTGAGCGCCATCGACGGCCGCAATCTGGCGCCGGAATTCGGGTGGGGAAAGTTTGTTGACGGTGGTGAACATGAAGTCCATGGGCATCTGGAGTTCATTGCCGCCCTGGCCGTAGTAACGGTCGAGTTCGTCGACGTTGGCAGTCCAGGTCTCGCCGATGAGGACGGCGTCAGACTCGTCGGCAACTTTGCGCAACTTCCGCAGCACCTCATGAACCTCGGGAAAATTGGTGTTGTTTTTATTCTGCATGTTGGGATCGCCCTGCTTGTTGGTGCCGTCAAGGACGGGATTGTCGCGCAGTTGGGGATCTTCAAAGAGGGTGTCAACGGCGTCGAGGCGGAAGCCGGAAACGCCGCGCTGGTACCACCAGCGGGTGCCATCGAGCATTACTTTTTCAACCGCGGGATTGCGCCAGTTGAGGTCGGGCTGCTGGGCATAGAAGAAGTGGTAATAGAACTGATTGGTGGCGGGATCGAGGGTCCAAGCCGAACCGCCGAAGATTGAAATCCAGTTGTTGGGTGGCTGGCCGGCCGCTTTGCCGTCGCGCCAGATGTACCAGTCGCGATGCTCAGCGGTGCGCGAAGACCTGGAGTCCTGAAACCAGGGATGCTGGTCGGAGGTGTGGTTCGGGACAAAATCGAGGATGATGCGGACATGGTGTTTCCTGCCCTCGGCCACCATGTGATCGAAGTCGGCGAGGTTTCCGTACATGGGGTCGATGTTCCGGTAGTCGGCAACGTCGTAGCCGAAATCGACCTGGGGGGAGGGAAAACAGGGAGTGATCCAGATGGCGTCGACGCCCAGTTCATGGAGGTAACTCATTTTGGAGCTGATGCCGTTGAGGTCGCCGACGCCGTCGTTATTGCTGTCGGCAAAACTGCGGGGATAGATTTCGTAAAACACGGCGTGCTGCCACCACTGATGGCCTTCGGCATCGACCGGCTGGGTTTGAGCAGCGGCGGAAAGGGAACAAGAAAAGGTCAACAGCAAGAGCAGGATCAGCGATGACAGCGACGGCCGCCAGGACATGAGATGACTCTCCTTAATATTTCTCCAGAGAGAAACATAAAGCGGTTGAGGAAAGTTCGCAAATGGAAGTGCAATTGGGAGAGCGTAGGTTCAAGGGCCATGGCGGCAGATGCCAAAGCGAACGAGGTGAACCGGGAACTGAGCAGGGTAGCCGAGGGAGGTTTTCTTTATGGCGAAATTTTGCCTGAATACAGGGCCATGCCGACAATGGCATCCATTCCGAGCGCGTCGAGGGAGTCGATTTCCTGCTGGGTGGTGATGCCGCCAGCGACCAGCAGGCGGCGCGAGGTGGCGCGCCGGAGTGCGCTCACGGTGTCGATCGGGATCCCACCCATCAACCCCTCGGTATCAATGTGGGTGTAGAGAAAAGTGTCGCAGAACGGTTCGAGCGCCTGCATCAAGTCGAAGGGAGTCACGGCAGTCTCTTTGCGCCAGCCGTCGATAGCAACCCGGCCGCCTCGCGAATCGAGGGCAAAGACCAGCGGTGGGGTGCCGAGGGCGGCTGCCAAATCGGCAGCGAACCGGGTATTGATCCTGCCCTCGTGAAACAACGCGGAGCCGAAGATAACCCGGTGCGCGCCCATTTGGAGAATTTCGCGCGCGGTTTCGAGGCTGTGAATCCCGCCGCCCACCTGGCAGTTGAGGCGCTGGACAATCTGCGCGACCAGGAGGCGGTTATTGCCCGCGCCGCGAGCCGAGTCGAGGTCGATGACCTGCACCAGCGGATAGTTGGCGAATCTCTCGATCCAATAGTCGAAGTTGTCGAACTCGAGCGCTTTCTTCTCGCCCTGGACTAACTGGACAATCTTGCCGCCCATCAGGTCGATCGAGGGAATCAACATGGCCACCTCACAGGAATGCCGGCATCGAGCAGGTCGCGTTTGAGTTGGGCGATATTTTCGATGCCGAAGTGGAAGATCGAGGCAGCCAGGGCTGCGTCAGCATGACCGTCGCGAAACACGTCGACGAAGTGGCGCTCCGATCCCGCGCCGCCCGAAGCAATGACAGGGATTGAAACCGCTTCGGTGACGGCGCGGACCAACTCACAGTCAAAGCCGGATTGAGTTCCGTCACGGTCCATGGAAGTCAGCAGGATCTCACCCGCACCGCAAGCAGCGGATTGCCGGGCCCATTGAATTGCGTCGAGTCCCGTGGGCACGCGTCCACCGTTGACGAAAACTTCGAAGCCTTTGGCGGTTTTTCCAGCGTCGATGGCGACGACTACCGCCTGCGAACCAAAGCGCCGGGCGATGCTGGAGATGAGTGAGGGGTCGCGTACGGCGGCCGAGTTGATGGCAATCTTGTCGGCGCCGGCATCGAAGACGGCCGCGGCATCGTCGAGCTGGCGAATTCCTCCGCCGACGGTAAAGGGAACGAACAGGGAGCGGGCGGTGGCGCGGATGGAGTGAAGCAGGGTGTGTCGTTTGCCGCTGGTGGCGGTGATGTCGAGCAACACGATTTCGTCGGCGCCATTGCGGGCGTGGGCGGCGGCGCACTCGGCGGGATCGCCGGCGTCGCGCAGATTTTTGAAGCGNNACTCCGAAAATGCGGCCGCGCTCGATGGCGCCGGAAAAGGGCAGGCCGTAGTCGCTGACGCCGGTTGTTTCAGGGACGATGGGGGCATGGAAGGAGTGCGTGTAATAGAGATAAGAATTCTGTGCGACGCCCTGGAGCAAGCGAGAGCCCTCTTGGACGGCGAGGGAATTCCAGCCGACGTGCGGCGACTTCACGGTAGAAGGAAATTGTCGGCATGTGCCGGGAAAGATTCCGGCTCCCGCGATTTCGGGGGACTCGTCACTGCCTTCGAACAGCCACTGCATTCCGAGGCAAATTCCGAGAAACGGCTTGCCGGACGAAGCGCCCTGCAGCAAGGCTTCTCGCAAGCCCGCCAGGTTCAGAGCCTGAAGGGAGGAGAAATGCCCTACTCCGGGCAATACAATCCTGTCTGCCGCGAGGACGGTCCCGGGCTGGTTGGTGACAACAACATCAGCTCCGAGATAGTCAAAAGCCTTCTTCACCGAATTCAGGTTGCCGACGCCGTAATCGACGATGGCGATCATAG
>PMBA01000383.1:1639-2517 GCA_003152795.1 Acidobacteriaceae bacterium | reverse complement strand
TAGAACACCAGGCTTTCCTCGACGCGGCCGTCCTCGGCGAGCACGGTGGCGAGCGAATTCCACAGGATCGCCTCGTTCGGCATGTGGTAGATGGCGGAACGCAGAGTCTCGATCGCGGTGGTGGGTTTCCCCATGTCGCCTTGCACGCTGCCAAGATTATTGTAGCCGAGCGGCGAATCCGGGCAAGCCTGGATATATAGGCGGAACATCTGCTCGGCGCCGGCCTTTATGTTCAGGTGCCAAGCCGTCAGGCCTAGATCGAGCAAAAGGGTGGGATCGTTGGGATCGAGCTGAAAGGCGCGCTCATAAGTGACGAGGGCTTCGCGTATATGGCCCATTTTTTCCAGTGCCATGGCAAGCACATGGAAGGCTTGCGCGTTGGATGCGTCGGCCGCCGTGGAAGCCAGCGCGCATTTGGCCGCTTGTGCCGCGTCGCCGCGCCTGAACGCCACGATAGCGTGGCGTAAGTGGCTGTTCGATTCGTGCCGCGACTCTTTTCTGCCGATCTCCTCGGTGAGCGCCTCAAGTTTGGCGAGAGTTTCCGCTTTGGCATCCATGCCCGCCAGAGATTCGATGCGGGGGGCGGCTACGACCTGTGCCATGTGACTGTTTCCTCGACGATTTGAACCGCCATAAAAGCCTTTCCATGCTTAATCCGGAGTGAACGCAGTCGTTCCCAATGCAAGGAATTTATTAACTACGCAGCGCTAGAGTTTGGGAACCGAGTGCCTGCATCCGACGGGGGAATCTTCGATGCCGCTGAAGTTGTCGCTGAAGCCGGGCGAGAAATTCGTGCTGAATGGCGCCGTGCTGACGAATGGCGATAAGCGAACCAGCCGCCTAGTCATCCAGAACAAGGCCTGCATCTTGCGCGAAAA
>PMBA01000383.1:0-1582 GCA_003152795.1 Acidobacteriaceae bacterium | reverse complement strand
GTTTGAATTCGAGCAGGAACGGTTGAGCTATGACCCTGAAAGCCTATCAAAACACGCAGCGCATTACTGAAGATCCGCGCCAAACCGAATATCGGCTGTTCGGTCACGTCACGGGTGCGCTCATCAGTGCGCAGAAAGTCAAGGCGAGCGGCGGTTCGCTTGTCGAGGTCATCGATTGGAATCGCAGAGTCTGGCGCACGCTCGCCGCGGATTGCCTCGATGAGCACAATCAGTTGCCCGAGGGCGTTCGCGCGCAAATCGTGTCGTTGTCGCTATGGGTCAACAAATACTCGAAAGAAGCGATCCGCAAGGGTGCGTCTCTCGATCCGCTGATCGCCATCAATCGCACGATCATGGAAGGGTTGCGCGGCGCCGCTTAGGGCGCGCTTCACACAGATCACGGGAAAATGCCGGCCGCTTGCGGCCGGCATTTTTTTGGCCCGGCGAGAATTACCGAGGGGCAGGATCTGCCCCGTTGAAACGATCCATGATCCGCGTATATCTCCTGGAATATCAATTGCTTAGGGCAGGTCACGGGATGGCATGGTGGTTGCGACGCCGGGCGGCGAGGGCAATCGGCCCCCGAAGGGCAGAAGGCCGTAGGGCCGCCAGAAGAAAATGGAGAATGAACCGTGCTCAGCGTCAACACCAACACGAGCGCACTGACCGCGCTTCAGTACCTCACCAACACGAACTCTGATCTTCAGACGACCGAGAACGCCGTCAGCTCTGGTCTGAAGGTTTCCTCGGCGAAGGACAATGGCGCTATCTTTGCCATTGCGCGAAACATGCGCGGCAACGTCGCGGGTTATGCCGCCGTCACCGATTCGCTGAACCGCGGGATATCCGTGGTAGACACGGCCTTGTCGGCTGCGGAGTCGGTGTCGGATCTTCTGATCCAAATGAAGGCGAACGCGCTGGCCGCGTCCGACACCTCGCTCGATACCGCGAGCCGCACCTCGCTGGCTGCGGACTTCCAATCGATGGCCGCTCAGATCACCTCGATCGTCCAAAACGCGTCGTTCAACGGCATCAACCTGGTCAGCAATTCCGCGGGCACTGGGGCAGGCACCTCCATCAGCGCATTGGCGTCCGCCAGCGACCAGTCCCAGACCATCACGGTCGGCGCCCAGAACCTGACGGTGACCAATCTCAATGTGGGCACGGCCTACACCAACCAAACCACCGCGGCGACGATGGTTGCCACGGTTTCCGCCGCAATCGCCACCGTCAATACGTCGCTTTCGGCTTTGTCGAGCGGCTCGAAGAAGTTCTCCATTCAGGCGGACTTCGTTTCGAAGCTGTCCGACACGCTGACGACCGGTATCGGCAATCTGGTCGACGCCGACATGGCCAAGGANNTCGCTGTTCAAATAAGAAACTTTCGGGCAGAGGGGGCTAGGAGCGGCGCGGGGGTTGTCCCCGCGCCGTTCTCGTTTTTGTGGGCAAAGATTGCCGGGTGCCCGGCAAATTCTGCCGGCCTGTCGGTAAATCGTGCCGGGCAGATTTCACCCGCGGGCAATTTCGCGCCGGAGGATTTTCCCGCCGCTACCCGCAAACGAGAGTGAAGCGATTCTTAATC
>PMBA01000359.1 GCA_003152795.1 Acidobacteriaceae bacterium | reverse complement strand
GTGACCAATGACACGCAGCCCAATAAACTCTATCGAAATCAGCGCAACGGTACGTTCAAGGACGTAGCCGTGGAGGCCGGCATCGCCTTCTCCGCGGAAGGCAGGGCGCGCGCCGGCATGGGCGTGGACGTGGCCGATTTCGACAATTCAGGGAACTCCGGCATCGCCATCACCAATTTCGATAACGAGATGACGGGGCTCTATCGGCTTTCCGATGGCGGAAACTATGTTGACGTCGCGGTGCAGAGCGGAGTCGGTCTCGCGTCGAAAGACAAATTGGGATTCGGATGCGTGTTTCTCGATGCCGATCTCGATGGCGCACTCGATCTGGCGGTGGTGAACGGGCATATCGACGACACCGTGCGCAATGTCAGCGGCGTCGGGTACGCGCAGCCACCTCAACTTTTTCTGAACAGCGGAAGGGGCACGTTCGTCGACGTCGCCGCTGAAATCGGTGGCGGCTTCAGTCAACCAAAGGTCGGACGCGGCGTTGCCTACGGCGATTTCGATCGCGACGGCGATCTTGACCTGCTGATCACGACCAACAATGGCCCGGCCTATCTTTACCGCAGCGACCAGGCTGCCGGGAACCGGAGCATCCGCATTCGCCTGGTCGGGACGAAGTCCAATCGCGATGCCATCGGCGCTTCGCTGAAAATCTTCCACGGCGACTCGAGCCAGTCACGGTTGGTCAAGGGCGGATCAAGCTATCTCTCGCAGTCGGAGTTGCCCGTAACGTTCGGACTGGGGAAACGGGACAGGATCGATCGTTTGGTGATCCAATGGCCAAGCGGAAGGACAGAAGAATACAAGAGCCTGGCAGCCGGCCGGGCCTATGAGTGCGTGGAATCAAAAGGAATCACCGCACTGCCTGGCTTCTAACCCAGGGACATCCGTCCTCGGCGTCCGGGCGGGCACAGCTCGTCGGTTGCTCTGGTGAGTCCAGTCGAAAAAAGAGGGCCGACTTCTCGGCCCTCTCTGTGTTCCTAAGGAACGGCGCCGCTCTCGCAGCCCCGTCATTCAAACGGATCAAAGTATCACTTGCCAGTGCCGGTCAGCGCCGAGATCTGCGGGCTATTGCTGGCGCTGTCGGCAACTTTCAACGTCCCCGTCCTCGTCCCCGTGCCTGTCGGCGTAAATGTCACGCTGATCTTGCAAGTGGATTTGGCCGCCAAACTCGCCGCGCAAGTCGTCGTGGAAACACTGAAGTCTCCGGTCGTCGAGATCACGATGCTGTTCAGCGCCACGCTCTGCTTGTTGGCAAGCGTAAACACTTTCGCCGGACTGGTCGTCCCCACGGTCCGCGCCGGGTAGGTCGCGGTGGCAGGGGTTAACGTGGCCTGGACCGTGCCTGTGCCCGACAGTGGCACCGTCTGCGGGCTGCCCGAAGCGTTGTCGGTGATCGTAAGGTTCCCGGTGCGCGCTCCAACCTGCGTCGGAGTAAAGGTAACCTTGATCGTGCAGTTCTTTCCCGCGGCCAGCGTGCTGCCGCAGGGCTTCGTGCTGGTCGTCAGGGCGAAGTCACCGCTGGTTGCGATGCTGCTGATGTTCAGGGTTGCGGTCCCGCTGTTGGTGAGTGTGACCGTCTTCGCAGCCGCGGTCGCGCCCACCACCACGTTGCCAAAGGTCAGAGAAGTTGGCGATAGAGTGACGGCTGGGCCGCCTCCGCTGGCGTTCACAGTCAGGCTGAGGGTTGTGGTATTCGTCAACGCACCCGACGTGCCGGTGATCGTCACCGTCACGGTTCCGGTAGCTGCCGTGGCGCTGGCCGTCAAGGTCAGCGTACTGGAAGCGGTGGCGGGATTTGGACTGAAGCCCGGGGTCACGCCGCTGGGCAAGCCCGACGCGGAAAGAGTGACGCTGCCACTGAAACCGTTCGAGGGAGTGATCGTAATCGTGCTGCTCCCGCTCGTTCCCTGGGTGATGGTCACGCTGTTCGGCGAGGGCGTTAGCGTGAAGTTCGGAGCGCCTCCCGGCCAGTTGTTCACCAGATTGGCGGCGTTCACCGTGCCAATTCCAGTTGCGAAGTCCCAGCCGGTTGTGGTGCCATAGGCCGGCTGATACGCGCTGTTGGAAGTGGAGAGCACACCGTGCGTGCCGGAGGGCATGTAGCAGTTGTGGAGGCCGGTGCAATTGACGTCCATGTCGCCCTGCGTCACATCATAGAAAATGCACGAACTGCCGGCGGCATTTCCCAGGGTTGAACTGCAGGAAGCGTCGCCGCTGGCGCCATACTCACTGGCGGCCAGGCTGTAATAGACGGGATTGGGATTGCCTTGACGTCCCCCGGCTTTCTGGTTCACCAGGGCCTGGATGCCGGCCATGATCGGCGAGGAGAACGATGTTCCTCCCGCTCCCGGCCAGGTATCGGGTGCGCCGGAACAGGGGGCGCCTCCCGGTCCGCTAAAGCAGAACGGATAATAGTGTCCCCAAACTCCATTGGCGGCAAAAAGCGAGACATCGGGAATGTCGCGCACGCCGTCGCTGGGATTTCCGACCAGCACTTGCCACGATGGCTTTGGCCAGCCCGCGCAGGTTCCACCGACTACACCACCCTGGGTTGGATTTCCCGTCGCGCAGCCGCTCGGTCCGCCGCTGCCCCCCGCGTCGTTCAGGAAACTGGCTCCGGCGCTGCTATTGCAGAAGCCGCTGGTTCCGTATGTCTGGCTGAAACCCTCGAACTCCGCAATCAGCACGCTGGCGCACGAATCCTCCCAGGGAATCTCGGGAACATAGGACTTCGCCGATCCGTACGTTGCGGTGTTGGTGGCATTCCAGTAGGTGCTGTTGGTGCCGGCAAAAGTATCGCCGAAGTCGGTGCCGCCAACGGACACGTTGTAAGGGCTCGATCCCCAACCAGTGATTCCGATACCATGCGTCGCGTTTGCTGCTCCCCGGTCGCAGCCTGCCGCCGAATCATCTCCGGAGGAAACGAAAACCGAGACCCCCTCAGTGACCGCCTGCTGAAAAGTTGAATTGAAAGCGGCATTTGACGAGGCGCCGTTAGAAGCCTCGCACTCGCCATAGCTCATGCTCACAACCGCCGGCGGCGCGGTGCTTTCGTTCAACAGGTTTTGCAGCGCGATCAAGCCGCCAAAGGTTGCCGTGTCGCTGCACGAAGCCAGCACGATCGCCGCGCTGGGTGCGGCAGCGCTGGCATATTCGGCGTCCAGAATCGCTTCCGTGTCGTCGCCGTTCGTTCCTGGGTTGGCGCAGTTGTTAGTACCACTCGGAGGAGCTGGATGGATCTGCGTGAACGAGCCTCCGGTGAACGAAGAGAGGCCAAACACCGAACGAAACGAACTCCAATCCGCGGTGCTGAAGACGTTCGTGTCCTCGACCACGACGATTGTCTGGTTTTGTCCGGAAATGCCCGCGCTGAACAGCGGATTCAGATTGTAGATCGTCGCCAGATCCGGCGGAGCCACTGCGTACAAGGTCTGTGCACCAGAAGTGAATGTGTAGTTTGCCTTTAACCGGTACATGGCATGAGGCATGAAGTCGTGCAAGGACACGACACCGACAATCGCCGGCGCCAGCGCCGCCGGAATCTGCGGATCGCTCATGTTGGCGATGTGCTGCACGCCCTTCACGTTCAGTTGGTGAATATCGGTGTGGAAAGCCCCCCGCACCTGACCGGCAGTCCCGGAAAAGTCGATGAGCAGACCGCTCTGGTAATCCACATTGACCTTGAAGCCGTGCGACTGGAGCCAACCCTTAATCGTGTCGCGGTCTTGTTTTGCCACCCCGAATCTCGCGCCGAATTCCCGGGCGGTGAGCCAATGATGAAAGTTCGGCGAGGCGGAGTCATGAAGCTCATCGATCAACTTCTGCAACTCCCGTTCCTGCTCCGGGGAGCGTTTCAACTGGAGCAACATGTGCTCCATCAAAAGACTGTCAGCCACCCGTCCGCGATCGTTCTTGGCGTTCGCTTCGGGCCGCGTGTTGCCGGCGAGTGTGGCCAACTTCCCTTCAGCCACGCTCTGCGTGATCAGAAGATGCTGGCCGCTTTGAGCCTGCATGGAGGGAACCGCGAGGAGGAACAATGAAGCCAGAACAGCCAACACACAGCACACGAAAGACACTTCACGACGCATAGGGAACCTCTTTCCGGGAGGGAGAAAATTCTGAAAAAAACAAAGTCGTTGCGCTTGAGACTGGCCGTATCACGCACTCAACTCCAGTGCGTTTCGGTCGGAGTATACACCAAATGAAATCTCAAAGAACGTCAAATTCTCGTAAAGACGGTGCTACCTCAATCCCTTACGCTAGACTCAAGACAAAGCCGTACTTGAGGTGTTCTTCTCTGCACTTTCTTGCACATCAACTACTATCGATTATGGTTGCTCGACCGGGACGACTCATGGGCNNNNAGCCTGGAGATCAGACCGGCCACGATGACGATCGCGAACGGCCTTTGCGTATCCGATCCGATACCGGTGGAAAGCGCGGCCGGCAGCAATCCGAGGCAAGCTACCAGCGCCGTCATCATGATGGGGCGAAGCCGAAGCAGCGAAGCTTCGCGCGTCGCCGCCCGAATGCCCATCCCCTCCTGGCGCAACTTGTTGATGTAGGAGACGAGAATGACGGCCGTCTCCACCGAAACGCCAAGCAATGCCAGAAGACCGAGGACCGAGGAAACGCTAAAAGGGGTATGAGTGAGTTTCAGCGCGACCAGCGCTCCCACCGGTTCCGTCATAAGGACTCCCAGGGCAATGGTGACTGGGAACTTGAAATTTCCGTAGAGCGCAAACAGGATCATGAAAATCAGCACGATCGCAAGTGGACCGATAAAATACATCTGCGATTTGGCTTCGAGAAACTGGCTGTATTCGCCGCCCCACGACATCGTATAACCCTGCGGCAGGATCACGGCCTTCCGCACGGCCGTCTGGCCGTCTTGCACCGCCCGCTCCAGGTCGCGCCCTTCGATGCTGTACTGCACGCCGATGTAGCGCGAGTTGTTTTCGCGATAAATGAAGGATGCGCCGTTCCCCTGAGTAATATTGGCGAGTTGACTTAGCGGGATCTGCTGCCCATCCGGCGTGCCCACCAACAGGTTTCCTATCTCATGTGCGCTGCTGCGGAACTGGGGTTGCATTCGGACCACTAGATCGAACAACTTCTCTCCCTGGATGACCTGGGTGACCGCCTGGCCGCCGACGGCGGCCGAAATCACAGCTTCCACGTCCGCCACATTGATCCCGTATCGGGCGATCTTGTCGCGATCGACATCGACCAGCAGGCTGGGCTGTCCAAGTTCGCGCACCACCGTAAGCTCGGTAAACCCGGGCACTTTGGACAGCGCGTTCTTGATCTGAATCGCCTTGTCCTGAAGCACATTCAGGTCCTCACCATAGATCTTGACCGCCAGGGAACTCTTGAGGCCGGTGAGCGCTTCGTCCACGGCGTCTTCCGCGGGCTGGGTGTAGTTGAAAATGATTCCCGGAAAGGCAGTGAGTTTCTTGTTGATCGATTCGATCAGTTTTTTCTTATCGCTGACATCGTCGGTCCACGATTTATCCTTATACGGCTTAAGGCCTACGTAGAATTCGCAATTGAAAAAGCCCGTGGGGTCGGTGCCGTCGTCGGGCCGTCCTAGCTCGGAACCAACGACGGTGACTTGCGGATAAGATATCAGAATGTCGCGTATCTGAGGCGCAATGTTACTGGCCTCTTCAAAAGAAATCGTATACGGCATCGTAGCCCGGACCCAGAGCGC
>PMBA01000105.1 GCA_003152795.1 Acidobacteriaceae bacterium | reverse complement strand
TTGACCGATGAGTGGGGATGCCCGTCGGGCGAGCCGATTATCGGGATTCCGTTTTACCTGGCGAATGCGGCGCTGGCGCAACTGGAAAAAGAAACGCATGACCTCGAAGACGCGAGAGAAATCATGATGTACCTGCGCCATGAAGCGGGACACGCGTTCACCTATGCGTACAAGCTGCACAATAAGCCCGATTGGAAGCAGATTTTCGGGCCGTTCCGCCGGCCGTATCGCGACAATTACCAGCCCGCGCCGTTTTCGCGCGACTACGTGCGGCATTTGCCGGGATGGTATGCGCAGAAGCATCCAGACGAAGATTTTGCCGAGACCTTTGCGGTGTGGCTTACGCCGCGATCAAACTGGCGCAAGCGGTATCGCGGCTGGGGTGCGATGGAAAAGCTGCGGTATCTGAACCGTCTGGCGCCCAAGTTGGGGAAGAGCGACCCTGCGCGGCGGCGCGGACTGACCGACCTGACGGTCGATGAGATGGAAACGACGGTGGCCGAGTTCTACAACTTGCAACAGGCTCGACGGGAAGAAGTCGCCGTGACAGAGCTCACGCCGGATACGGACATGCGCGACATCTTCCCTGTATCCAAGCGGCGAAAGGCGGCGCTGCCGGCGCATGAGTTTCTGCATCAGCATCGCAAAGCGGTGATCGACAAAGTTGCGCAGTGGACCGGGGCGCAGCGTCCGCTGATCAAAACGTTAGTGGATACGATCGAAAAGCGCGCCGGTGAACTCGACTTGCGCGCCGACAAAACGCGCAGCGCGGAACATCTGGCCGAAGTCACGGCCTACGTCACCGCGCTGGTGATGACCTATGTGACGAAAGGAAAGTTTATTCAGCCGTAGAAGAGGTCTCAGGTCTTAGGTGTCAGGTCTCAGGAAAACCGGGCGAGGGATCCATGTCCGAGATTCTCCTTAGACCTGACAGCTAAGACCTAAGACCTGCCTTTCCGAGGAGACAGGATGAGCGGAGCAAAACTGAAAATCGCGTTGTTGTATGACGTGTGGAACGAAGATCCGATCGCGGCGGCGAAGGAAGAGGAAGTTTCCGTGCGCAAACCTCGCAAGAAAGTGAAAAAGGTAAAGAAAGAGAAGACCGATCGCGAGGAGATTTTCGAAGCGTTACAGAAGCTGGGGCACGAGCCTTCGTATTTCGAGCTCGATGGGCGTCCGCAGTCGCTGCATTCGCTCTCGCGGTGCGACGCCGACCTCATTTTTAACCTGACCGAGTCTTTCGACGGCGACGACACCAAGGAAATGAACGTGGTCGCGTACATCGACTTGCTGGGATTGCGCTACACCGGCGCGGGCCCACATGCCATCATTCTTGCCCAGGACAAGGCGATCGCCAAGAAGATCTTCGCATTTCACGGCATCAAGACACCGTTCTTTGCCACAGCCTATCGCGGGCGCATTGAACATGCGCACGACATTTCTTTTCCACTGATCGTCAAACCGTCGTGGGAGGATGGATCGATCGGCATCGATGCCGGCTCCGTCGTTACCAACATCAAAGAGATGATGGAGCGAGTGGAGTACATCCAGGATGAATTCGATTCGCCGGCGCTGATTGAGGAATACATCGAGGGGCGCGAAATTTACGCCGGAATTCTAGGTAACTACGAACGGGCGCAGGTGTTGCCGATGGTGGAGCTCGATCTGTCGCGCCTGCCCGAAGGCACGCCAAAAATTGCCAGCTACGACGTGAAATTCGAGAAGAATACCGAAGTCTACAAGCTGACCAAATCGGCAATCGCGGAAAATCTGGATGAAGTGACGACGAAGCGTCTGTCCGATACTGCGCTGGCCGCCTACCGCGCGCTGAAGCTGCGCGACTATGGACGCATCGACATGCGACTGGCCCCTAACGGCGACGTCTATGTGATCGAAGCGAATCCGAATCCGTGGCTGGCCAGCCGGCAGGAATTTGCCATGGCTGCCAAGGCCTTTGGACTTTCCTACACAGAAATGATCGGGGCGATTATCGACCTCGCGATGAGCCGGTATTTGAATGCCAGCCTGGCGAGCACGGCGGCGATGCGGTAGAACGATATCCGCCTGCTCAGCGGAAGATCCAAAGCGCTGCGCCCAGAACGATCGCCAGAGAAACGAGAAAAATCACCCACTCCGCCCTGTCTTCAGGGACGATATTCCAGTCCCATTGGCCGCTCATCGCGCTGTTCCGGCGGGCTGCAGCCTTTCAAACGCTTCTTCCGCCCGGCTCAGGGCGTCCTGCACATTGTCGCAAATGTTCGCGGGACCGATTAACTCCTCAAACTCCGATTTCTGAATCAGTTGCAAGGGCTGCTCTCTGGTGCCACAGAGAATCAACTCGCGGCCGCTAGCCTTCAAAGTGCGCGCGACTTCTTCCAGCGCGAACAGGCCGGTGGCATCGAGCGCTGTCATATTGCGCAGCCGTAGAATTACCACCGGTGGGAGCTCGTGAATATGCTGTGTGACCACGTCAATCTTGTCGGTTGCGCCGAACAGAAACGGCCCGTGGATACGAAAGATAGTCGCGTAATACGGGATGTCCTTGTCCTGCAGAATGTGAACGCGTCCATCTTCAACGTAGTCGTCGGTGACCTGGGAAACCGTGGTGGTGGCGGCCACGCGACTGATAAACAGCAGCGCCGCCAGGATCATACCCGCCTGCACGGCTACAGTAAGATCGGCGAAGACGGTAAGGGCGAATGTGACCAGCCACACGCTGATGTCGGTCTTCGTGAGCTTGAGCAGCGACGGAATCTCGAGCCACTCGCCCATGTTGTAGCTCACCACCATCAGGATTCCGGCCAGCACCGCCATGGGCACGAAACTCACCAGCTTCGAAGCAAACAGCAGAATCGCCAATAGGGTCAGGGCATGAATCATGCCCGCTACCGGGGTTCTTGCTCCCGCGCGGATGTTGGTCGCGGTGCGGGCGATGGCGCCGGTGGCCGGCAGTCCGCCAAACATCGGCGAAACCACGTTGGCGATGCCCTGCGCGACCAGTTCAATATTCGGATTGTGCCGGTCATTGCTCTTGAAATTGACATTGCTGGCGCTGCTCATGCGATCCGACACCACTGCCGACATCAGCGATTCGATCGCGCCCAGCATGGCGACGGTTAGTGCCGGTCCCAGCAGTCCGTGAATCAGATCAAAGCGAAACACGGGAATGTGCAGATGCGGCATGCCACTGGGAATTCCGTTGAAGCGCGAGCCGATCGTGGCGACCGGCAGTTTCAAAACCCACACCGCCGCCGTGCCCAGCACCAGGGCCACAATCGCACCAGGGATACGGTCCGAGAGTGCGCGGCACGCAATGATGATGACGATGGTGCCCGCGGCCAGCAGTGTGGCTTCGAACGAGAAGGTATGAAAATTCTGCGCCAGCGCCTCCATACGCGCCCAAAATACACCGGGGACTTTTTCCAGCTTCAGGCCAAAGAAATCCTTCACCTGGGTGCTGGCGATCAGGATGGCAATACCGTTCGTAAAGCCGATGACGATGGGCCGTGGAATGTATTTCACCGCCGAACCCATGCCGGTGAGTCCCATGATCACCAGCATCACCCCCGCCATCACGGTGCACATGAACAGGCCATCGACGCCATGAGCGGCGACAATCCCGGCGATGACGACGACAAAAGCTCCCGTCGGACCGCCGATCTGGGTGGTCGAACCGCCCAGAGCCGAAATCAGAAACCCGGTAACGATGGCGCAGTAAATGCCGGCTTGCGGCGTCAGTCCCGAAGCGATCGAAAAAGCCATTGCCAGCGGCAGAGCCACCAATCCTACGGTGATCCCGGCCACCAGATCGTGCAGGAACTTGTTCAGGCTGTAGTCGCGCAGGCAGAGCACCGACTTGGGAAGCCAGCGCTCGTCAAAGTGTGTGAGTTCCATGGAAGCAACAATTATCGCAAGCGGAAGGCGGGGGTCATAGTCCACGAAAGGGTAAGCCCGGGGCTATGCCTTCGGAGCAGAAAAGAGGCCGGAGCATACTTGCCGATGGAGCGCCGGGCGTCCCCGCCCGGCTGAACGGGCGAGGCGCCCCTTACTCCACCGCTTGTACTAGAACTTGTTCCACAAATACTGGTTGTAAACGTCGTGGTGGTACTGCACTTCGGGCGCTTTGACGAACGTGCCCAGCAAGCGCGCACAACGATCGGCCGACGCCTCTTTTAGATCGGCGTAGCGTCCCTTCACGTCCTTGCCGAGCAACTCCGAAGTCCAGTCCGCTTTGCGGAAATCCTCGATTGCCTTGTAAATATTATCGGGGAGGTAGCGTTCGGCCTGGCGCAGGTTCTTGAGCTTTGAGGTGTTGCCCTCGAGACCGGTTTTGAAGATCGAGAGCATGACCAGGTACGGATTCGCATCCGGCGCCACCGAGCGCACTTCCACGCGCATGCTGCGCTCGTTGCCGATGGGAATACGGATCATCGACCCACGATCCACCGCCGACGCCTTGATCTGGTTGGGGGCTTCGAAGTGCGGGTCCAGACGGCGATACGCGTTCACGCTCGGATTCAGCAGCAGGCAGATATCGTTGCCATGGGTAAGAATTCGGTCGAGGAACTCGTAACCAAACTTGCTGAGCTTCTCTTCGCCCTTCGGATCCCAGAATAGATTCTTGCCGCCCTTGCTGATCGAAACATTGGTGTGCATGCCGCTGCCATTGACGCCCACCACCGGTTTTGGCAGGAACGAAGCCGTCAGACCCATGTTGCGCGCGACCTGGCGGCAGATCAGTTTATAGAGCTGGATGTGGTCGGCGGCGGCCACCACTTCCGCATAGTTGTAGTTGATCTCGAACTGCGAAGGCGCAACTTCCGGGTGATCTTTTTCGTTCTGGAATCCCATCGAGCGCTGCACTTCCGCAGTCGTGTCGATGAAGGTGCGCAGCGGATCGCCCGGCAGCGAATGATAATAGCCACCGGTGTTCACGTATTCGAACTTGCCGGTCTCGTGGTAGGTGCGCTCGGCATCCGGTCCCTGGAACAGAAACCCTTCGATTTCATTAGCCGCGTTCAAAGTGAAGCCTTGCTTCTTGTTCAGCCCCTCCGCGAACGTCTTGAGGACGCCACGCATGTCGGCCGTGTAAGGCTCACCGCCCTTGTCGATGACCTCGCCGAAGACCATCACCTTACCGGGTCCGAAGACGTCAGCCGGTCCCCAGTAGAAAGCAGCCCAGTCGATGCCTAAACGGAGATCGCTTTCCCGCTGCGCCGTGAAGCCGCGAATCGACGAACCGTCGAAGGTCAGGTTGTCGTAGCTCTTCAGCAGGAACTTCTTGTCATAGTCCAGCATGTGCAGACGACCTTCGAGGTCGCTAAACATCACGGTCACAGCCTTGATGCGCGACTCGTCGGCCAGGTACTGGAGGCGTTCTTCCTGAATTTTGTGAGGAGCCACGCGGTCGAGGCGCTGCTTCTTCGCCTTCAGATTCATTTCTTCCAGTTCGTCGTAGGGGATCGCTAGAAAATTCCGCAGTTCAGTTGACATGCCTCTCCTTATATGGTGCGCTGCCCAGGAATCAGAATTGAATGACCAGGGAACAAGATAGGCTATCGCGTCAGGCACAAGCAGACAAATAGAAATCGGTTATAGCAACGATTAACTTTTGCAATTTGCATCAGGAATGGTGCAGAACCGGCGACTGGTTGCTGGCCACCAGATTCTGGCAAGCGTTCCGGATTCTTGCTGAAGCGCTTCTCTCGTCTCAGCGATGGAACTTGTCTCCTTCCGTGAAATAATCAAGTCCGAGGGCCGGCGATTGAGTTGCGCGATCTGCGAAGAACGCAAAGAAAAGCGGTTTTGTCCGGCGGTGCATGGAAGAATCTGCCCGCAATGCTGCGGTGAGCAGCGCGAGGTGACGATTGACTGCCCGAGCGACTGTCCTTATCTGCAGCAGGCGCGCGCGCACGCGACCGAGCACTACGCGAAAGCCCAAAACGAAGGTCTGGGTGAACTGGATCGCGAGGTCTTGTTTCCGGAGATTGCAATCGCCGAGCAGTTTCTCTACGAGCGCGAAGAACTCATCATGGGGCTGAGTTTCGCACTGGCAAAGAGCGCCCGCGCCGATCGTTCGCTTACGGACCGCGATCTGATCGCGGCCGCCGGTTCCCTTGCGAAGAGCTACCAGACGCTGGTGAACTCCGGCCTTATCTACGAACCGCAGATCCCCAACCTGGCGCACCAGAGCATCGCTCGCGAAGTTGAGACCATGGTCAGGGAATTTCGCGAGGCTGAGCAAAAACATATTGGCCACACACGTCTCCGGGATTCCGACGTCCTGAAGGCGCTCGTATTCCTTTTGCGCATGGGATTGGCGCGCACTTCCGGCAGGCCGAGGTCGCGGGCGTTCGTCGATTTCCTGTTTGCCCAGTTCCCCGAAAAGGGCTCGGCGATTGCCGGACAAGAAGAGGCGGGGAGCCGGATCGTGATTCCGTAGGATTTGTGTTCAGGGCAGGCTCCGAGGAGCACGGAGGAAAGCAGAGCTTCTGCGGTCGCGGTCTGGCGGAACGGGGAGAGCCCCGTCACCACAAAGGAGCGCGGGGTCACAGGGGAATTCAGAGTCGCCTTACCGTCTGCCCCTCGGCCAGAGCCGCCAGAAGGTCGCGCGCCGTTTTTCCGAGCCCGGGATGACGCGCATCGGGGGCGATCTCGACCAGCGGTTCCAGAACAAACCGCCGCTCGGCCATTGCGGGATGCGGAATCTTCAAGCCCGGCTCATCCACCACGCGATCCCCAAACAGCACCACGTCGATATCGATCTTGCGCGGACCCTTCTCCCTCATGCGGAGACGTCCCATCGCCGCTTCGACCTGCAACGCGAGCTGGAGCAATTCTCTCGGCGTCATATCCGCCTCCATCGCTACCACGCAGTTCAGAAACCAGGGCTGGTCGGGGACGTCCACCGGCTGGGTCTCATACAAAGAGGAGACGGCCAGCAAGCGGCCGGCCGCACCCAATTGTGCGACCGCCTCGCGCAGGTTCGCTGCCCGATCTCCCAGATTCGATCCCAGCGACAGATAGGCAGTTTCGCTCACCCAGCCAGTTTCGAGGGTAATGGAGCGAGAATCCAGAGAAAAACTGATCTGGGAGGGTTCATTTTTGATGTTCCGGCTTTCGGAGTGCGATGCGCGCGGGATGGAACCAGCGCTTGCAGCCAATATCAAGGCTCTTCCGCAGTGACGGCGGACACTGCGCCCGCAGTACCTAGGTTACTTTGCTAACCTTCCGGCAACCGCTAGTATCGAAGGTACTATGAATCTGGACTCTCTCTTGATTAGCCGGGACGCCGCCTTGCTCGGCGTGCTGCGTCCGGCATTGGAGAAGATCTCGGTGAATGTCCAGGTTTGCGCCGAGACCCAGCCCGGCAGCGAGATGCTGGCCAGGCGGAAGTTCGATGCGGTCATCATCGACTGCGACGACTTGCAGAACGGCGTCGATCTGCTGCGGACGCTCCGCCAGACTCAAAGCAACGCCAGGTCCGTAGCCTTTGCGGTGGTCAATGGGAAGACAACCACCCAGGATGCTTTCCAGTCGGGAGCCAACTTCGTTCTGCAGAAGCCGCTGACCCCGCTGCACGCCGCGCGTTGTTTTAATGCAGCTCTAAATTTTATGGTGCGGGAACGGCGCCGGTACTTCCGCCACCCAGTGGATATGCCGTTGCGAATCATCCTTCCGCACAGCCCGGAACTTGCCGCGACGGCGACCAATGTGAGCGAGGGCGGCATGGCCGTCCGCGTCCTCAGCAAGTTACCCAAGGACACCCAGGCGCGCTTCGGCTTCACGCTTCCCGCGGCTAACATTTCGCTCGAACTCAAAGGCGAGGTCGCTTGGGCTGACGGAACAGGCCACGTCGGCATCCGCTTCGTCGAAGTTCCGCAGAGCTCACAGTATCAGCTCGACAAGTGGCTGACCGACCGCTTGCAGGATGAAATGCCCGATCGACTACAGGGCTACGCGGCGCTTACCTAAGCGGTCGCCCCCCTTTTCCCCTTTCCCGTTTCGCTTCCCATCGACGTTCCCCGATTAATCTCCCTACCCCGCATCCAGCTTGCAACTTGCGCAGGGCCAATGCTGTGGCACTGTAGAGACACGGCAGGCTGCGTCTCAGGTCTCAAGCATGATTCCATTGGAAGAAAGAATCGCCAGAACCGAGCGCCTGCTGCGCCGCCTGGAAGAGGACCAGCCCTATCTGCATGTGCGCTTGTCCGCGCTCGGCGCCGAGCACCGGCAGAGCGCCAATGCTTTCGCCGACCGGGTGCGCGCCGAAGCAGAAGCCGAACTCCAGCGCCTGCTGGCCGAACGCGCATTGCCGTATGAGTGGAGCGCGCCCCAGCCCGCCGACTAAGTAACCAAGTCCAGGCCCGATTTCAGAGGGGCTGCAAAGAGAGCCCTTTCCCGTACAGGGTTAATCCGTGGTAGCTCAGTTTGGTCTGATTGAGTCTCCGATTGCCTCCGTGAGAACCATGGTTTGCGTCCCTCCGCAGCCACTACCGGTGAGTCGCCGGGCTTGACAGCGGGATTGTTCTCATATACGTTACCAAACAGTTATGGAACCAATAGGTTATGGACGAATGGCGCCCGATCGCCTGGACGCGACCTTCGCGGCGCTTGCGGACCCTACTCGCCGGGCGATCCTGGCCCGGCTCGCGACTGGTGAGGCGTCGGTGACGGAACTGGCCGAGCCGTTCGCGATGACCCAGCCTGCGATTTCCAAACATCTCAAGGTGCTACAGCGCGCGGGATTGATTTCACGCGGGCGAGACGCGCAGCGGCGGCCCCGGCGGTTGGAAGCCAGGCCGCTGGCCGAAGCCAACGCATGGCTGGAAGGCTACCGTCAGTTCTGGGATAGCCAGTTCCGGCGCCTGGATGCGCTGCTCACCGAATTGAAGACCAGCGAACTCAGGAAAAGGCAGAAGAAACACGGACCACGAAACACACCCACTAAATAAATGAAAAGGAAAGAACCGATGGAGTACGCGAAGACTCTGAAAGTGGCAGCGCGCGGCGACCGGGAGATCGTGATGACACGGGTTTTCGCAGCGCAGCGCAAGCTGGTCTGGGATGCTTGCACCAAGCCCGCATTGGTCAAAAGATGGCTACTTGGACCGGACGGCTGGTCGATGCCCGTGTGCGAGATCGATCTGAGAGTGGGCGGGAGCTATCGCTACGTCTGGCGCCGCGACCGCGACGGGACCGAGATGGGCATGGGTGGCGTTTACCGTGAAATCATGGCGCCGGAACGACTGGTCGCCACCGAGCGGTTCGACCAGTCGTGGTATCCGGGCGAGGCAGTGAGCACTCTCGTCCTGGCCGAGCAGGACGGAAAGACCACACTCACGCAGTCGGTGCGTTATGAGTCGCCGGAGGCGCGCGACTCGGTCCTGAAGTCGCCCATGGAGAGTGGAGTGGCCGCTAGCTACGACCGTCTAGCGGAGGTGTTGGCGTCGACGTCAACGAAATAGAGCGAGATCAGAGAAGAATGCTGAGCAAGCGGAAAGGATCCATGCAGGCGATGTCAGCTCGACATGATTCAGCCGCCAATGAGTGATTGCAGGAGGCGTTCGACCTAAAAGAGGGAATTAAACGCTAATACTGACCGCGGAAGCGAGCACGGGCACCGCTGTTTCCTCGTCTACCGTGGTTTCTTGCCAGTACGACGGGTCGCGCAGGATGCGCGATACGAGCGCAGTATGCATGGCGTGGCCGGCGCGGTCGGCCACCACTGAACCCAGTATCTGTTTCCCGATCAGAGCCAGGTCGCCGATCAGGTCCAAGACCTTGTGGCGTACGAACTCGTCGGGAAATCGCAAGGGCGGATTCAACACCTCATCGCGGTCCAGCACGATGGCGTTCTCCATTGACGCCCCCCGAATCAGCCCCTGCTGCCGCATGGCATCGGCTTCATGCAGAAATCCGAAAGTCCGCGCCGGCGCAATCTCCTTCAGATAACTGCCATTCGTCAGCCGCACACAGAAGCTCTGTTTGCCAATGAGGGGGTGAGGAAAGTTGATGGAATAGGAAACCGAATAGGCGTCTGCGGGATACACGGCAATGAATTTATCGCCTTCGCGCAACTCGATCTCGCGCACGATCCGGAGATAAGTGCGCGCTTTCCGCTGCCGCCGAATCCCCGCCCTTTGAATCATTTCGACAAACGGACGCGCGCTGCCATCCAGAATGGGCAGCTCCAGATTGTCCAGTTCGACGATCGCATTGTCGACGCCGACGCCGGTAAACGCCGAGAGCAGGTGCTCGGTGGTAGAGATGAGCACGCCCTTCTTCATCAGACTGGTGGCATAACTGACGCGGGCCACGTTGCGTCCGCTGGCTTCGATCGGGAAACCGTCCAGGTCGGTGCGGTGAAACACGATTCCGCTGCCGGCCGGCGCCGGGAGGATCCTCAAGCTGACTGGCGCACCGCTGTGGAGACCCACTCCGGTGCACGTGACCGCAGCGCGAATTGTTTGTTCGTTCGTCAACTGGGACGGATGTAAGTCGTTTGCTGTGTATCAGCTTACAGGGAGGGGTTAACTTCCGCGTGTGGCAAAACAGCCACACTCCGTGGCTTGTTTACGGGGGGTAGAGGCTAACTTGTTCAGGCAATTATAGATGTCATGCCCTGTTTTGTGCGCTTTCATCGGATTGGGCCTTCATGTAGGCACGCAAAATGGCGTTAATGCGGGTCTGGTAGCCGCTGCCCTTCTTCTTGAGCCATTCCACAACATCATGGTCAACCCGGATAGTCAGGCGGTCCTTTGGCTCCGGCATGGTGAGTTTGGCATTCTTCCAAAACGATTTACCCAGCTTGGGGATATCGGAGTCGTCGATGTCCTCATCGCGCATCTCGCGCAAGCGTCCAAAGTCAGTGTTGTCCTTTGCCCGCGCCCTTGAGCCGGCTCGCGTACTCTTGCCTTTCATTGCGATGTGCCCTCCTTGCCGAAATGAGTCGTCTCCGTTGGCCGCGCATTACGTAGACCACTACGATTTCAATGTCTTCCATGAGGCCGATGGCAAATATGCGGTCTTCCCCATGACGGCTGTCCATTCTCTCGAACACCGGCCCGTCGAATATTCGTTTGGCATCCCGAAAATCGATGTGGTGTTTTGCGAGGTTCGCCTGCCTCTTGCTTTCACCCCACTCGAAAAGCATTCTGCGCCTTTAGTCGGATTGGAGTTTTAGCGTATGTACATTATGTACACACACCCGGTGGAGTGTCAAGCTGCCCGTGCATCTCGGAGGTTTTATGCCGATCGGGATCATCGCGCGTGGCGGAGCATCGCGTAGCGTGAACGCGCTGTCTCACCGTTTCTTCAGCGGCACTTTGGGATCGTAGGTCACTTCCGCTTCGAACATCGAATCCGGCAGCTTCTGGTTGTAGCTCGCAGTGTTGACGAAGCGTTGTTGCGAGGTTTCTCCGTTGTAATAGCGGGTAATGGAGTGGGCGGTCCAGATTCCCTGTACCAGTTTGTAATTGTCGTAAACTTCTTCTTCCACGTTTTTCTGCTTGTCCTTCAGATCGCGCCACGAATAACTGATTTTGATTGGATAATGCGAATTCTGGTCCAGGAAAACGCTGACCGAATCGTTCTGGCTGTTGAGCAGCGTGACTCCTTCGGTTTCCTTCCCGTTCACAACCTTCACGCCGTCGTAGAACAGTGCAATGTTCGGATCGCGTATCCACTTGCGGAACAGCCATTCCAGCGAATGCTGACGGCGACGAATATGGTTCTCCAAATCGAGAGGTTCCACCGCCGCCGTGCCCTTGTAGGTCGTCTCGTATCCTTTGTCGCCGTTGAATATCTGCACAATGTCGAACTTGTTCTTGACCTTGACGTTGCCCACCTGCCCTTCGATCAGAAAAATGTCCTTGGTGTGGATGACTTCGAAGCGGTCCCGGTCCGGATACTCAAGGTAGTAGTTGTAAGGAATTCCGGTGCTGTTGGTGCGCCCGTGATAGAGCGGATAGTAGCGGCCTTCCTCTTTCCTGTTTTCGTAGGTGAGGTAAGGTTCTCCACCCAGCGACTGGACCGCCGTATCCAGCACGGTTCGCGCCTTGCGGGCATTGTCGGAGTCATTGAGGTTGGTGGCAGGTTGGGCCGGGGCGGACGTTGGAGCGGGCGGCGGGGTTTGGGCATTGCCCAGCGCGCACAGCAGCAGGATGGTCAGCAAGCGATGCATGGTTATTTGGTTAGAAGCGTTCCAGATGATTTTAGCTGTACCGATCCGGCTGCGCTCGCCCGGACAGCCGGGGGCGGCTGTTCCCAGGTGAATTGTCTTACCCCACCAGCACCGCGCCGCCGTTTACGTTGAAAACTTCGCCCGTGATAAATCCAGCGTAGGGCGTGCACAGGAACAGAATCGGGCCAGCGATCTCGTCCGTCGTACCCACGCGCCCCATCGGGATGGTTCGAAAAACTTTTTCGCGGGTGGGCGGGTCGTTCAGCGCCTCCGCAGACATATCCGTCGCCACCCAGCCCGGCGCGACGCAATTGACATGGATGCTATCCCGCGCCAGTTCCGTCGACAATCCTTTCACCATGCTGATCAGCGCACCCTTCGAGGCTGCGTAATCACAGTGGAAAGCTTCGCCGCGCTGGCCGGCCGTCGAACTGACCAGCACAATGTGGCCGCCACCCTGCCTTTTCATATGTCCGACAGAGTGCTTGACCAGGGAAAATACGCTGTCCAGATTCACCGCGATGGTGCGATGCCACTGTTCATCGGACATGCGATCTATGGGCGCATCCTCGGGCGGCCAGATGCCGTGATTCGCGACCAGAATGTCGAGGCGCCCGAAGGCCTCGATCGCGGACGACACCAGCTTCTGTGCCGCTTCCGTGGTCGAAAGATCGCTCTGCACCGCGCGACAATTTTCGCCGCCGCATTCAAGCACCAGGGCGTCGGCCTGAGCCTTCGCCGTTTGATAGTTGAAGACAACTTTCGCGCCCGCGGCCACAAACAACCGCACCGCCGCCGCGCCGATTCCACGCGAACCGCCGGTGATAAGAGCAACTTTGGAATGCAGGGAAAGATCCATAGAGTCAGTCTTACATTATCAGAAGCTTAGATTATCGGAAGCGCTCCATTCAGTGTCCCTTGACGGCGGGTTGAGCCTGCGAAAGCCTCGTGATGACGCGACGATCGCCGTGAATGGCCGGGGTGAGCGCTCCCGAACTGGTCGTAATCGGCGCGGAAACAACCGTCGCGGTTCCGGTGGGCAGAGACGACCGGAATGGGGCGGTCTGAATATTGGCAGTGCCGTCCGCCTCGGCGGTAATCGCGAAGACGTAAGTGTTTCCTGCCGCGAGCGGTGGCAACGTAATCGAAGTCTGCTCTACGGAAAAAACCCCGCCGGTTATGTTGTAGGTTGGTACGCCCGTAGCCATGTCCAGAACATACGCGCGCACAGAATAGCCATAAGGAGCGGCGCCGGAGGGTGCTGCCCAACCCAAAGGAACCTCGGCGGTGTTGAGCGTGGCAGCCGTGAAAAAGCTGGCGCCATTGATGGTAGGGTTCCGCACGATTGAAACTACCGGCCCCAGCGATACATTCTCGGCTGGCGCTACCGATGCACTGTCCACCAGGGCGAAGTTTGCGGTCGCGCTGGAGTTTGGGACTGGAAGCGCTGCCGTGAACATCTGACACAGGGAAAGAACTCGCGTCCACGTGGACGGGAACGGGTCGCCGTACAGCAGATCCCCAAAGGTTACATCGATGAGGATCGCAGGTTGGGGATTCGGGTTGAATTCCTGTACGGCGCAGCCGGTGGTGCCAGATTCGTCGCCAAACGTTGTAGCGGCTAGCTTTAGCGACGGGACACTCGGGATTCCAACGTTCGAAGGCGATCCTGTTCCCGAAGCCAACCGGCCACTAATATAAGCTTGCGCCGAAATCGACAGCGCCGAGGAATACGGGGTCGGAGTCACCGGCGCGGCATTGGCGGTGAATAGAGGCGCCCACTGCGATGCGCCGGGCACGCTCAAATCGACGAAAGCTTGCGGGCTGGGCTGAAGCTGTTCCGTGATCGTGTTCACCGTGCCATCGGTAAGCGCAAGGCTTGCGTTCACCGACGGTCCGATCACCAGATTGTTGAGCAGGCCGAGAGACTGCGGTACGTACTGTAAGAAAAAAGCGCTGTCCATCTTCGACCAGTCGACGTTTGGATTGAGGGGCACACTCGGGAATGAGAGAGTCGTCGAGGGAGGTGCTTCTCCAAAACCCAGGGTAGGGTATCCGGCTACCGGAAAGACGACATTGACAACCGTGACTTGCCCGACGGCGTCCAATCCCGACATGTTGAAGCTGGCGGAGGTGTTCTGTGGGCTAGCGAGCGTGGGTTCCTGAGGGCCTGCGATGTCCGTGCCCGCGTCGAAGGTGCTGGTGCTGGTCCAGAAATTGCCGGATCCCGTCTGCAGCCAGTAAGAGCCTGCGGGAACGTTGGGAATGATGAAAACACCGGGAGTGGAAGTCGCGGAACCTTTTTGCACGGTGATCGAGCCGTCGGGGTTGGTCACCAGCGCGGAGAGATTCATTGCCACCGAAGGGTCTGCCGGAACCGACACCGCTGCATGAAATTGCCCGAGCTGCCGGTCGCCGTCCAATAATTGTTGATCCAGTTGACGGTGATGGTGCCGCCGGGCGTGACGGTCCAGGACTGCTGGGCGGTGCCTCCCGAGGCGGTGGCCGCGGTCACGGCGAAGCTGTTGGAGACGCGCGACTGAGCGGCGGTTGGAGTCCAGGAGACGGTGCTGCCGCTGAGGGCTGCGCCTGTGGGCGACGAGGTCAGAGAAT
>PMBA01000157.1 GCA_003152795.1 Acidobacteriaceae bacterium | reverse complement strand
AGCGCAGCGAAGGACCTCTGCATTTCGTTTGTGCTACGAAGCTCCTGCCTGACCCCGAAACCGCGCCCCGACTTTATTCGCGCATTTCCGGGACACCACTGGTCTCTACAGAAACATAGAAGGTGGGTTCAGAAATCCTCGCCCACCCCCTTCCCCCGTCAAGTTACCTCCGCCCTAGTCCTGAAACCGCCGCCCGCCGTGTCACTCGTTTGTGCATCGGATGCCGATTCGCCGCCATTCTCGGTTATTCTGAAAATACGCTACGCATACATAGAAGAACCAATCTGAGGATTCCATGGGCCTTCGTCATTCCATTTCCGCCATCATCGTCACGCTCCTGCTGCCATCTGCCGTGATGCACGCCGCCAAACAGGCTTCCTGCACCTTCGACACGTTTCCCGCGCCTTCGGGATATTCCTTCAGCCAGGTTCAGGGAGTCAGCGACGACGGCACCGTGGTGGGCCAGTTGATCGACAACAACACGCAGCAATTCGTCGCCTTCACCCGCTCCGGCCCCGGAGTCTTCACCGAATACGCAGCCCCGAAATCGTCAAGCACGTGGTTGTACGGACGCAACGCCGCCGCCACCAACGTCGGCTTCTACCAGGACAACGTGAATCCCGAAAATGTTCATGGATTCACCTTGATCGGCAGCAAGTTCACCGCCGTCAACTATCCCAAGGCCACCAATACCTGGCTCTTCGATGTCAACCAACCGGGAGCCGCGGTCGGCAGCTACAGCGCCAGCGCCTCCGTGGTCAAGGGATTCATGCTGGTCAACGGCAAATTCACCACCATCGCCTATTCCGGTGCCCAGGCAACCTATGCCCTGGCGATCAACGACAACGGCCTGGTCGTCGGAACCTTCGCCAGCAGCGCCGTCAGCAACGGCATGGTCTGGCAAAACGGTACCTTCACCACCGTCAATTACCCGAATTCCAAGTACGGAACCGTTCTGACCGGAGTCAACAACTCCGGCGTCATCGTCGGCAACCATCTCTCCGCCGAGCGCGACTTCGGCTTCATCTACGCCAATGGAGTCTTCAGCGGCATCGTCTATCCCGGCGCGAAATACACCATGGCCGGTGGCATCAACAACAACGGCCTCATCTCCGGCGAGATTTTCCTCAACGGCTCCGATACCTTGGGCTACACCGCCGTCTGCAAGTAAGCTCCTGCACCACGGCGCAACTCGGCGACTGCTGCCCTGGGAAGAGAGAGCGAGCACAGCGGAGCGAGTGCAGTGCGTCAGACAGATCGCCCTCGATGAGTCCCCGATTCCCCCCGTGTCCCTCCGTGCCCCCCGTGGTAAGAGCCTTTGACTTCCCCCGTAGAACGCCAAAATTCATCCCGGATCAACGCCAACACAACGGTTTCAACGCAGCCAAGAGCCATCCCCCTCTTGACACTCCGCGCGCCATCCCCAATCATTAAGCGGCCCATGCCCCGTCCCTTTCAGACTCTCTGCCTGCTGACTCTTTCTTCGATCCTCGCCTGTTCGCAGACCAACCCTAAAGTCCAAAGCGAAGCCCCCGTAGTCACCTTCACCCTCGATTTCCCCACCTCCCAGCCCGAGCATTACTCGATTCGCGTTCAATCCGATGGCTCCGCCCACTACCAGTCCACCGGCCGCATGTCGCCCGATTCCGACGAAACCGACAGCTTCGATCTTGACTTCACCCTCGCCCCCGATACCCGGCAGAGGATATTCGACCTGGCGGCGAAGGCCGGCTATTTTCAGAAAGACCTCGACTCCCATCACAAGAACCTCGCCTTTACCGGAAAGAAGACGCTCGGCTACAAGGACGCGCACCGCCACGCTGAGTCGGCCTACAACTACTCAACCAACCCCGCCGTGCAGGACTTGACCAGCCTGATGGAGAGCCTTTCGACCACCCTCGAATTCGGACATCGCCTGCAGTACGATCTCCGCTACCAGAAACTCGCGCTCGACGAAGAACTCAAGCACATGGAGGAAATGGCGCGCATCAATACCCTGATCGAGGTCGCGGCGCTCCAGCCAATCCTGGATCTGATCGTCGCCGATCCCTCCGTCATCAACGTAACCCGCGCCCGCGCCCAACGCCTGCTGGAGCGGGCCAGCGCGCACTGATTGTCGATAAGCACCGGTCTTCGCAGCATGCGTCACTCCAGCCAGAATCCGCTTGACTTAAACGCCCTCCCCTCGCAAACTCATGGCAGCCGAAGACGACAGAAGACCAGCAGACATTAAGTGCTATCTTGCTAATATCTTGCGCTTAAATATGGCGCGCGGCTTTGGCTGGCAACTCGCGCACCTGGCAAAGGTTCTAACGTTTAGACAGCGCGTTTAGACAGCGAGGTTAGACAGCGAAGACCGGGGTCTTCAATAACACGGCACCGCTTCCGCGCTGCCGTCGTCGTTCGAAATCTGACGCCCCCTCGGGGGCGGGGAGAAGCAAATGGCAATCCGCAGGCTCGGAAAAATGCTGGCAATCTGGACCGTGCTGGCCTCGGCGTTTCTAGTGGTCTCGGCGTCGGCCGAGTCGAAGGCGCGCATCGTTCGCTTAAGCGAAGTGCAGGGCACGGTGCAGATCGACCGCACCGCCGGCGACGGCTTTGACAAAGCGTTTCTCAACCTGCCCGTAATCGAAGGCGCTAAGCTGCGTACCGGCAAAGATGGCCGCGCGGAAGTGGAGTTTGAGGATGGCAGCGCCCTTCGTCTCGCGCCCGGCACCGAAGTGGCTTTCACTCATCTTGCGCTCGGCGACGATGGCCAGAAGCTGAGCACCGTGCAACTTCTCTCCGGCACCGTCTACGCCAACCTTCATCCGAAAAAAGCCGGCGACAAGCCCGGCGACCTTTTCCTGCTGAATTTTGCCCGGGAGTCCGTCACCGTGTCCGGGTCCGCGCATTTTCGCGTGGAACTCGACGGCGCCAGCCAGGCCACCGTGGCCGTTTTCAAAGGCCAGGTCAACGCCTCCTCGCCCTCCGGACAATTGGAGGTTGCCCAGAAGCGCAGCGCCACCGTTGAACTCAACGATCCCGCTAAGAAAGAGACCTTCGTAGTCGCGAAGAATTACGAAGAAGATCCCTCCGACGCATGGGATCGCCAGCAGACCGACTATCACGACCGCTACGCCTCCGCCGCCGGCTCCTCCAGCATTTCATCGCCCTATGGATACGGCATGAGCGACCTGAATTATTACGGCAGCTTCATGACCATGCCCGGCTACGGCAACATCTGGCAGCCCTTCTTCACCGGCCTCAACTGGAGCCCGTTCCAGGATGGCGGCTGGGCCTTCTATCCCGGTTCCGGCTACATGTTTGTATCCGGCTACCCCTGGGGTTGGATGCCCTACAATTACGGCAACTGGGTCTTCATTCCAGCCTTCGGATGGGCTTGGCAGCCGGGCAACTGGAATTCGTTTAATGCCTTTCCGCGGGCGGTGAATGTGCCCTCAAGAACGATCGTGCCGACGGCTCCCCTGACCGGCCGTAAGACCGTCATGGTGGGACTCGGCCTCGGCGCCAATCCGGCTACCGGTGCGCCCCATCGCCTCACCATCAATCCCGGCTCCGCCAGCTTTGGCGTGCCCCGCGGTTCGGTCCGCCACCTCGACCACCTCGCGAAAACAGTGGACAGGACTTCTCATCCCGTCACCGTAGCCACCGCGCCGCCAGTTTCGGCTGCGCCCGCTGGCGGTATCGGCCCGAGTTCAATCAGAGGCGGGACTCCTGCCGCGACCGTGGGCGCTCCGCACCGGTCGTCCGCGCCGCCGCCGACGCGTCCTCACTAAAACAGAACGTACTTGCGAAGAAGTTACTTACGAAGAAAGGGGCGGCCGACAAACGGCCGCCCTTTTTTTCGCTGCAACATTCAACTTCTTGCCCGACGCGGTTCTTATTCCACAATGATTCCCGCGTAACCCACCACCGCCTCGTAGTCGCCCGACACTTCGCCCGAAGTCGCGTACTTAACCAGACTAGCCGCAGTCGCGCCCAGCAGCTTGGCCGCCGTGAGCATCACAATTGTCGGCCCGAATCCACACATGCTGATGTCTTCGTCCATCACCACTTGCCACAGTCCGCGAGCATCCATCGCCAGAACCCGTTCGATCGCCTTCTGGTCTTTGACGCGAGTGATCGCTTCGGACTCGTAGTGGTTCATGTCGCTGGAGGCGATGATCAGGACTCTCCCCGCTCGATCCTCTTGGTCGCGATCTTCCTCGTGAAAACCCGCAATCACATCCGCCAACGCTTCACCCAGCCCCTGAAGCACATCAAGATCGCTGGTCCCCACCGCGATTGGAACGAGTTTCAATTCCGCCTGCTGCGCCTGCAGAAATGGAAGCTGGACTTCGATGGCGTGTTCGGCGCGGTGCGCCCCGCTATCCTCTTCGAGCGCCGGAAAACGGCCCAGCAACCGCGCGCCCATCTCCCCATCCGCCGCCACCTCGCCCAGCGGTGTCTGCCACGTTGTATTGGCCATCACCGCCAGCGGACGTCCCTGCCCCGTGTGATTGGGGCACAGAATCACACAGCGCTGCGGAATCCGCAGCCGCGAATACACCGCGCCCGCAATACTGCCGGAGAAGATGTACCCGGCATGGGGAACGACGCATCCGATGGCCGCGATGCGACCGGCCCCCGCTGCCGTTTCCCCTGGCGTAGTGTAGTGCCGGATGTCCCGCAGCAATTCTTCAGCCCGGTCGGGATAAAACCTGCCGGCAACAGCGGGAGTTCGCACAGCGAAAGTCATCGGTGGCCTCCTCGCGAAGACGTGTGGCGCGGACACCCTTGTCCGCGAAAGCCCGCAAAAGCCCAACCGCAGGAATTATGGCTGGTGGCCCAGTTTGCTCTGCCGAAGTCTCCGATTCCCTCCGTGAGACCCCGTGCCCTTCCGCGGCCCCTGAATCACAGTTTCCCTCAACCCGCAACCATCACGAACCCAGCGCCCGGAACAACGCTGCCGTTTTCTCCAGCGGCAGCGCTTCCGCCCGGATCGCAGGTTTCACCCCGCTCTTAGCCATGGCGGCCCGCAGCGCATCTTCATCGTACGCCGTCTTCAGATTATTCCAGAGAGTTTTACGTTTCTGCCCAAAACAGAGCTTCAGGAAGGCGATAAACTCGGCCTCGGAAACCCGCAGCGACGCCAGCCGCGGCTTCACCGTGATGCGCACCACGCTGGAGTGAACCTTGGGCGGCGGAGAAAACGCCCCTGGCGGAAGCGTGAAAAGTTGCTCGACCCGCCCGTACAACTGCGCCGTCGCTGAAAACAAGCCATAGTCGCGGCTTCCCGCCGTAGCCGCCAGCCGGTCCGCAACTTCTTTCTGCACCATGATGACAATCGTCGAAAAGTAACGGTGATATTCCAGCAGCCGCAGCAGGATGTCGGAAGTAATGTAGTACGGCAGGTTGCCGATAACCCGGGCTGGTTCGGGCGCAAAGTTCAGCCCCGTGCGAAGGCTCCCCGGCTTCGCTCCGAAAACCGTATCCAGTTCGATCTTCAGAATATCGCCTTCGATGATTTCAACATTGGGTTGCATGGAGAATTTCATCCGCAGCTGCGCCGAAAGGACGCGGTCCAATTCCACCGCGATCAACCGCCGCGCCTTCCGTGCCAGCAGATCGGTGATCGCCCCGCGCCCCGGGCCAATCTCCAGCACCGTGGCCTCGGAAACGTCGCCCAGCGCTTCCACGATGCGCACCGCCGCCGCTTCGCTCACCAGAAAATGCTGTCCCAGTTTGGGCTTGCGCGAACTCGTTTGTACGCTACCGCCCTTCGGCACGTTGACCCTCTTTCTTTCCGGCATTTAGACTGAAGTGGAATCGGTAATTGGCAATTTGTAATTGAAAGAGCGACGCAACGATTTTTTTCAATTACAAATTACAGATTATAAAAATTACAAATGCCCAGCAGCGTTTCTGCCCTAATCATCATAACGTGAGCGGGGCATATCGAGTCCTGGCTCAGGAGGCTGGTTCGCAATGCATATCGCCTTTGCCGCATCCGAGTGCGTTCCCTTTTCCAAAACTGGCGGCCTGGCCGATGTCGTCGGCGCCTTGCCGCGCGCACTCGCCGCCCTGGGACATCAGGTCAGCGTGTACGTCCCGCGCTATCGCCAAACCAAACTGGCTGATCCCCAAACCGTGGTCCGCAGCATCACCATCCCCTTCGACGACAAGTACCGCTTCTGCTCGGTGGTGACCGCCGGAACCAGCGCCGGAGTGCGATTCTATTTCGTGGATTATCCGCCCTACTTTGACCGCGACGCGCTCTATGGCAGTCCGGCCGGCGACTATCCCGACAACGCCGAACGCTTCGCCCTGTTTTCGCGGGCGGTGCTCGAAGCTTCCAAGATCCTGGGCGTGCCGCAGGTCTTCCACTGCCACGACTGGCAGTCGGCGCTCGTGCCCATCATGCTGCGCACCCTCTACGCCGAGGATCCCGCCTTTCGCGACGTCGCCACCGTTTTCACCATCCACAACATGGGATACCAGGGCTTGTTCCCACCCGACACTTTGCCCCTGCTCACGCTCCCCTGGGATCTGCTGACCATCTCGAAAATGGAGTTTTTCGGCCAGGTGAATTTTCTGAAGGGCGCGCTCGTGCTCTCCGACTTCGTCACCACGGTCAGCAAGAAATACAGCCAGGAGATCCAGACCACCGAATATGGATTCGGCCTGGAAGGTGTGCTGCGCAATCGCGCCGCCACCGTCACCGGCATCCTGAACGGCGTGGACTACGACGAGTGGAGCCCGCAGACCGATAAATTCAGCGTCGCCAGGTTTTCGCCGCAGGATCTCAGCGGCAAACTGAAATGCAAACTGGACCTGCTGACCGCCTTCGGGTTCGCCAACCCCGACGCCAGTTCCCGGATCCCGGTGATCGGCATCGTTTCGCGGTTCGCCGCGCAGAAAGGCTTCGACCTGATCGCGCAGATCATGGACCGCTTGGCGCGTGAAGAAATGATCGTGGTCGTGCTCGGATCGGGCGACAAACCCTACGAAGAAATGTTCCAGCGGATCAACCGGCAGTTCCCCAACAAGATCGCGGTCAAGGTCGCCTATGACAATGCCATCGCCCACAAAATTGAAGCCGGCGCGGACATGTTCCTGATGCCCTCCCGCTACGAACCCTGCGGCTTGAACCAGATTTACAGCCTGAAGTACGGCACCGTTCCCATCGTGCGCGCCACCGGCGGACTCGACGACACCATCGAGCCCTGGGACGCGCGCACTGGCAAGGGCACGGGCTTCAAGTTCACCGACTACACCGGCGAAGCCCTGCTCGCGACCATCAAACAAGCCCTGCTCGCCTATCAGGATCCATCGTCCTGGCAGACGCTGATGCGCAACGGCATGAGCCGCGACTTTTCCTGGGGAGCGTCCGCCCGCGAGTACGGCAAAATCTACGACCGCGCCCGCCAGGCCAGGGCCAGCTCGGAAGCAGTCTCAGCCGCGGACTTGAAAAAAGAGCCGGTGCTGGGGTAGCGCGCGCCCGATTTGTATGTACAGTGTTCCACGTGGAACATCACTAATGTGTACGTATAATAATGTACATATTTAGGCTGGTCGGAGCGTANNTAAACGAGGTGCGAAGTGTGGGATGGCCCCAATCGAGCGTTGACATAACTACTGGTATCCCGTAGTATTATGAAACTGGAATTTGAATGGCACCAGGCCAAGGCCGAAGCTAACTGGCGCGCACATGGCGTGAGCTTCGATCTGGCGAAGACGGTGTTTAGAGACCCGTTTGCCATCGAGCGCCTTGACGATCGTGCGGACTACGGCGAAGAGCGTTTTGTCATGATCGGCATGGCCGAGGGAAGCATCTTGTTGTTTGTGGCCTATACGGAACGCAAGAATAGTGACCGCATCCGCATCATTTCAGCTCGAAGGGCAGCACAATATGAGCAAGACGACTACTTCCAGCAAAACGCTTAGGCCCATGACGCCCGAGGCCGTCGAGGCGGCTGCCCGCGCCGACCAAGACGCGCAACCGCTTACCCCCGGCGATCTGAAGCGATTGAAGCGGACGCCGCAGGCGAAAATCATTCGCCGCGCCTTGGCCTTGACGCAAGAGGAATTTGCCGTCCGCTACCATATCCCGCTGGGCACTCTCCGGGACTGGGAGCAAGGCCGCGCGGAACCGGACCAACCAACCCAAGCCTATCTCAAGGTCATTGCGCGCGCACCCGACCGCATCGAGCGCCTCTTGAATCCAAGGCCGCATCGTGTACTTCGCGAATCCCACTCCTCGCAAAGTACGAGATGAGTGGGACACCCGGCCTCCTCACTGTGGCTCGGCAATCAGAAGCTGCAGTTTCTCCCCGTCCTCAGAACCCAGAAAAGTAAAGCGGGTTGGATTTTCGCTGTAGCAGGCAAAGGCCGCACCTAGATAGTCTTTCGGCTTGCCATTCACCTTGAGTTCGTCGTAGGTCGCGATTTCGCGGCCCTCGAGGTCAACAATCTTCATGATCTTGTCGTGCGTTTCCCTTTTTTCGAACCAGACGGCGATCCGGTTCTTGTAGATGTGCATCCCATCGGGACGATACCCATCGTCGCCAGGGTCGACAGCAAATCGGCGTTCAACTTCGCCGCCGGCAGAGACCGCATAGAAGAGCGCAGGATTGGTCCAACGCATCAAGTAGGCATTCCCATCGCCTCCAATCTCGATGAAGGTGTTGCCAACCGCCTTATTCGAGCCTCGTTGCCCCCGAATGATCACACGAGGGTCGCCGGAGGCGGCCATGTCGTGCATCTCTTTCTCATCCCCGAGTTCCAATTCCTTGAGCATGGTCCCATCGGCGGCAAAAATCCCAGCAAATGGCCATGAGGGCCGCGGATTCGTCTTCGAGTCCGAGCCATATTCAGAACCCGCAACCAGGAATTGCCCGCTCGGAAACAGCACGATTCTGGTGGGCATGAACACAAAACCGGGCTTGAGTTTGATCGCGGATTTGAACGAGCCGTCGGATTTGTAGGCGTACACGTAGCGATCAATCACGCTAGGAAAAACAAGCTGGTACAAATCGCCCCCATCCGGTTCAACAGCGAGAGAGGCGCTGAAGTCCACCTTCAATTCGGGGTTGGAGGTCGGGTCGAAGACGGCAACCCTTTCTCCCTTACTGTTCAGTTTGTGAACTGCCCACCCTCCTTCCCAACCGGTGGGAATGTAGATGTTTCCGGGGTTGTCACATTTCAACCCAAGAAAGATGGCGCTTGCTTCCTCGGCGGCTGTTACAGCCGCCACTCGGGTCAGGTGCCCGTCCACTGGCTTTTTGGCCGGGGTTTTCGCTGCGTCAGTCGTGCCTGAGACAGTCGGCGAGGGCGTCTTCCCCGCAGATTGAGCCATGGCAACAGCACCAGATATCACGATGATGGTGGCAAGCTTAAGACAAGATGCATACATGGTTACATGCCTCCTTGCTCGTCCATTTGATCGTCCTCGGCAATCAGGTTATAGCTGCCACTGCATCGACTGAATACATAGCCAAAGAATGAGACTCGGTATTTTCGCGTTGGAGTGAGCAGAATCGTCCCAGGAACATCGTCGCGAAGTTCTACGTAGTATTGTGATTTTGAATACTCCCTGTTCACATGGGTGCGGGCATGGCGCAGTACTTCGCTACAATCAAAATTGGTGCAATTTCGCTGCTACCGTTGTTGTGACACTGGCCGCAGGTACAACCCCGCCCGCACACTTGATAGTCCCATGAATCGCTGCAGTTCGGGCCGACGCAGTTGCGGTCGCCGAGGTCTGTAACGCCCCAACAACTACCGGAGCACGGGTACGGATCGTAAGCGGCTAAGCGGGGCGGATCCAACACTCCCGCCAACAGAACCAACGCAACCCAAAGAACAGGTTTCATAAATTACATCCTCCACTTGTTTTGAAGGTTTTTCGGGTGACTTAGTTGCGCCGACATCATCCCCCCCAAGAAACAAAGTCAATGACAAAGAAAGCAGAACATCAAGCATTGAGTGACATTTTACGATTCCGGAACAGAACGCGGGAACCGCTTGTATTTACAGCTCCATGAGTTGGATAGCCGCATTGCGATCGGATTGGTCCAGTTACAAAAGCCGGACGATATAACTAACTAACTCACTTATTGCTGAAATAAGGGGACAGGAACATGTGAAGAAGCGGCGATTCAATGGCTCAACAAGGCTGCGATGTTCCGGCTGCCACGCAGCACGCGAAGAATCACCACGTCCTCGTCCTCGACACGGTAGAAAATGACGTACTCGCCGACTGTAAAGCTCCGCAGGCCGGGGCGCAAATCCTCGTCGCGGGCGCGTCCGAGATTTGGATAGCTGGCGAGAAGAACGAATCTGTCCGTGATGGAACCAATGAGCCGGTCGGCAATACCCATACTGCCGCTTTGGGAAGCAACGTAATACCAAATGTCGTCGAGGTCGGAATCGGCCAGCGGCGAACGGCGGTGCTTCATCGGCGAGGCGTCTGTTGTTCCGAATGTTGTTCGGCGGCCAGGCGGGCTCGTCCACGCTGCGTCACCTGCTGGGCAAGTTCGCGCATCGATTCCTGCGTGATCCCGCGCCCTTCGCCGCGGGCAAGGGAGGCTTCCGCCTCATCGACGGCGGCTAGGATTTCCGCACGGCCACGTTCCCGCTCCTCCCACAGAGAAAGAGCTTCCTTGACCGCGTCTTCCTCGCCTCGCAGCCGCCCGCTGGCAATCGCTTGCTGGACAAAGGCCCGTTGGTCAGGAGTGAGTTGCACGTCCATATGCCGTTAGCGTAGGGGTCAGACGTGTACGTGTCAAGCGCGGTTTCTACTGGTCTGCGAACCATCGGTAATATGCCGGGAGAACCATTTACTCCGGCGAAGGCATGCCCCGATTCGAATTGCGCTTGCCTCGCGGTACACTTCTGCGAGGCACTCCGATCGCCCGATCTTCCCGATGATGACCCGATCACCCGATGGCCCGATTCCCCGCACCATCTTCCACGTCGATATGGACGCCTTCTTCGTGTCAGTCGAGGAATTATTTGACCCGTCGCTGAAAGGCAAGCCGGTGGTAGTGGGCGGGCAGCGCGACGAACGGGGCGTGGTCTCGGCCGCATCCTACGCGGCGCGGAAGTTCGGCGTGCACTCGGCCATGCCGCTGCGCACGGCGGCGAAACTTTGTCCGCAGGCAATTTTCCTGAATGGACACCCCGAGCGCTATCGGGAGTATTCGCACAAAGTGCACGAAGTGCTTGGCCACTTTTCTCCGCTGGTCGAAATGGCGTCGGTGGACGAGGCTTATCTCGACATGACCGGGACTGAGCGCCTGCACGGCCGTCCGCTCGCCAGCGCGCACCGGCTGCATTCAGCCATGAAGTCGGCTACACAATTGAACTGTTCGATTGGGATCGGCACCTCGCGGCTGATCGCAAAAGTTTCCTCCGCCAAAGCCAAGCCGAACGGAGTGCTCTGGGTTCTGCCCGGAGAGGAAGCGAAATTTCTGGCGCCGCTCGCGGTCGGCGACATTCCCGGCGTCGGCAAGGTCATGGAGCAGAAACTGCATGCCATGGGAATTCAGAGAGTCGGCGACCTGGCGCGTCTCGACGACCGCGATCTGGAACACCGCTTCGGAAAATGGGGCCTGGCGCTGGCGGGAAAATCGCGTGGCCAGGATGCGGGTGCATGGTTCGATAACGAAGTCGGCGAGAATACCGATCC
>PMBA01000145.1:10642-20752 GCA_003152795.1 Acidobacteriaceae bacterium | reverse complement strand
AACGAAGTCGGCGAGAATACCGATCCGAAATCGATCAGCCACGAGCACACCTTTGACGAAGACACTGGCGATGCCGAGCGCTTGCAGTCCACGCTGATGCGCCTCAGCGAAATGGTGGGACGGCGTTTGCGCGAGGGCGGATATTTCGCCCGCACCCTGCAACTGAAATTGCGCTACAAGGATTTCACCACCATCACCCGAGCCCATTCCCTGGACGAGCCGACGCAGATGGATAACCAGATTTTTGAACAGGCGCGGCGCCTGTTTTTCGACAACTGGAAGCCGGGCGCGCCGGTGCGCTTGTTGGGCGTGCAAGCCTCGAATTTCGAATCGGGTTCCGCCCAACTTGATCTGCTGGAGCCTGCGCAGCAACAGCGCTGGCAGAAGGCGCTGGCGGCCGCGGATCGTCTGCGCGACAAGTTTGGCGAATCGACGATCGGCCTCGCCCGCGGAATGAAAGGCGGGTTCCGCGAGCGCACCCACGAAAATCCGGCGGCCTTGCCGGGAAAGGGATCGAAGAAAAAGTCTGAAATTTGAGGGGCGCGTTGGGAATGCAGAGGTCAGAGGTCAGATTGCGGAAGTGAATCGAAACCTCTGCAATTCTCCCCTACGAAATATATTCGCGAATGTAGTCGTCGCGCGAGGCGGCGAGTTGTTGAGCGTCCCCATCGAAGATGACTTTGGCATCGCGCAGGATCAGAAAACTCATGGGCACGTCGCCACGCTGGCCTTTCGGCAGCGCGACCAACCGGTTGGTGGCCGGATCGAACTGGTGAGTCGCCATGGTGAAAGCATCCTGCAGGCGGTGCGTCACCATCAGAGCGCTGGTCTTGTAAACGTCGCGCTGCTTCATGATGAGTTCGACGATGGTGTTTGAGGTTACCGGATCGAGTCCGCCGGTGGGCGAGTCGTAGAGCAGCACCTCGGGTTCGGTGACGATGGCGCGAGCGATGGCCACGCGCCTTCTCATGCCGCCCGAGAGCTCTGACGGAAACATGTCGTAGGTTCGTTCCAACTCCACGAAGCGCAGCACCTCGCGGACGCGCCGTTCGATTTCCTCCGCCGGGGTTCCCTCTTCCATCAGCCGGAAGGCCACGTTTTCGTAGACCTTGAGCGAGTCGAAAAGCGCGCTCTCCTGGAACACGATGCCCACGCGCCGCCGCAGCTTGAACAGTTCCTGTTCCGACATGCGCGTGACTTCCTCTCCCAGCGCGAAGATGCGGCCGCTGTCCGGGCGCATCAATCCCATGGCAAGCTTGAGCAGCGTGCTCTTGCCCGACCCCGCGACGCCAAACAGCGCCTTGGTTTCGCCGTGCGCCAACTGGAATGAAATCCGGTCGAGCACGACCTTTTCATCGAACGCGATCGAGACGTTGTCGAACTCAAGAGCGTAGCCCGATGGAGTTGCCGCGGAAGCAGCCGGATTTTCGCTGGGCAGAGTGGGCGCCGCCATGGCTTACCTGTAACCAAAAATTGCGAAGATCAATTTGGTAACGAAGAAGTCCACAATCAGGATCAATACTGAGGCTGCGACTACGGCCTGCGTGGTGGAACGGCCCACTCCCTGCGTCCCGCCGCGCGTCGACATCCCGTAATAGCACCCTACGGTGGAGATAATGAAGCCAAACAGCACGGGCTTGATGAGGCCGGTGAAGACGTCGCGGAAAACCAGGATTTGCCAGACCGAGGTCCAATACTGGCGTGAATTGAGGCCGAATATCAGATGCGCCACCGCGAAACCGCCGATCAGCCCGAGCAGGTCGGCGATGATGGTCAGGAAAAACAGCATGAAGGCCGTGGCCCCAATGCGCGGCGTGATCAGCTTCTTGGTGGGGTCGGTGCCCAGGGCGCGCATGGCATCGATCTGTTCGGTCACGATCATCGAGCCCAGTTCACTGGCCATGCCGGAAGCGTTGCGTCCGGCCACCATCAGTCCGGTGATGAGCGGGCCCAGTTCGGTGACCATGCCGATCGACACCAACTGGCCGATAAGAGTGATCCCGCCGAAGCGTTGCAACGTGCTGGCCGCGTTCAATGCCAGGAGCGCGCCAACCGAGAGTCCCGTCAGAATTACGATGGGCAGAGAGCCCACGCCGATCAGGTCCGCCTGCTGCAGCATATCGCCCATGTACACCGGCCGGCGGAAAAAATTGGCCAGCGATTGCAGTGACAGCAGGGTGTATTCCTGAACCGCCAGCGCAAAATCTTTGGCGACTTCAATGGGCGAAATCAGTTCTAGTTCGAACGCCATGTCGGGTCGGGGGACTGTCTGCTCAAGGAACTATAGCAGAGCGGAAAGTGCATATCATTATTTTCCCGCGCAGACGCGGTTTGCCCGGCCTCAGGCGACCGGGCGAGCCAAAAGGGCGAGAGCGAGACGGGCTAAGCTCCACCACTGCGGCAGTTACGCTTCCCGGCTCTTCTTCTTGATCTCAATCGCCAGCCGCTTGATTTTCTGATTGAGCGTGGAGAGCGGGACATGAAAGCGTTCCGCCGCTTCGGTCTGGTTCCAGCCGCATTTCTCCAGCATGTCGACGATGATCCGCCGTTCGCAGTCTTCCATAATGCCGAACAGAGTGGCTCCGGCATTCGCATCCATAACCGGAACCGAACTGCCCCGGCCCACGACGTGATCGGGAAGCAGATCGAGCCCAATGTCGCTGTCGGAAGAGAGCACCACCGCGCGTTCGATGGTGTTCTCCAGTTCGCGGACGTTGCCGGGCCAGGAATAGCTTACGAGCGGGCGCAGCGCTTCGGTGGTGATGCGGCGCCGGGGCCGCTCATTTTCCTCGGAATACTTCTGCAGGAAGTGCTGCACCAGCAGAGGAATGTCTTCGCGGCGCTGGCGGAGCGGCGGCAGGTCGATGCTGATGACGTTGAGACGATAGAACAGGTCTTCGCGGAAGCGGCCTTCTTTCACCATCTGGCGAAGATCCACGTTGGTGGCGGCGATGATCCGCACATCCACCTGGATTTCCTGCACACCGCCCAGGTGCATAAACTTGCGGTCCTGCAACACGCGCAGAATCTTGCTCTGCGTGTCCATGCTCATGGTGCCGATCTCGTCGAGGAACAGCGTGCCCCGGTCGGCAACTTCGAACAGCCCCTTCTTGGACGTAACCGCACTGGTAAACGCGCCTTTGACGTGGCCGAAAAGCGTGGATTCGAGCAAATCGGGCGGAGTGGACCCGGAGTTGACGGGCACAAACGGCTTGTCGCGCCGGGTGGAATTCAGATGAATCGCCTTGGCGATCAGTTCCTTGCCCGTCCCGCTTTCGCCTTGCAGCAGTACGGTCGACCGGCTGGGCGCCACCTGGGCGACCAGATCGAAAATCTTCAGCATGGGCTCGCTCTTGCCCACGATGTGCTCGAAGTTGTAGCGTTGCTTGAGGGCGCGCTTCAGCTGAATATTTTCTTCTTCCGCCTTCTGGCGGGCGACGGCGGCGCGCACGTCGGCCAGCAGTTTCTCATTGTCCCAGGGTTTCTGGATGAAGTTGGTGGCGCCGGACTGCATGGCGCGCACCGCGTTCTCCACCGTTCCATAGGCTGTGATCATGATGACCGCCTGCTGTGCCCGCAGCAGGCGAATCTCTGCGAGCACATCCATCCCGTTCTTGTCGGGAAGCGCCAGGTCGAGCAAAACCACGTCAAAAGCGCGCTCTCCAATCTGCGCCAGACCTTCCAATCCGTTTTCCGCAACCACGACGGTGTATCCCTCGAGCTGGAGCAGAGTCTCCAGCGACTCGCGGATTTCCGCCTCGTCGTCAATGATGAGGATTCGGCCCGCGCTTTGCGGCTGCGTGTTTTCCGGTGTGCTCCGGCGCGGGATGGCGGTGACTTCAGAAATTGCTAGCTCAGACATGGATCGCCTTCCTGATCAACGGGAAATCCAGGGTGAAGGTGGTGCCTTCGCCCGGGCGGCTCTCCACGCGGATATTGCCCGCGTGTTCCTGGATGATGCCGTAGGTAACAGAAAGCCCAAGGCCGGTGCCGCGATTCTGGCCTTCCGCGGGAGACGTCTTGGTGGTGAAAAATGGGTCGTAGATGCGCTGAATATGTTCCTGCGCAATGCCCGAGCCGGTGTCGGACACGCGCACGCTGACAAACTCGCCGTTCTGCGTCGCCACGTTCAGCACGCCGCCGCCCGCCATCGCGTCCTTGGCATTCAGAAACAAATTCAGAAACACTTGCTGCAGCCGTCCGGCGTTGCCCTGAATCAAAGGCAGGTTCTCGTAGAGCTCGGGCTGCACCTGGATGTGCGCCACCTTGAACTGGTGATCGAGCAGCGCCAGAGTGTCCGCGATCACTTTGTTCAGGCTCACTTCCGTCAGTTCCGTGCCCGTGGTGCGGGAAAAGTTCAGCAGATTATTCACGATCTCCGAGGCGCGGAATGTCTGCTTGGTGATTTTTTCCAGCAGACCCGCTTTCTGCGGGTCCGATTGCAACTGCTTGGCCAGCATCTGCGTGTATGACGAGATCACCGCCAGCGGCGTATTCACTTCGTGCGCCACGCCAGCCGCAAGCAGTCCGATCGAAGAAAGCTTGTCGGCCTGGGTGAGCTGGACTTCAAGTTCGATCCTCTCCGTGATGTCGTCCATGATCACCAGCCGCCCCACCACGTTGAACTTGCGGGTCACCAGCGGCGCCATCGCAACATTCACAATGCGCGATTCGCCCGTGGGAGTCGCCAGCCGGAACTTATAGAGATTGTGGATGCCCGGATTCTGCCGAACGCGGTAAAACTCCTCCGCGAAGGCCGCCGGGAAAACCTCGCTCAACGAGCGCCCCACCACCTGCCAGCGCGGCTGGGCATACATCACTTCCATCTGCGAGTTCCAGGACTCGATGCGATCTTGCAGATCCACCGCCATCACGCCGACGTTGATGGATTCCACAATGTTCTCGTTGAAATCCTTGAGCCTCTCGTACTGGCTGACCTTCTGCTCGAGCGAGGCGTACAGCCGCCCGTTCTGGATCGCGATGCCGATGTACCCCGCCAGCGCCTCGAGCAACTCCACATCTTCGCTGGAAAGAAAGTCGCCTTCCATGGTCTTGCCCAGTCCCAGGAAGGCGATGGTCTTTTGCCTCGCGTGGCAGGGAATGTAGTAGTTGAGATCCAGACGGCCGATGGCTTCCTGCGCGGCGGCATTCTCCCGCGGTAACTGGCGCGTGTTCTCGAAGAAGATATGCCCGGCGGCGTCCTCGATCCGCGGTTTCGCCAGGAACGACAGATCGAGACCAGTGACGTGGGCGATGCCGAACGACTTCGACAGTTCAAAGCGCGAAGAGTCGCTGTTGCCAAGGAAAATCGCGATGCGATCCACCAGCAGCGTGCGCGCCAGCCGGTCTACCAGCGAGGAAAGCATCTTGTCGAGATCGGTCTCCGAACTCAACTCGCGTCCGAACTCGATCAGCGTGCGCCGGTAGTCGTAGCCTGTGCGGTAGAAGAACTGGTCAAGCCTTTCCTGAATCCATTTCCGCACCGGATCGAACAGGAGCGCGGTGACCACGATCGCCACCATCAAGCCGTAGGGTCCGGAACTGGGCACGCGTGTGTGCACCAGTTCCGCAATCGCGGCTACGCCGGCGAAGTACGCTCCCACGATGGCCGCGGCCGCCAGCGTATACGCCATGCCGCGCTTGAAGATCAGGTCCACGTCCATCAAGCGGTAGCGGAAAATGGCGTATCCAAAAGTCAGCGGCAGCAGTCCCAGCGAGAGCACCGACACCTTCATGGCGATCGAAGGCATCACTCCGAACAGGTACGGCAAAACGTAGCAGAGCGTGAACGGGGTTATGGCGAGGATGGTGCCGCGCGTAATCCACTTGAGCTGCTGCCGCAGAATCGGAGTCGTGGCCTGGCGGTAGTTGTGCCACAGAACCGCCGCGGCCGAGACGAAGAAGACCGTCAGATAAGCCCAGTGCACCCGGTTCAGGTTAAAGAGCAGCGAAGCGCTGGCTTTCAGGAAGTTCAGCGCCAGCAACTGGATTCCGAGCAGGACCGCTCCCGGCAGATAGAGCAGCGGAATCGACCAGCGATGCTTGCTGACGAACTCCCGCCGTTCCGGGAAGGTCAATGCGAAGTGCAGAAACAACGCTGGCTGCAGCAGCCACGCGACTTCATTGGCCCACAGCACGATCCAGTCAAACGCGTTGAACTTGCCGGTGTAGTGCAGCGAGTAAAAAACAAACGACACCAGGCAGAAAATGTAAAAGTGCGTGGAACCGACCGCCGTCCAGCGCCGCAACAGTACATAGAGCCCAATGCCCAGGTAAATGAGCGCAATCAGCCGCAGCCAATCGTTCATGGAGCGCTCGGCCGGAGCCAGCACGACTTCCACATCAAGAGGAACCGAACCGCGGACCAGCGAGTAAGTCGCCTTCGACCAGACGCCCGAGTAGTAAAGCTGCCGCGTCACCGCCGCGGCAGTATCAACCGCGCGGCCGTTGACGCTGACCACCTCGTCCCCTCGGCGGATTCCGGCCCGCTCCGCCGGACCGTTCGGCTCCAGTCGATCCGCTACCAGACGTCCGTTCCGGTCCATCCACCACGCACCGTCGTCGGGTATCGCCGACTGGTGCTCGATCTTGTAGTTGAAACCGGCAAACAGTACTGCGGCTACTGTGAGGAGAGTCAGCAGGATGGCGGTAAACCGGGCCTCAAATTCGCGGTTCATGGGCTGGGACCGTTGCGCGGCGGCGCAGCCAGAGATTCGTCGCCAGTTAGATATAAGCAACTTCACTGCCACCTTCCAATCCTGCCCGATGCTACTAAGTCGCGTCCAGAGAGCAACTTCCATAATTATAGAGAGGATTGTGGATAGCGACTATGAATTATGGAAGGTTGCTTCTGCTTTTTGGGATGCCATAGCTCTCATCCTGCCGGTACGGTTCGTATCAACGATGGCCTTCAGGCATGCCGTAAGTGCCGCGTTATCAATGCGACTTCAAGCGCGGAGGCCCAAGAATTGGAGTTTCACCGCGCACCCATTTGCGAAGCGGGAAGAGGGTCTGGGTGCTGGGTAAGCTTGAGGGAGTTGGCGGATTTCGTGGTCGGCGTGCTTCTGAACTGAAGTGAGGTGACGTGCCCAAACCCTGCTTTGGTGTTGGGGGGGTTCGTGAACCTTCCCCGTTTCCCGAACCCCCCACTTACTGGGCCCACCTGACTCGCCTAGGAGAGGTGAGCATATCCCGCAAGTGAGTGTGATCTTGCGCCTGTTTCCTGAAATCGTCCATGGAGCCAGTCTGAAGCCGTCTGGACTGATCTGAAGAAATTCGGCGTCGGGTGCTTGACATCGCAAGCCCCGCAGAACAGAATCTCTGACGCTCATGTTTCCCATGGGACGCGGCTTGCCGCTTCCCGGGCGGCGTTGGCGTGATGAGCCCCGCGGTGGAGGGACGGGTGTTTCCCCCATCCAACCGGGCGGCGATGCCCCGCGCTCGACCAACCTGGGCTGAGGAGTTTTTCTTTGCCGGACAAGAAAATCCGCTTCGACGATTTCGAACTCGATTACGGCCGCTTTCAGCTTTGCCGTCTAGGCAAGCCGATTCGGTTGGAGGGACTGCCGCTGCAATTGATCATGTTCCTGGTCGAAAAGCGGGGGCAACTGGTTACGCGCGAGCAGATCTCCAGCGAGTTGTGGGGTAAAGACGTATTCGTCGACGTCGAACAGGGAATCAATACCGCCATCCGCAAGATCCGCCGCGCCATGGCGGACGACGCCGATGAACCAAAGTATCTGCAGACCGTGGTCGGAAGGGGCTATCGCTTCGTCGCGCCCACTGCCGAAGAAGATGCCGGTGGTCAGCCGCCATCCCAGGGATTTCCCGTTTCCCCAGAGGAACTTGGGCGCGCCATCATGATGGCCGCCGGACTCGACCCAGAAAACCCTAAGGGTACTCCCAAACTCCCAAACCAATCCTGAGAGTTGCTCCCGTCACTCCACTGCTGGGGGGCTACTTGGCCACCGAAAACGTGGTCCAGGGAAACGCGTTCATGTCCCGCAGCAACCCTTGCTCCCAATTGAACTCCGGATGCTCCCGCAGATACTCTTGCGCCTTGAAGCTCTTGCCACAGGCATGGCCGGCGGCCGCGGTGAATGACATGTGGGCTACCATCGCGGCATCGGCCGCCTTGTTCTGCACCGCCCCGGCATTTCCGAATGGCGGCTGCCAGGGCTGAGATCCCCGCGCCGACAAATCGATGTGCCCGTCCAGGGTACGCTCGCTCGCTTCTTCCTTCTTGGAGAAAGTGTCGTAATGATCCGCCAGAAATTGTTGCGCCGCAGCCATGTCGATCTTGCCCTTGTTTTCGGCCATCAACTGTTCCCACCGGACGTGACGGGCATTGGCGCTCGCACTCATGTCCCTGGTGTCGAAGTCCGTTTCTTCGCGGATGAGGTTCTGGTTGACTGGAAAGTTGGAGCCCACGATGTACCCGTCTTTCTTGCGTTCCAGCGTGACGTTTTTCAAACCCAGTTCGAGGCTGGCGATTTCGTTGTTCTTCACGTCGGCGAGCAGCCAGTTGTTGGCGTAGCCGCCGTTGTTGCCCTCTTTCATGATGCGGGCAAAGTCATCGATCGACTTGGAATACTGCGCCGCCTTGCGCGCCCGCACAAACTCCGGAATCCCCGCCGGATCATAGCCGGAGAAGTGGCCGATGGTGGTTTCCGTGATCGCGATTCCGTCGGAATTCACCACGAAATCATCCGCGCTGTGGATGAAGCCCGCCAATCCGTCCATCAGCATGCGGCTGCCCTTCGCGGGAACGATATCGAAAATGATCGTCCAGCGCTGGCCGTCGAGATAGCTGGTCCAATTGTTGTGCGCGATAACGATTTTTCCGTCTTTTGTATAACTGCCCGTCGCCACAAACGCGCTGCAATGCTCCGGCGCCACCAGCGATGCGGACGACTGAATGCCGTGCTCCTTGTCGTATTGTTTGACGTAGTATCCCCACTCCTCCGCTCCGTTGAGCGCAACCACGTCCCACAAATCCAGTTTCACGCCCTTCGCGTTCGCCCCATCCACGATGCCTTGCAATTCCTCGCGGTACTCCTGCTCGATATGCGGCCACATCATGGTGCGCGCCGCCTCGCGAAAAAACTGCCAGTCTTTCTTGTTGTCGTGGGACTCTTCCAGCGCNNGCGGGTTGGCCCTCCAGATGGACAAATGTCCACCCGTTCCTCTCAGGCTCTCGGAAGGCGTGCTTCAGACGGGAATCGTTGGCGGACTTCTGCGCCAGCGCAGGCAAGGCAATCGCAATCAGCAACCAGGCGGTTCGGAACATGGACACCCCACAATATTGCACGCATTCTAGCAGAGATCGGAAATCCGCTTGCCCTGATTAACTCTCCGATCCCCCCCGTGAGACCCCGTGGTTTGCGCCTTTCCGCAGCCACTCAATCAGAGTTTCCCTGAACCGAGCCATTCCCCTCCCGATGCCGCAATCGCTTCTTCGTCGCCCTCGTTTTAGAATCTAGTTATGTCTCGCCTGGAACAAATCATCGATCTTGAAAAGCGCTTCCTTCTTCCCACCTACAACCGGTATCCCGTAGGCTTTGAGCGTGGCAAGGGCGTTTTCCTCTACGACTTCGAAGGCAAGAAGTATCTCGACTTCGTGGCCGGCCTGGGGGTCAACGCGCTGGGGCATGCTCATCCTCGCATTGTGAAAGCCATCCGTGAGCAGGCGGCCCGCGTCATTCACCTTTCGAATCTCTATTACAACGAATACCAGGGACAACTCGCCGAGCGCCTCTGCCAGCTTTCGGGTCTGGACCGCGTCTTCTTCTCCAACAGCGGCACCGAGGCCATGGAAGGCGCTATCAAGTTGGCTCGCCTCGCCGGACACCGGGCGGGCGGCGATGCCAAGTCTCAGTTGGTGGCGCTCCAGGGGTCGTATCACGGCCGCACCTTTGGCGCCATGTCCCTGACCGGCCAGGACAAGTACCGCAAAGGATTTGAGCCGCTCCTCGACAACGTTACCTTTGTGGCGCAGAACGACGTCGAAGCGCTGCGCGCCGCAGTCAATGCCAACACTTGCGCCATCGTCCTCGAGCCCATCTTTGGCGAAGGCGGAATCCTGGAGTGCTCCGAAGATTTCCTGCGCGC
>PMBA01000145.1:0-10600 GCA_003152795.1 Acidobacteriaceae bacterium | reverse complement strand
TCGAAAGAACATTTCGCCTCCGCGATTTCCGCTGGGCAGCATGGCACGACTTTTGGCGGGGGGCCGCTGGCGTGCCGCGTCGCCCTCGAATATTTCGCCATCGTCGAAGAAGAGCACCTGCTCGAAAACGTCGTGAAGGTTGGCGGATACCTGCATCAGCAACTCCAGGAACTGGTCGACAAGTACGCCGCCACTCGCGAAGCGCGCGGCCGCGGATTGATCCAGGGCCTCGTGCTCGACATTCCCGCGCGCCCGCTGGTGGAGCAGGCATTGGCGGAGGGTGTCCTTTTCAACGCGACCCAGGACACCGTGCTGCGTTTCCTGCCGCCGTTCCTGCTGCAAGAAAAGCACGTGGATAAAGGGATCAAAGTGCTCAAGAAATTGCTGGGCAAGAAGCGGAAGAAGAGATGAAGAAGAGATAGAGACGAAAAAATGGGGAGCCAGGAGTCGGCTCCCCAAGCGTTAGAGGCGATATCACCCTGTAAGAATCTGTCTGCGAGGATTTCGTTGCCCATCAAAGCGCAAAATTTTCACCAGGCATCAATTCCGTCCGGCGACCGCAACACGATCCCGGCCACGGCTGGAATTGCCATCGAAGAGCGCTGGCTCGATCTTCCCAAGGGACGCATGCGCTACCTCAAAGCCGGGTCAGGCCCGCCGCTCATCCTGATTCACGGGTTGATGGGGTATTCCTTTTCCTGGAGATTCACCATCCCGGAACTGGCGCACCATGCGACCGTTTACGCCATCGACAATCTGGGCGCTGGCTTGTCGACCGCGATTGAGGGCATGGATTGCACCGTGCGCGCGACCGCCGAGCGCGTATTGCAATTTACCAACGAGTTAGGCATCGGGAATTTCGACTTGCTGGGCACATCCCACGGCGGCGGCGTTGCCATCATGGTCGCGGCCCTTTGTGCAGAGCGCCACGATTCGCGGCTCCAGCGACTGATCCTGGTGGCTCCCGTCAATCCCTGGTCGCCGCATGGCAAGCGGCTGGCACCGTTCTTGGGCAGCGCTTTCGGCGGCCTGCTTTTCCGCAATACCATCGAGCGCTGGCGCTCTCTCGACTATCTGTGGCTGCGCCGCATGTTCGGTGACGGATCGAAAATTCCACCCGATTCGCTCGACGGCTACCGCATGCCCGTCCTCAAGAACCACGGCTTCCGGCATGGCTCGCGCATCGTAACCAGTTGGACGGCGGACCTCGCGGAACTGCGGGCGGCGCTCCCCGGAATTCGCGACTACCCCACGCTCCTGATCTGGGGAACGAAGGACCGCGCCGTTCATTTCCAATCCGCCGAGCCGCTGCGCCGTAATTTTCGCGACGCGAGACTCGTGGCGTTCAAGGGCGTCGGCCACCTGCCCTACGAAGAAGCGCCCGAGGACTTCAACCGCGCGCTAGTCGATTTTCTCACCGCCGAAAAACGAAACTGATCAGTTCCCGTTCTCGGCTCTCAGTTCTCAGTAAAACCCTCTTTTCTGAGAACTGGGAACCGGGAACTGAGAACTTGCTTCATCATGGACCACACGATTTTTCACTCGCTGCGTGCATTCGTCGCCGACTACGGTTACTGGGCCGTGGCTCTGGCATTGCTCTGCGAGAACGCCGGCCTTCCCGTCCCCGGCGAGACCACGCTCCTGCTGGCGAGTTTTCTGGCCTATTCCGAACACCAGCTCCATCTCGGCTGGATCATCGTGGTTGCCACCTGTGCCGCCACGCTCGGCGACAACCTGGGCTACGCCTTGGGCCACTACGGCGGGCGGCCCTTGCTCGATCGCTATCGAAGTTTTTTTCGAATTTCGCCGGCCGCGCTCAAGCGCGGGGAGAAGATGTTCGACCGCTATGGCGCGGCCGGCATTTTCTTTGCCCGCTTCGTCTTCGGCATGCGCGTCTTCGCCGGACCGCTGGCCGGCGTGCTGCGCATGCGCTGGCGAATTTTTACTCTCTTCAACTTCCTGGGTGCCGTTGTCTGGGTTACTGCCATCGCCAGCGCAGGATATCTCTTCGGCCAACATTGGCGCCATTTGCTGCGTGCCCTGGAGGGCTTCAATATTGCCGCTTTGATTGCTGCCGTGGCTGTGATCCTGTTTCTATGGTGGAGATATCGCCGCCAGTCCACGCCAGAGATTGACTGACGCCCGTCGACTGGGCTGGGCCCTGCTCCCAGATAACCCAGGCCAGTAATCCCGATCAGCTGAATTCGGAGCGCGGCGCTCGGGGAAAGTACAGCAGGAGCAGCAGAAATCCGCCCAAGTAGAAACCCCAGACGTGCGCAAGCGTAAAGCCAGCCATCCGCAGAACCAGCCCAAACAGGCCCAACACCTCGCACAAGGAGTACAAGACCAGGTAGCCCGTTCTCCAGCGCGCCAAGGTTACGATATCGTCCGGCGTTTCTCTTAACAAAACTTCGGACGGCAAGACCAGTGTCCGCCGCACCACCACGCTGGCGCCCACCAGGCTGATCGAAATAAAAGAGAGGGCGTGAAACAGAGTATTCGCTGGCTCCCGGACAGTTGTCCGGGCAAGCATTTCTCCCGCCGCCGCGTAGAGCGCAATGCTCACCAGCATGGCGATCTGAATCTGTCGCACCAGAGTTACCGCGGCTCGCATAACCACTGATTCTGCACTTAAACTCGAACCTCGTCATGAAATATCTTGCCTCAGAACCACCCTTGGCAAGGCCTCGTGGTTCTAATGATCATGATGGCTCAATGCTGGGCGAACTCTCAGAAAAACCTGGAACGAAACTGGGTTATTCCCATAGGTGGAGTCCAGGGTTGAGGCCTTGGAGTAGAAGGTCAGGTCCGCACCCAGGGCTAACTGCCAGAACTGGCTCTGAACCAGGTCGTGCGCGCCTCCAAAAGTGTAAGCTCCAATGCGGAAGCTCGGACGCAATGGGTCGCCGGGAAATAACTCATCCTTGTCGACCAGTTCCATCCGCGAGAACGCATAACTGCGCGACCTGAAGTTAGCCGTCGTCTCCAGTAAGTAACTGTTCAGATTGCGGCTGTCAACTTCCTTGTGCACACGTCCCCATACCACCGTCGTTGCCCAGGAGCCCCGCACAAACGGCCGCACATATTCGACGGAAGCCGTCTGCCGGCGCTGGCTGCCCGGTTCCAGCGCCTCGGGACGCTCCAGCCGGCCGTAGCTGTACTGCGCGGTCCAGTTGCTGGATGGGGCGACGCTCAAGCGCGCCGACCAGGAATCAAGCGCCGCCAACTGAATGCCGTAGCGCTTCTCGCCCGGCTCGCGGCCATTGAACACTGAGCCTTCGATCTTCCACCGGTCCACTACGATTCCCGTGGTGATCACACCAAAACTGGTGTGCGTGGAATCCTGCAAATGATGAGACAAGGGCGCCATCGGCAACTCCGACGCGGAAGCGCGGTGCATGTACGCCACCGGACCGAGCGCCGGTTCACCCGCGGCGGCGCCATAAAATTCCCAGGAAAGTTCCTTTTCGATCGGAACCGTGTAATTGAACGAGAGTTCTGAAAACACGTTGTGGGGATGCTGGTGATCGACCAGCGGTTGACCATGATAGGTTTCGCCGGTCTGGAAAAGCTCGGGAAATCCGGGATGTGGCGCGGTCAGCGACTCGCCAGAAAACATTTCGCGAAACATGATGCTGCCCTGCCCCAGCTTGTGCTGTTCCATCAGCATCAGCCAGTTCACCGACTCAGCCTTACCCTCGCCGCGCGGGCCGCCCTGCTGGTTGTAATCCGCAAAAACCGTGCCGTGCGCCATCAGATCCCACGCGCCCACCGGCTTCATCCATGAATGCAAGGCCGCGGCCGCCGGCTGCCAGCCTGTGCCCGAACCATTGTGAGGCGACGGCATCCACGGCGGCGTCGCCGGCATATCCATGCCTTGCATGTCGCCTTGCATGTCCATGCCCGGCATGTCTGTCTTTGGCTCTGCCGGAGCTTGATTCTGCCGGGTCTGATCTTGCTTTTGGTTGGTTTGATCCTGCGGATCACTCCCGGGAGCGAGGTCCTGCGCTTCAGCAACAGTTACCAACAGGCCGATTGCCAGGACACTCCAGATCAACGCCCGCACCTGACCTCCTCATGCGCAAGAATCATGTGTCAAACACAAAGTTCCCGTTGCCAAGAATAATGAAGAGGAGGGAGACACATCCGCAGCGCAGCAAAGCAGGGGGCAGCCACCATTACGATCCAGTGAGCTTCACTCGTATTTCTTCCGGCAGTTTTTCGCGGATTTCCGCCGGCAACCGGTCATGCACATGTCGCGCTCCGAGCATGGCCACATCCACCACCGCCATGGGCGCCGGCGTAGCCACGGCGACGATCAGCCAGATCAGCGCCGACAGCGCAAATCCCGCGAGCGCGCCCACCTCCAGCCAGAAGGCGTGGCGCGGCCCAAAATGACGGATCACGGCAAATGCCAGCAGAAAAACCGCGGCCGAGGCCGACGCCAGCACAATCAGGGAAATATCGATGATGCGGTGCAGTTTCTGCCGCTTGCTGCAGTGCTCGCATCCGGCGAAATGCAGTTCGTAGTCGCCCCGCATTTCCGGAGCCAGGCCAGAAATATCGTAGCGCCATCCCGCAAGGATTTTCCCTACCATCGGTTCAACACACTCACTCATAAGAGGCTATAACCGGATGGATTCGAGAACTTCGGTCTGGGTTGCCAGCAGCACATGGTTGCGCCACAGCCCCTGACGGCTGCCGAGCGCTTGTTCCGCTGCGGCTCGCGCGATTTCAGGATGATTGTTCTGTTCAGACAAATGCGCCAAAATTAAGTATTCTGCTCCTCCATCATAATCGCTGGAGAAGAATTCCGCGAGCGCCTCATTGGACAGATGCCCCACCCGGCTCATCACCCGCTGCTTCACCGACCAGGGGTATGGACCCGAACGCAGCATCTCCACATCGTGATTCGACTCCATCACTAATACGCTGCACCCGCGCAAATGGTTCCGTACGTTAGTCGGCATGTAACCCAGGTCCGTGGCAAAGCCGATCTTGACGCCCTCGGCGCGAAACGTAAAGCCCACCGGGTCGGCCGCATCGTGGGGGATCGTGAAAGGCATGACCTCGATATCACCCACACAAAAACCGCGACCCGCCGAGAAGTGTTCCGATTTCGGCAGCTCCGGCAACGCGCCCTTGGCGTCATTGTCACGCACTGCCCGGCTCCAGGCCTGATGGGTGGACGCGGTGATAAAGACGGGCACGTTCAGCTTTGTGGCCAGCCGCTGCAAGCCGGCAACGTGGTCGGAGTGCTCGTGCGTGATCAGGATGGCGGAGATTTCCTCCGTACGCTCACCCACCGCGCGCAGCCGCTTGAAGGTTTCGCGTCCCGACAGACCGGCATCCACCAGGATGCGCGTTGAACTCGTCGTCACCAGCGCGCAATTCCCACGACTGCCGCTAGCCAGCACCGACACCGACACTCCCATAGACGTAGCTTACCCTTACGGGCTGTGGAAACGGGAACGTTTTTCAGGAGTCGGTACCTTTGGGGGGACTGCCCTGGTAATCGCAACTCTTGAACCACCGGAAGCACACGGAAACCACTCTAGTGGACTTCACTTCCCCGCAAACAGATTGTCCACCACACCCCGCCCCATGGCTCCGCCGAACGCGCCCGCAATTCCTGGAACGAACGCGAGAAAAGACTCGTAGATCTGCGCCCGCTCCGGCTTTTCCGAGAGAAAGAAATACGCCAGCCACTCCACCACCGGCACGAACACTCCGACCAGCACGACCCAGCGCCAGGGCCGGCGCGGGCTCAGAAATCCAAGCACCATGTTCGCCGCCAGCACCACCATCGCCGTCAGCAGCAAATCACCCACTTTGATGTCCAGCCACCCCGCCAGGACACCCGACATCGCCGCCAGCAGGTAATAAAGGACGTCGCCGCCAGATTTTCCTTCAGGAAGTATTCCGCCCGAGCCTGTCGTCATGTCTCCATCTTACGAGTATGTGTAGAACCCGCGCCCGCTCTTGCGTCCCAGCCAGCCCGCATCCACCATCCGGATCAGCAGCGGACATGGCCGGTATTTCGGATCGCCCAGCCCATCCTGCAGCACCCGCATGATGTCCAGACACACATCGAGCCCGATAAAGTCGGCCAGCGTCAGCGGCCCCATGGGATGCGCCATCCCCAGCTTGAACACTTCATCCACCGCCTCGGCCGTGGCCACGCCCTCCATGACCGCGTACATCGCCTCATTCAGCAGCGGCATCAGCACCCGGTTCGACACAAATCCCGGAGCGTCATTCACCTCCACCGGCGTCTTCTCCAGCTTCAACGCCAGCTCGCGCACCGTCTCGAACGTAGCCTGCGAGGTCGCCAGGCCGCGAATTACTTCGACCAGCTTCATCACCGGCACCGGGTTAAAGAAGTGCATCCCAATAACTTTGTCGGGGCGTCCGGTCAGCGCGCCAATCCTGGTGATCGAAATCGAAGACGTATTCGAAGCCAGAATCACCTCCGGCTTCGCCTTCATCAGGCGATCGAGTTGGCGGAAAATTTCGGCTTTGATCTCAAATTTCTCCGTCGCCGCCTCAATCACCAGATCGCATTCCGCGAGTTTCTCCCGATCCACCACCGCCGTAATGCGCCCCAGCGTCGAAAGTTTGTCGTCCGCGGTAATCTTGTTCTTCGCCACCTCGCGATCCAGGTTCTTCGCAATCGTCGCCAGCCCGCGATCGAGGAAGCGCTGCTCCACATCGCAGATCGCAACCTTGAACCCGCAGCGCGCAAATACGTGGGCAATGCCGTTGCCCATCGTGCCCGCCCCTATCACTCCCACCTGTTGAATCGCCATCATCGCCTCGCTCGAGATTGCCCGGCCAAAGAAGGAAACTGGAAAGTTTAGCAGAGTGGGCTCCGGGCCTGGGTTCCTTCCCCCCCCGGGCAACTGGGGCTTGCCCTCGCAGATGTGGCGAAATCAATATTCTGGTACACTTGCCGCGACAAGCCGAGCGCAGGTTACTAACTCGGATAAGTTCAAACATGCGGATCCTGGAGCAGACTGTCGAATAACTCTGGGACCATGAAGTTGGCGGCCGCTGGAATTCAATCTGGCCGATCGTTAAGTTACAAGGATCCCAGCGGACTCGCTTAAGGGTGAGCCATGGCTTTGCACCCTGGGGAACGAACCCGACACTTTCCGGAAGACTTGCCAGCGGCGTGGGACCCAATCCGGCGGGTTCTGGAAGAAAACGAAGACTGGTATCGCGACCTGGTTGAGCACAGCCGGGACCTGCTGTGCATCCACGACCTTCAAGGCCGATTCCTTTTGGTCAATCCCGTTCCAGCGCGTCTGCTGGGTTACAGCGTAGAAGAAGTGCTGCGGAAGCCGATGCGGGATTTCATCGACCCGAAATTCCACGCTGAGTTCGATGGCTATCTCCGCGAGATCGAAAGCATGGGGGAGTCTCGCGGCCTGATGTCGGTGGTCACCCGAACCGGAGAAAAGCGCATCCTGGAGTATCACGCCACGCTCCGCACCGAGGGTGTGGAGACCCCGATTGTGCGCGGCATCGGACACGACGTCACCGAACGGGTGCTGGCGGAAAAAGCCCTGCGCGATTCCAACGAAACACTGATGAAGACGCTGCGCGAACAGGAGCGAACGCTCCACGAACTGACCCTGTTCCGGACCCTGCTGGACCAATCGAACGATGCGATCGAGGTAATGGATCCGGAGACGCTGCGTTTTCTGGATGTGAACGAGAGGGCATGCCTGCAGCTTGGGTACAGCCGGGAAGAGCTTTTGTCGATGACCGTTTATGACATCGACAAGGAGATCGACGAAAGTTTTCGCGCGCAGGTCCGGCAGCATGTGCGGGAGGCAGGCTTCATCACCATGGAAAGGGTGCATCGACGCAAGGATGGAACCGCGCTTCCGGTGGAGGTGAATTTTCGAAAGGTTCAACTCGATCGCGAGTATGGCGTAACCACTGCGCGCGACATCACGGCGCGGAAGGCAGCGCAGGAGCGACTGCTGGAGTTTGAGCGCGTGGTGGAAAATCTGGAAGAGATGATCGTGGTGGTGGATCGCGATTACCGGTACGTGCTCGCCAACCGGGCGTTCCTGGGCTATCGGGAGTTGACGAGAGAACAGGTGGTAGGACGTCGGGTAGCGGAGATACAGGGTCCAGAGGTCTTTGCCGCGGTGGTCCAGGAAAAACTCGATGAGTGTTTCCTGGGGCAGGTCGTCAGCTACGAACTCAGGCACGATTATCCGGCGATGGGCTCTCGGGATATATCAATCACCTATTTGCCGATAGAAGGTCCGGCGGGAGTCGATCGCGTGGCTTGCGTGGGGCGGGATGTTACCGAGCGGAAGCGGGCGGAGGAGACGTTACGGCAGAGTGAAGCGCGGGAACGGGCCCGGGCGAAAGAACTTGAGACGGTGCTGGAGGCGGTGCCGGTTGCCGTTTGCATCGCGCATGACTTGGAGTGCCGGCGGATGACAGGCAATCGCGCCGCTTACGAACAGATGCGCGTGCCAGCCGGCAGCAACATCTCCAAGAGCGCGCCGCCCGACGAGCGGCCCGCGTTGCGGCTGATGGAAAATGGGGTGGAGGTCCCGGTGGATTTGCTGCCCATGCAGCAAGCCGCGGCCTCCGGAAGGCCGGAGTATGGACGGGCGCTCACCCTGGTCTATGACGATGGCACCGAGTGCGAGACCTTGGCGAATGTGGTTCCGCTGCTCGANNGCAAAAGCTGGCGGAGAGAGCGTTGCGGGAAAGCGAACTGCGGTTCCGGACGGTCTACGAGCGCTCTCCGCTTGGCATCGCGCTCGTGGATTCGCTTACCGGTCAATTCCTGCAAGTCAATCCGAAGTTTTGCGAAATTACCGGCCGCAGCCAGGAGGAACTGCTGCGCACCGACGTCAGGAGCATTGCCCACCCCGACGATATTGCGCGCGGCAGTGAAAACCCGCGGCTACTGGCCGAGGAAAAGCTGGACCATTTCGAGATGCAAAAAAGGTATCTTCGGCCCGATGGGTCGGTGCGCTGGGTGAGGCTTCTGGTGACGTCGATGGGGAGCAAGGCAGACAGCCGCCGGTGGGAGATAGGTCTGATTGAGGACATCACCGAGCTCCGGGAGGCTAGGGAAGCGTTACGCGAAGCGCAGAAAAAGCTGACCGAAGAAAAGCTCTATTTGGAGCAGGAAATCAATGCCGAGCTCGGATTTGGCGACATCATCGGCCAGAGCAAGGCCCTGCAGTCGGTCATGGAGCAGGTGGGGAAAGTGGCGGCCACCAATGCCACCGTGCTCCTGCTGGGCGAAACCGGAACCGGCAAGGAACTGGTGGCGCGTGCCGTCCACTGGATGAGCCAGCGCACCGGCAACAGTTTCATCAAATTGAATTGCGCCGCCATCCCCTCGGGGCTGCTGGAAAGCGAATTATTCGGAAATGAAAAGGGGGCATTCACCGGAGCGGTGAGCAAAAAAATTGGACGAATCGAACTGGCGGACAAGGGCACGTTGTTCCTTGACGAGATTGGGGAGATTTCGCTGGCGCTGCAACCAAAACTGCTGCGGGTTTTGCAGGACCAGGAGTTCGAACGCCTGGGTGGAACGCAAACCTTGAAGGTGGACTTTCGTTTGATTGCGGCCACCAACCGCGACTTGGCGGACGCCGTGCGAGAGAACGAGTTTCGCAGCGATCTGTATTACCGCCTGAACGTTTTTCCAATCCGCGTGCCCCCGTTACGGGAACGGCGGGAGGACATTCAGGTGCTGGTGGAACATTTTGTGCAGAAGTTCGCGCGGCGGATGAACCGATCCATCACCAGCATTCCGAAAAAAACCATGGATGCGCTGAAGGCGTGGGAGTGGCCGGGGAATGTGCGCGAGCTGGAGAATTTCGTCGAGCGCTCCGTGATTCTGACGCAAGGTTCGGTGCTCGCGTCGCCGTTAACCGAACTGAAGCTGAATTCGCCACTGCAAAAAAGCGCGGATGAATCTCTGGAAGCGGCGGAACGCGACCACATTCTGCGCGCTTTGCGCGAGTGCCACGGCCAGATTGGCGGTCCGAGAGGCGCAGCCGTGCGCCTCGGACTGAAGCGAACCACTCTGCAATCGAAGCTGAAGCACTTGGGAATCGATCCGCGGTCGGGGCGTTAGACTCGACTCTACCAGGCTAGAACCGCGAAGTAAGGCAGGACGGGCGGGGGCGCCCGTCCCCCCGTTTTCAAACCGCTTTCTTGATGGCGTGGTAGACGACCAGAACCACGATCGCGCCGATCACGGCGACGACGAGGCTGTAGAGGTTGACGCCGGTCACGCCGTGAGCTCCGAAGAAACTGAAAAGCCATCCCCCGACGATGGCGCCGACGATCCCGAGCACGAGGTCGAGGATGAGACCTTCTCCCGACTTGTTGACGATTTTGCTGCCGATGAAACCGGCAATCAGACCGAGCACGATCCAGGCAAGAATTGACATCGCTTGATCTCCTTGAAAACAGTGATGGGGAACTTCTGCAAAAAAAGCGCGCGGTGAATATAGCAGAAGATGGGGCTTGAATCGAGCGCAGGCGCATTTTGGTGGTGGCTCAGTTTAACGAAACCTTAACCACGAAGGAGAACCTTGAAACTAAA
>PMBA01000355.1 GCA_003152795.1 Acidobacteriaceae bacterium | reverse complement strand
ATGCTGGTCGAGGAAGGCAAGATCGGACTGGAGGATCCGCTTACGAAATTCTTTCCCGATGCGCCCGCAACCTGGCAACAAGTCACGATTCGCCAACTGCTGAGTCACACCGCGGGATTCACCGATTATCCGAAAGACTTCGACATGCGGAAAGATTACACCGAGGCGGAGTTGCTCAAGATAGTCAAAGGCATTCCGCTCGCATTCCCGCCGGGCACCAGTTGGGACTACAGCAATCTCGGATTTCTGACGCTTGGCATCGTCATCCACAAAGTCACGGGCGAGTTCTATGGAGACTTCCTGCAAGAGCGCATCTTTCGTCCGCTGGGCATGACCACAACGCGAATCATCAGCGAGGCTGACATCGTGCCCAACCGTTCCGCCGGATACCGGCTGGTCAAAGGCGAATTGAAGAATCAGGAGTGGGTCGCGCCCAGGCTCAATACAGCGGCGGACGGCAGTCTGTACTTTTCCATCCTCGATCTTGCCAAATGGGATGCCGCGCTTTACACCGAGAAACTTCTGAAGCGATCGAGCCTGGAGCAGATGTGGACCGTGGCCAAGCTCAGCAACGGCAAGCCCAACTCGGGGCACTACGGTTTCGGATGGTTCATCGAAAACAGGAACGGCCATCGCGTGGTTGAACACGCCGGCGCATGGCAGGGCTTCGAGACACAGATCTCACACTATGTGGACGACCAGATCACCGTGGTCGTTCTGACCAATCTGGCGGAAGCCAAGCCCGAGACCTTTGCGAACCACGTCGCGGAAATGTATTTGTCCGGGAAAGCGAATTAGCTATCCCGGTGGAGCGCCGTGCGCTCCGCCCGGCCAACCTTCGCTCGACGGGCAAGAGCGCCCATCGCTCCATCCGCATCATGAGCGTTAGATTTTCTCTCCTACACTTTTTGCTTGCGTGAACAGGTAGAGATAGTCGGGGCCGCCCGATTTCGAATCGGTGCCCGACATGTTAAAGCCGCCGAATGGGTGCGCGCCTACCATCGCTCCGGTACATTTTCGGTTCAGGTAGAGGTTGCCGACGTGGAACTCGCGCACCGCGCGATCGAGTTTCTCGCGCGAACTGGAGTAGACGGCGCCGGTAAGTCCGAACTCGGTGTCGTTGGCGATTTCGAGGGCGTGGTCGAAGTTCCGCGACTTGATTACCACCAGCACCGGTCCAAAGATTTCTTCCTGCTCCAGCGTCGACTTCGCCGGGATGTCGGCAATCACGGTCGGCTGAATGAAGTAGCCTTCGCCGGCCTTGGTGTCGCGCGCTCCACCAGTGATCAGGTGTCCATCTTTCTTGCCGATCTCGATGTAGCGCAGAATGTCGTTCATGGAGCCTTCGTTGATTACCGCAGCCATGTTCGCGTTCATGGCGGGATCGCCGACGGTGATCCGCTCGACGCGGGATTTCAGCTTCTCCAGAAACTTGTCGTAAACGCGCTCGTCGACAATGGCGCGCGAGCAGGCCGAGCACTTCTGTCCCTGGAAGCCGAAAGCTGCCCCGGCGACGCCTTCGACCGCGGAGTCGATATCGGCGTCGGCATCGACGATGATGGCGTCTTTCCCGCCCATTTCAAGGACAGTGCGCTTGATCCAGAGTTGGCCCGGCTGCTGCTGCGCGGCGGTCTGGTTGATGTGCAATCCGACTTCACGCGAGCCGGTGAAAGCGATGTAACGAATCCTTGGATGCGCCACCACCGCGTCGCCGAACGTCGCGCCTCCGCCGGGGCAGAAGTTCACCACTCCTTCCGGCATGCCGCATTCCTCGAGCAACTCCACGAACTTCGCCGCAATCGTCGGCGAATCGCTCGACGGTTTCAGGACTACCGTGTTGCCGCTGACGATCGAGGCCAGGGTCATGCCCGCCATGATGGCGCAGGCGAAGTTCCACGGCGGAATCACCGCGCCAACGCCGAGCGGAATGTAGGTCAGCGTGCCGCGCTCGCCCGGCAGTTGCACCGGCGGTTCAGCTTTGGCAAAGCGCAGCGCCTCGCGCGCATAGAACTCGCAGAAATCGATGGTCTCGGAGATGTCGGCGTCGGCCTCAAGCCAGTTCTTGGAAACTTCGAACACCAGCCAGGCCATGTATTCGAGCTTGCGCTCGCGCATCACATCGCCCACGCGAAACAAGAGCGAAGCGCGCTCTTCGACCGATGTGCGGCTCCAGTGGGTAAACGCTTGCAACGCGGCCTGCACGGCTGGCTCAACGTGCTCCTTGCCCGCTTTCTGGTGAACGCCGACTACTTCCGAAGGCTTGGCGGGATTGATGGATCGAATCTTGTCGGAGGTCTTGGAGCGCTTGCCGCCGATGATCAGATCGTATTCGCGGCCCAGTTGGCCACGCACTTTTTCGATGGCGGCGCGCATCTTGCGCACGTTTTCTTCTTTCGTGAAATCGACGAACGGCTCATTCTTGAATGCGCCTTCGTGCAGGCGGACTTGCAGACGCGGCGGGGCTTCCATGGTTGCCATAGGAGATCCTTTCAGAGCGGAACATTGGACATCAGCGCGGATACTCGCGACCTTTAATTTTACACCGGGTCTCCGATTTCCTCCGTGAGACCCCGTGTACCCTGTGGTTTGCGCCTTTCCGCGGCCCCCTCAATCAAACGCAAGGAGCGTCCCTTCCCTCACCGTCAGGTCCTCTCGCCGACGTACCAGGGCGCGGTCACCGCAAAGACGCGCTCATTGCCGCGGGCAAGGAGCGCCCACTCCAGAAGCCGGCCGCGCTGATTGTGCAGGAAATATTCATACCATTTGTCTTCCACGAGTTCAGGAATGACCACAATGATGGTGCGATCGGGATATTTTTTTGAAAGGTCGAGAATGAACTGAACGATCGGAATGATGATAAAGCGATAGGGTGAAGGCAGGACGTGAAGTTCGGGCGGCTGCTTGCCGGCGGCACGGAAGGGCTGGTCGACATACTGTTCCCAGTCGTCCTGCAGCAATTCGGAATGGTCGTTGGGCTCGACGTGCAAGGCGATCACTTCCGGGGAAAGCCGGGCGGCAAATTCAAGACCCTGGCGGGTGATATTGCTCCAGCGGTCGATGGCAATGACCGCAATGGGGTTTTGGTTGAGACGCGCCGCGTCGACCGGAACCTTGCAGGTGGTAAGCAGTTTGACGGCGTGGTAGTGACGGCGGACCATGGTAAAGAAAACAATGGTCAACGGGATGAAGAGCAGCGTGATCCAGGCGCCCTCCACGAATTTCGCAACCAGGACGACAGCCGTGGTGACGCCGGTAACGAGTGCGCCAAGGCCATTCACGAGCGCGCTCTTCAGCCAGTTGGGGCCGCGCTTTTTCCGCCAGTGCATGACCATGCCGGATTGCGAAAGGGTGAAGGCCAGAAATGCGCCGACCGCATAGAGCGGGATGAGGCGGTCGGTGATACCGCCGAACAGGACGATGACGCCGCCACACAGGACCGCCAGGACGACGATGCCATAGGTGTAGACAAGGCGCCGCCCGCGGTATCCGAAGGCATGCGGGAGGTAATTATTTTGCGCGATGGCGCGGCACAGACGCGGAAAATCGGCGAACGCGGTGTTGGCGGACAACGATAGGACGACAAGGATGGACCCGATGGTCAGATAATAAAAAATGCCTTTGCCGAAGACCGCGGCGGTCAGCATGGAGAGAACACTCTGGTAGCCGCGCTGGCCCGGATCGGTGGCGGCAATTCCATAGGACTTTACCAGGTAGGAAATTCCCGCCAGAAGCGCCGCCAGTAGAAAAATAATTACAGTAAGCGTCCGCTGGGCGTTCTTCACGGTGGGCTCGCGGAAAGCCTTCACGCCGTTGCTGACCGCCTCGACGCCAGTCAAAGCCGTACAACCGCTGGCGAAAACTTTCAGCATCAGCCAGTAGCCGACCGCTTCGGTCACCGGTGGTGGAGGAGGAAGCGGCACCGCCGGAGTGGGATGCCCTCCGCTGAGAAAAACACGGACAACGCCGGCGACAATAGTAATGAGAAGCGTGCCCACAAACAGATAAGTAGGAACGGCGAACGCAGTACCCGCTTCACGAACGCCGCGCAGATTGAGGATAGTGATCACGATCAGAATGCCGACGCAGAGAGACACGGTGTGCGGCAGCAAGGATGGAACCGCCGAGACCAAAGCGCCAACTCCCGCGGAAATGCCGACGGCGGCNNACGGTGTAGGAACCTCCGCCGGAGGGATAAGCGGCGATGGTCTGGCGGTAGGAGAAGTACACGATCACCAGCAGCGCGATGATGGCGGCGCTGATGGGAACGATATATCGAACCCCGAGAAGGCCAAGCGGGATCAGAAGGCTGAGGGCCGCTTCCGGGCCATAAGCAGCTGAACTGAGAGCATCGAGACCGAAGATCGGAACGCCCTGCGCCGGTCCAATTTGCTCGGCGCGTTCGTCGCTGGTCCGGATCGGCTTCCCTACAAGCAGGTCAAGGATGTTCATCGGCGATCGTGTTTAACGACGTGTTCACCTCAGCAGAACGTTTGCGTGCGGACTCCGCCTGCGGCTGGATATTGGCTGACCCACGATAACATTGGCAGCCTCAGGTTTTGTGGTTTTATTCAGCGCCGCACGGCGGCTGCCACTTCTGCCGTCTCCGGCTCCAGCTTGGCTGTGAAATGCCGCAGGAACGGCGCTTCGTAGCTTAGCTTCATGCCGTGAATCTGCTCGCGCTTCTTCCAGACATTCAGAATGATTTCCACCACGTAGTCGATGTGGCTCTGGGTGTACACGCGGCGGGGAATGGCGAGGCGCACCAGGTCCATCGTCGCCGACGCTCCGAACATCAATGTGCCGATCTCGACCGAACGGATGCCGCCTTCGAGGTAGAGCTCATTGGCAAGCGCGACCGCGGGAAAATGATCGGGGGGAACGTGCGGAAGAAAGGCGCGCGCGTCAATGTAGACGGCGTGTCCGCCGGGCGGCTGCACGATAGGTACGCCCTCGTCGGCGATGTGGTTGCCCAGGTATCCGGTCGAGGCGATGCGGTATTCCAGGTAGTCCTCTTGCAGCGCTTCCTGCAATCCAACCGCGATCGCTTCCAAGTCTCGGCCGGCCAGGCCGCCATAGGTGGGATAGCCCTCGGTCAGAATCAGCAGGTTCTTCTCCTGCTGCGCGAGCAGATCGTCATTGGTGCAGAGGAATCCACCGATGTTCGCCATGCCGTCTTTCTTCGCCGACATGGTGCATCCGTCGCCGTAGCTGAACATTTCCTGCGCGATCTCTTTTGGCGATTTGNNGCGTCGAAGTAGAGCGGGATGCGATGCTTGCGGCAAACTGCGCTGACCGCTTTGACGTTCTCCATCGACACGGGCTGGCCGCCGCCGGAGTTATTGGTCACGGTCAGCATAACCAGGGGCACGCGCTCGCGGCCCATTTTCTGGATCAAAGTTTCCAGCGCGGCGACGTCCATGTTGCCTTTGAAAGGATGCTTCAGGCTGGGCTGGCGCCCCGCGGCGATGACCAGGTCGACCGCTTCGGCGCCGACAAACTCCACGTTGGCGCGGGTGGTGTCAAAGTGCGTGTTGTTGGGCACAACATCGCCCTTCTTGCACATCACGCTGAACAGAATGCGCTCGGCCGCGCGGCCCTGGTGCGTCGGGATGACATGCTTGTAGCCGAAAATATCCTGCACCGACGAGCGAAACTGCTCGAAGCTGCGGCTGCCGGCATAACTCTCATCGCCTTCCATCATAGCCGCCCACTGGTGGGTGGACATGGCGCCGGTGCCGGAATCGGTAAGCAGGTCAATCAGAACATCGTCGGCGGGCAGCAGAAAGAGGTTGTAGAACGCCGCGCGCAGCGATTGCTCCCGCTGGGCGCGAGTCGTCCAGTGAATAGGCTCGACGCTTTTGATGCGAAAGGGTTCGATGATGGTGCGTGGCATATGGGCTTCTCTTTTTTACCACACACCCTTCGCCTGCGGGTGTCAGTGACTGGGATCACGGACGCACGAGAGCCGGGCTCTGAGTTTGTCCGGGGCGTGGGACACTCGCATCCCCTCGACACCTTCGCCGCACGCATTTGGCGGACAGGAGTGTCCGCCCCACGCAATCAGACTTTGACCGAGTCCCGGCGTTCCGCGGGAACGTAGTTTACGGCGGCGGTGCGGTCGAGTTTGTCCCAGGCGAAGGGGCGGCCTTGAAACGCACGCTTCAGGGTGCGGAACAGCACGAGTGAGAAGACCTGGCGATAGGCGAAGCGCTGCAACCATACCTGGCTGAGCAGCCAGGCGTCTTCGCGGGCTTCGGGCCGGCGGCGCTCCAAGGCGAAGGCGAGCGCCGAGGCGATGAAATCAATGACCAGGAACGCGCCGAAGAAGATCAGCAGCCGATGGAAGCTGGTCGGGTCGTTGGACTCAGGGTGAAAATATTTCTGGACGAAATACCAGATCACGCCGACGGCAAACATCAGGTCAATGAAGGGCGAGACCAGCGGAAGCAGAATCTGGAAGATGAGGATGTTGGGAAGGGCGACGATTCCCAAAGCTCCCTTGCGGGCGAAAACGCCGCGATGCTTGAAGATGGCCTGCAGAATCCCGAAGGACCAGCGAAAGCGCTGGCGCATGAGCGCGTTGGCACTGGTGGGAGCTTCGGTGAAGGCAAGCGCCAGGTCTTCGTACTCCACGCGATAACCGTCGCGCAGCAGCGCCATGGTCAGATCGGCGTCTTCGGCAACTGTGTCCACATGGTAGCCACCCGCTTCGCGAACGGCTGCGATACGCCAGGCGCCGATTGCCCCCGGTACCACGCTCACCGCACCCATGGTATTAAGCGCTCGGCGCTCGAAATTCTGGCTGGTGAT
>PMBA01000451.1 GCA_003152795.1 Acidobacteriaceae bacterium | reverse complement strand
GCGCGGTCGCTGTGCTGCTCATGCCCTACTCCCGCTTGAAAAGGGCCGCGCCTCCGTGACCTTGGACACAGGATGGAAATCAGCAGATAGGTTTCAGAAGCTAAGGAATTTAACTCCGGCTCGCACCAGTCGCCTCCGTCCATCCTCTACATTGTGATGGGCAAACCTTGAAGCTACCAAGGCGTTGTCAGGCAACTTTCCACGTTCGGACACGATCTAAACCAAATTATATCCGCCTGCACTCTAGAGGCGATATTTATTTGCCCGACACAAGTGTCCCAGGTTTACAAGGTTTTTCGCATTCCTTTCAGCTGGACGACTTGGGCACGCCGTGTCACAGTTGTTCACATATCTCGAATGAGGATAAGCACGATTGGCCGAAAATCAGATTTCCTTTTTTTGGAACAAGCCAGACATTGGCAGAGAGTACCGATCGGTTGTTTCACTGCACAGTCACACGAATCACTCTAAGGAAAGCCTCCGCTTCATTCTGGAGTTCACTCAAGAAAGACCTCTTCTCCGCTGGGCGCTGGAACGCGAGAGCCGCAGATCAACGGTCCCGGTTGACTGGGTTCGGGCTTACTGGACGCCGCCTTTGAACCCCAAGTTGGCCTTCGAAGTGGAAAGAGATCAGATTGAAAAAGTGCTGGCACGGGCAGCATTGGTTTCACTTACCGATCATGACAGCATCTCAGCGCCGACCTTGTTGCGAGTGGTGGAGGAGACCAGTCAAATCCCACTTTCACTCGAGTGGAGCGTCCCGTTCGAAGGAGCCGTATTTCATCTCGGGGTCCACAATCTGCCGAGCAGCCAGGCACAAGCGATTGTGGCCGATCTCGACACATACACACGCCACCAGTCCACTCTTCAGCTCAGTGAACTGCTTGCGATGCTGCACCAGTGCCCGGAGGTGCTCCTGATCTTTAACCATCCCCGCTGGGATCTGAGGGGCATGGGGCGGCAACGATACGCGCAAGTCCTGCGGCGATTCTTGCAGGGTAACGTCAGATTCCTGCACGCCTTTGAACTCAACGCTACCCGTAGCCGGAGCGAAAACAACGGCGTCATCGAATTGGCCGCGCACTGGCGGCGATTGCTCATCTCTGGTGGAGACCGGCATGGATGCGAGCCCAGCGGCGCCCTGAACCTGACGCGAGCCGAGAGCTTCTCTGAGTTTGTTCACGAAATCAGGGTCGAGCAACGCAGCCATGTGCTTTTTATGCCGCAGTATGCAGAGCCGCTTGGCATCCGCACCACCCAGGCCGTGCTCGACGTGATTCGTGACTATCCGGGATATTTGCCAGGCTATCGCCGCTGGGACGATCGAGTCTTCCATCCCGACCCGTCCGGTGGGGAACAACCGATTTCCGCTCTGTGGAAGGCTCCCCCAGCTTTTATAGAACGGATTTTCTCGGTCATGCGCGTTATGGAAAACGCTACCGTGCGGCGGGCGTTGGGGCAGATTTTCAGAGACGAGGTAAGTTTAGAGCTCCCTTCGGACGGGGCGTACGAGGCAACCTCGTGAGAAATCGAGATCGAGGGAATCTGAGAGTCGCTTTCTTCCCCGATGCCTACCACGAAGTAGACGGCGTCGCAAAAACCAGCCAACACTTTGAAGCGTTCGCGCGGAACCGCGATCTCCCATTCCTGATCATTCACGCAGGTCCCCGCAACGAGATTGTGACTGCGGGTTCGGTAACCAGGGTCCAGCTTCGGCGGAGTCCACTGACGTTCCCGCTCGACCAGACTCACGAATACGACCTTGCCTGGTGGCGGCACTATCGCGAAGTGATGCGCTTGGCGCGGGACTTCGATCCTGATGTGGTGCAGATCACGGGCCCGAGCGACCTCGGGATGCTCGGTGCTCTCATCGCCCACAAGCTTGGGATTCCGCTGGCCGCTAGTTGGCAGACCAATTTGCATCAGTACGCCCGTTGTCGCATTTCTCCGGTGCTGTCATTCTTGCCCAAGCCCGCGTCCGCCCGATTGCTGGGCGCGGTTGAATACTGGAGCTTTCGCGCAGCAGCACGTTTTTACAGGATCCCGCGACTGCTGTTCGCGCCAAACCAGGAAATGGTCGAGGGGCTCGAGCGGGCGACCGGCAAGCCCTGTTTCTTGATGGCCCATAGCGTAGATGCGGCGCTTTTCAGTCCGCAGTTTCGGGACCGCGAGGGCGGTCCCTTCACCATCGGCTACGTGGGACGACTCACGGTTGAGAAGAACGTCCGCTGGCTTGCGCAGCTTGAGGAGGCGCTCCGCGCCCGCGGCCATCGGGATTTCAGAATGGTTGTGGTTGGGCAAGGTGCAGAGGCAACCTGGCTGCGACACAACATGCAGCACGCGGAATTCACGGGGGTGCTGACCGGGAAGAACTTGTCCCGCGCAGTCGCCAATATGGATCTTTTCGTGTTCCCATCGGAAACCGATACGTTCGGTCTTGCCGTGCTCGAAGCACTCTCTTCGGGAGTTCCCGCCGTCGTCACCGCAGTTGGTGGACCAAAATACACCGTGCAACATGGCAAAACCGGATACATCGCGAATACTTTCGATGACTTCGTTACCTTCACGGAGCTTCTGCTGACCCGACCGGGCTTGCTCTCGCGGATGGGTTCAGCGGCTCGCGAACATGCTCTTTCGACCTCGTGGGAGCAGATTTTCGACGGTATGTACAGGACTTACGAGCGCTGCTTCTACGCTGCAGATAGTGTCCGCCACGAAATTCTTGATGTCGCAGGTGTCTAGCGCGGGAAGGTTTTGTCGTGGCTGGACCAAGAGTTTCTTTGGATTGGGCTGTCAATTCTGTCCGGAGCCGTTGCCTTCTATGTGGATTGGTCCACGCAGCCACTGCCTGCTAGTCCTCGCCTGCATCGCTGGGGGCCTGCTGTCGCCAGGGCGGCAGTTTGCACAGAATCAAGACCCCGGCCCGGCGCAGCTCACGGTCCCTCAAGTAGTGGACCAACTGGTGAAGAGAAATGCTGAACGCGCCAATTCGCTGGGGAGCTATCGGGGCCGGCGCTTGTATCGCCTCGACTACGTAGGTTTCCCCACGCATCTGCACGCTGAGATGCTTGTGGACATGAGGTACACGGCACCGGCCAGCAAAGAATTTACAGTCGTTTCGCAAAGTGGGGAAAAGTGGATCATCGATCACGTTTTCAAACGGTTGCTTGAGACCGAACGTGCAGCGGTCGAAGGCGAGAACTGGAAACAGACCGCGCTCGATAATCGGAGTTACAATTTCACTTCAGGCGCCGACGACGGTGCCAATAAACTCTGCCCTTATGCTCTGGGGGTCGAACCAAGAGTGCCGACCAAGTTTCTCTACCGAGGCCGAATCTGGGTGAATGCGAAGGACTTTGCGGTTTGCCGAATCGAAGCCCAGCCCGCCGGGAACCCATCGATCTGGATCAAGCGGACCGACATTCGTCATACCTATCTGAAGGTCGGCGATTTCTGGCTACCCAAGGAGAATACGAGTGTTTCCATGATTCGCCTGGGTGGTCGCGCCACGCTGACCATCGAGTACCAGAACTACGAAATCCTGAGCGCGCACCCTCTCCCGGAAACCAATGTGGGGGAAGTTCCGCATCTGGCTCCGGGTGGGCACTAGGTTTGCGGCCAGTCGGCTAAACAGAACGCTACCACTGATTGCAATTTCAAGTTATCATTTCAGCGAGACTGGCGCTGGTACCGCTGATTGCGACCTCGCGAACATTGACAAATCATTTGGGGGAAGGATGACCATCAACCCTGTGCGGACACGTGACGGAAGCGACAGCTCCATACGCTTTCAACCAACGGAGCGCCTAAAAGTATATTTGTTCGGGGTAACTGTATTGTTTGCATCGTTTGGGATGGGTGAAGCGGTCTATCGACTCTTGTTTTCGGAGTTTGACGGCGCAACCGATCGTATTCCCGTTGAGGTGCTGTTTGGTTTGGTATTTGCCTGGCTCGCCACTAAGTTCGTCGGCGGCGTTTACAGAAATCGCAAGGAGAGGAGCGCAAGGCTCAACTTCATTTGGGCTCGGAACCATCAAATACGAGGCGCCGTGGAAGGAATCAGTACGTTGGCCCACCCATTGAAAAACCAACAATCGATCAGGGTGATCCGCGAAGAAGTAGATAAGATTGAGTGGGCGCTTAAGGAGATCTTGCCGAGCTAAGCTTCTCGTCTAACCAGCAATACTCGTTAAGTCTTCCGATTCGTGGCCGAGAAACAGATGGCCGGGTGCTTCATGGAGCAGACGAAGATCACCGTAACTTTGCCGGAGTTTGTAATACAGATGCCAGTTCTCGCTGCTTCCCCAGATACCCCACTCCGTAATCCATACCAACGCCGGACTGCGGTACATCAACGAGCTTCCGATCCAATGCGCAAGATAAAAAATGCGGCCTAACGTAGTCGGATAGTGAACGTGCGCTCTATGGATTTCAGGGATCGCGTCGGGCTTTACCCGGCCTAGCCCACCAAGCCATTCCTCGCATTCGTCTTTAGTGTAAAAGCGCATTGCGGCCTTGATTCTATCGGCGGGATGCCCGTCAGTTGACACTATCAGGCGATAGCGCTCAAAACCCCTCTAAGCCTCTTATCCAGTGCCCATACTTGCATCGCCCCGGCGATCAGGCGTAGTTCCAATTCTGCGGCACTGGAGGCCGTCGTCATGGGCCAACAAAGAATCAAGCCAAACTATCGTCGCCGAGTGCTCCGCCTGCCAGACCTGGATCATTGTAAAACGGCAGTTCTCAACAGCCTTGGCTCGCCCGCTTCGCGTCGAGTCTACGAGTACGCCATCGACCAGTTCATCGCCTGGTACTGCTCCGAGCCTCGGCTGGCATTCAATCGCATCGTCGTCGTGCGCTATCGCATGTACCTGGAATCGCGGCATCTGGCCGCCAACACCATCAACCAGCAGCTTGCAGCCGTGCGTCGCTTGGCGCACGAAGCCGCCGACGCCGGGTTGCTGAGTCCCGAGTTGGCCGCAGGGATTAGCCGCGTCAAGGGAGTCAAGCAGCTCGGATTCCGGTCCGGGAATTGGTTGAGCGTGGAGCAGAGTTCGGAAGTGCTCAGGCATGCGTGGGGAGACACAATGCGTGGCAAGCGCGATTATGCAATGTTGGCCATGCTGTTCGGTTGTGGCTTTCGCAGATCGGAACTGGTCGGTTTGGAGTTGGACGACATCCAGATGCGCCAAGGACACTGGGCCGTGGTGGATCTGATTGGCAAAGGTGGCCACATTCGCACGGTGCCCATTCCGAACTGGGTGAAAGCCGCTCTCGATCAATGGACACGGGCCGCTGGGGTTTGTGAGGGCAAAATCTTTCGAGCGGTCGCCAGACGGGGAAGGTGTGGGGCAGCGGCCTCTCGCAGAATGTTGTCTGGTACGTGGTCAGAAGCTGCTGCGAGAGAGCAGGATTGGAGCACATTGCACCGCACGACCTGCGGCGGACCTGCGCGAAGCTGTGCCACGACAGCGGTGGTGAGCTGGAGCAGACTCAGTTCTTGCTGGGGCATGCATCAGGACAGACTACGGAACGCTATCTCGGTTGCAAGCAGAATCTGGGACACCCCGTGAACGATCGTTTTCGCCTGAATACGCTGGTTTCGCCAGATGCACATTCCGAATCTGGCGTGAGGAAAGGGTCGGTAGCGATGACGTCCCGCCAAGGGATAGAATGCGGCCACGGAGGATCGGAACATGAGCAGCCCATCTGCGACTCAAGACCGCTATCCCTACCAGAACGAACCGATTTGGTCGAGGTCAGAAAAGATCGTCGCCCGCAGAGCCTTCGACGCTGCCCTGGGGCGAGAACTCCGCGAAGTGATTCAGGAAACACAGAAGATGGCCAGCCAGATCCAGCAGTCGTCGGATCTGTGGGACTTGGAACATTACCTGACCGAACGCCGTAAAGAGATTGATCGTAAGTACGACTACCGGTACTCGCAACTGACGCATGTGTTCGGGAAACTTTTGCACGAAAAACGACTCCGCGAGGAAGAGTTGGGCGGATTGCGGGAGGACAAGCTAGAGTCGATCCGTTCTTTCGTTAAATTCTTGGCGGAGGACACGGCCGCTTGAGACAGCCCGAAACCCGCGTGGAAGTGTATGCCATCAAAGTGACCCTGCTCGGCACAAGCCCGTCGGTCTGGAGGCGCATTTTAGTTCCGCGTGAGATTACGCTTCGCAATCTGCACCGGACCTTGCAGACGATAATGGGGTGGACCAATTCCCACTTACATCAATTCGTCTTCAAGAGGCAGAAGTACTCTGATCCCAAATTTGGACTTGGGGCTGGAATTATTGATGAGAAGCGGACGAGGCTTGGAGACTTGGTCTGCACTCCAAGGACGCGATTCTTGTACGAGTACGATTTCGGTGATGGCTGGCAGCACGACCTTCTTCTTGAAGAAGTTCTGCTCGGAGATGAATCGTTTCACCAGATTTGCGTTGCGGGAAAACGATCCTGTCCACCCGAAGACTGCGGCGGTTCGGAAGTTTTTGCTGAGCTTCTCACAGCCCTTCAGGACACTAAACACCCGAATCACGAGGAAGCCTGTGAGTGGCTCGGTGATTTTGATCCTGAATCCTTCTCCGCAGACGAAATCAACCGACGATTACGCCGCAGGACACATTGACGCAGACAAAGCCCGGGCAAATCGGCTGCCGCAAATAAGGTCGATGAGTGTAATCGCCTTCCATGAGAAGGCCGGTCGGAGTCAAGTGGGTT
>PMBA01000259.1:31907-32143 GCA_003152795.1 Acidobacteriaceae bacterium | reverse complement strand
CTCACCCTCGGCCGAGCGCTTGGAACCGCGTTCCTGCGTCACTTCTCGGAACGCCACGTTTTGCGCGCTGGCTATGCCGCGGGCGGAGCTGGCATCGCCCTGATGCTGTGGGCTCCAACCTTGCCCGGAGTGATTGCCGGCGCCCTCATCACGGGACTCGGTTTCGCAACCCTGTATCCGATCACCGTAGCCCGCCTTTCGCAGCGCTTCGGCGTCGCCGCCCGCAGCATCGGCCC
>PMBA01000259.1:22693-31781 GCA_003152795.1 Acidobacteriaceae bacterium | reverse complement strand
GGCCCACCCGCCGAGATTTTCAAACGTCGACTCCGAAATCACCGGGGGTGCCCCACTTCTCGCGCGCATACGAGCACAGCTGTAATGACGGAACGGACAGCAGAAGCGTCGCCTCGTCTCAACGCCAGAGTCTTCAGGCAGATTCTTCCCCAGCGCTTCGTTTCTCCTCACGAGAAATGGAATACAAACTGTCCTTGAATCAGATCGGTTCACGATTTCGCCGCAGCCGCACTGCTGCGAAGAGGAATGCCGCGGTGAGCGCCAGTCCGATCCACAGGCCCGGCGCGAACAGGAATTTCCCCAATTCGAGATGCATCATCGAATGCATTGCGGGATCCAGTGGGAAGTCGCCGCCTTTCCCTCCGCCACTGATGCGGCTCTCCAGCAGTTTGCCGAAGCGCGAGGTGTTGAATGCAAGCTTCTCCAAAATGCCAATGGCGATCAGCGGTAGAGCGGCCCAAAGAAATGTTGCGCGCCGCGCCCACGCTGAGACCATCAGCAGCCACCCATAGATGGGTGCATACCAGAGCCCATGACCGGCGACGAGGTGGAAGAACAGCAGCACCGACATCTGGATCCACGGCACATGCGTCCATAGAACCGCGGCACTCATGCCGCTCCCCAGCATTACTGCGCTGTTCATCAGCAGCATGATCCACTGCGTGGCGATCGTGACGGCAAAGGACAGCAGGGGGAGAACCACAATCGGAATCGCAGCCTTCGAGAGCACGGTGGTTAGATCGGAAACCGGCAGCGACTTCCAGAACAGAATACTGCGATCCCGCCGCTCGCCGTGCAGCGCGTCCAGACAATAGAAAATCGCGACCAGAAACTCGGCCCCCATGATCAAGAGCGCCGCAAGGTTGTATGGTTTCTGGATGATCATGTACTGCTGCATCGGATCGAGCGCCGACGCGGCACGCATTTTGCCCGGGATGTGAATCAGGCTGATCAGGAAGCCGAACAGAACGGCGGCGGCCACAGCCAGCGGCGCAATGTAGATCATGCGGTTCTCCCAGAGTTCGCGGCGGATCGACCAGTACAGCGGCCGGGTTGCCGACATGACCGTGGGCGCGACTCCGGGTGTGTCGAAGGACTCCGATACGGAGTTCGATTGAGTGTTCATCGAGCTGCTCCTTGTGCCTGCCCCGGCTGATTGCCGATCACGGCCACAAATAAGTCGGCGATGCCGGGCGTACGCACGTCGCCCAACGCGGCGAGTTGCTGACGGTCAATCTTCTGATTGACCCCACAATCGAACAGCAGGATGCTCCGCCCGAGCACCTGGCGCTCGTGCATCGGCTTGAGCGCGCGTGCCGCCGCGACCTGCTCGGGATTGACCATCACTTCCAGATAGCGCGCTTCGAATTCTTCCATGCTGCAGCCGAATACGATGCGGCCCCGGTCGATGAACATGAGATCGGTGAGGACGTTCTGGACCTCTTCCACCTGATGGGTCGTCACCAGAATGGTGCGGCTGCGATCGAAGTAGTCGTTCAGCAGGGAATCGTANNGTCGGCTCGTCCAGCACCAGCAATTTCGCGTCAATGGCCATAACCAGGGCGAGGTGCAGCTGGGCCACCATGCCCTTCGATAATTCCCGCACCTTGCTCGATCGCTGGATGGTGGTCTTCGCCAGAAAACCTTCCGCCTTCGCGCGATCGAATCGAGGATGGATGCCGGCGACGTAATCGAGCGCCTGCGAAACCCTGATCCACCGTGGCAGCACCGCGACGTCGGCAATGAAGCAGACATCGCGCATGAGCTGATCGCGCTCGGTCCAGGGATCGCGTCCGAGCACTTTCAGTTCTCCCTGATACGGCGTGAGGCCGAGAATCGCGTTGAGCGCGGTCGTCTTGCCGGCGCCGTTCGGTCCGATGAGTCCGAGGATGCGGCCCTCTTCGACCCGCAAATCGACGCCGTCCAGCGCGATGGTTGTGCCGAAGGCCTTGCGCAGGCCGCGGGCTTCAATGACGGTCATGACTTCGGCTCCTTCTTTGCAGCTTCGGACCCTGCGGCATTCGACTCTGCCGCATCTGACTCTGCCGCATCTGACGCTGCCTCATCTAACGACGACCGGCGGGTTGCGGCAGCGTCCAGCAGTTCTTCCGGCGTCAGGCCGAGCCGCTGAATCGTGGCGGAGACCCGGGGCCATTCTTCCGCTAGAAACTTCTGGCGTTCGCCCCGCAGCAGCAGGTCGCGCGCGCCGGTATTGATGAACATGCCAAGGCCTCGCCTGCTCTCGACCAACTGCTCGTCGACCAGTTGTTGATAGCCCTTGAGGACCGTGAGCGGATTCACCCGGTACTCCGCCGCGACGTTGCGCACCGAGGGCAGCGGATCGCCTTCCTTGAGCACGCCGTCCAGGATCATCGCGACCACCCGGTCGCGAAGCTGGCGGTAAATCGGTTGACTGTCGTTCCACTCACGATCCATTGGTTTTCCAGGTAGCCCTTACACACTCTAGCTGAGATACCGCGCGCCTTAGTTGATCCGGTGCAGGTCGAAGTGCGCGTGGATCGGCTTGTCCTTCATCATGAACGTCCAATCCTCGGTGTGATGGTTGGCGTCGATGAAGGTGAACAGCGAATGATGCATGTGGTACTCCGTGCTCCCGCTGATGTCCTTGAACTCGAACTCCACCGTCTTGCCGTCGGGCGACATCTTGCCGGTCATGCGCGGCCGGTTCCCCGCGTCGCAATAGTGCACCAGCGTGAGCTGGTCTCCGTCCAGATAAAGCATCGTCACCGGATGGTCGTATTTGGTCGCATCCAACGGCGTTCCTGCTTCCTGCAACTCGTGCACCAGCGCGTTCCCCCTCGAGGTTACGCGCAGCGAGACGTGGAGCGGCTTGCCGTTTGACATCTCCGGCATCTCGGGGACGGTGACCGGGCCTTCCCACTCTCCCGCCAGGGTTTTCATGGTTGTGAAGGACTTCTGCGCCTCGGACGGCACAGCAGTCACGGAGGACTTTTGCGCGTCGGNNCAAAACGAAGGGATTTCATTGTTTCATTCTCCTCAAGAAGTTCATTTCTTCTTTGGCTCTCGGGCCAGGGTTATTCGCTGGCGTCGATCAGCTCAAATGAACCTCGACTACACTGTTATAGTTAACTATAACACTAGTTGACGTGTCAAGCAGTTTCTTATCCGTTCCCGTCCCGGCAGCCAATCCGCATGAGGACAAAGGGCTCTCATGGCCGTTGGCGCAAACAGCATTTCACTGAATCGAGAAATAAGGGGACTGGAAACAAGGGGATATTGCCCGGATTTCCGCGGGAACTCGGGGGGAACTCGGGGACAGACGGGACGTACCCCGGTTTCCTAAGATCTACGCCACAAAAGAGCAGTGATTCTGGCGCGGATCGGCAGCGGGTTTTTTAGGCCGTCCTCTGGAGATAGGCGATGCGGTTCGCGTCGTCAGCCAGAATCACTTGGCGGGCGTTGCCGCGTTACGTAACATGATGGGCGACAGTCGGAGATGACCACGCGCGGCAATCGAGCCATACAACGAAAATATCAGCGGGAACTCGGTTTGTGACCAGATGGCGCGTGCTTCAGGCAGGGAAATGAAAACTCTCTCGTTCCCAAATCAGACGCAGAAACTGGGGTACGTCCCGTCTGTCCCCTTGTTCTCCCCTTGTTCTCTCAGACGGTGATGCAGCACGGTGCATCAACCGTCGGTCCGCAAGTGAAATAGGGAGCCATGTTCATGACGAATCTTCTGACCCTCAAAAGTTGCGTTATCTTACTTCTGCCGGCGCTTTTGGCGATTGGAAGCGCACAGGATGCAAGCCATAGCTCCGCGAAGGAAGGAACACTTGTTGTCCTCGTAACCTGGGGTGACGTAGATAACATGCCGGCAAATGACGTATACATCGAAGCGCACGGTTACGTGGTCAAGTACCGTTCGGAGAAGTCGTTCGTCTTGAAAATGGTGAAGGCTGGAAGATACGAAGCAGCTCTCCCGCCAGGGGTTTATGACGTGTTTGTGAGCGAGGGTTCCTCAATCCCTAGATGCAGACGCGTGCTCGTTACCGAAGATCGCACAGGGTACTGGACCCTTAAGCTCGAGCACGACGACGTATACCTACAGAAGTGAAGTGGACAATACCGCTACGCGGAGTTGGGCAAAGCCGGTCTGGTGCGTAAACGCGGGGGAAGGCCGCGCGGGCGAGGGGCCGCATTTTGCCGCAGCCCCTTCGCTTACGCGGGGTGGGTTTTACTTTGACACGTAGTACAGGTATTGCAAGTTCGCTAGCGAGAAACCCGACATTTCGCTGGTCCCGTTCGGTTTGCCTCCATATTCCGCCGTCAAATCCTGGTTTTGCCAGGCATCGGTGCCGGCGGGCAGGAACAACTGATTGATGTGCTTCTTGGAGAGGTAAAACAGATGTAGTTCGTCGTTCGGCGTAGTGGTAAAAGCCACGATGCCGTTGGCTGGATTGGCGGCCGGACCTCCGCCTTGGCTGGTCACGTCCTGACTCGCCCACGTGTTGTTGTCGGCGGAAAGCATTTGCCACAAGTGTTCGTTGTTATCGATAAAGAAGACCTCGTTGACATTTCCGCCGGGAAACACCAATGCCGTGATAGGACTGGCAGATGCCGCCGCCGGTACACCGGCCTTGACGGTCAGGTCCTCATCCTGCCAGGTGGAATCGTTGTAATACAGTTCGTGAACGTGGCCGGTGGTGGCCAGGTAATACACGTATTGCAGATTGCCTACGTTGATGCTGGCAATCCATACGGCTTTGCCGGAGGGCCCTTTCGCAATTTTCGTGATGTCCTGGTTCACCCAGCTCCCGCTGACGTTGTACAGCTGATTGACGTGGCCGTTGGAGGCCAGGTAGTACACGTGAAAGCCGCTGCTGCCGGTCGCCAAAGCCGTCAATCGAGGTGTCTTGCCGGCCAGCGGACCTCCGCTCAGGCTGGTGATGTCGGAGTCGGCCCAACTGACATTGTTATAGAACAACTGATGCACATGCTGGTTCTGCGAGACGTAGTACACGTACTGCAGGTTCGACTCCGAGAATCCGGAGACGGCGCTCTTGGCCATGGCGCGAACGCCGTAGCCTTCGGCCGTCAGGTTTTCGTCGCTCCAGCTGGTTCCATTGAAGAACAGTTGATGAACATCATCGGCGCTGTCGAGGTAGAAGGTGTGAATCTGGTCGTTGGGAGTGGTGACGAAGGCGGCGACTCCAGTGTGCGGGTCGGTCGTCTGGCTGGAGAGGTCCTGGTCAATCCAGGTCGAGTTGTTGTAGGCGAGTTGGTGGATCGTCTGGGCCTTGGCATGGGGCATAGCGAGCGCGCCCAGGCACAGGGCGAAAACGCCGGCCAGAAAAGAATAGGAACGATTGGTTTGGTGACTGCGGCAAACGGTTGGCATAAACAGTCCTTTGAGTTGCTGGATTTCAGGGAGCCTCTCTGGAGAAAACCGCCCCTAGATCGCCGTTCGGCGCCCCGCCGGGTTGACCTCCGGTGCGAGCGACTATGGTGCAAGCCTGGGCTGCCGTCAATGAAACTGGTTCTTAACCGTTCTTTAACGGGCAACTGCTTTCCCAGCAATAAAGTACGGGCCGTCATTAACCGGGAAACATGCGGACATCCATGATAAGTAAAAGTCAAGAGGAGACGGAGAGTCCCATCAGCCGATCTTTTTTCATCACATCCAGCCGGTGTCCGCCATCACTGACTTCCATCCACCAGCAATGCGAGAATATTCACTGATTGGGGCAGTGAAAGAGGAATGCCGTCTCCGGACGGCCCTCGAAGCTGCCCCAAACCCGTTTTCAGCGCTCTTTGACAACATAAGTCCTTATTCCGGAATACTTTACAGTTAAGTCTTTATTATTGAATACTTNNGGGGTACAAAAACCGGCAAAGACCGGGAGCATACCTGACCGATCAGATCAGCCCCCGACCAACCCACTGCTCTCAAAATTGCTCAATGCCGGCGCCGCCTTAGAGCCGCGATGCCTTGGCGCGCTTGCTTTCGGCGACCTGAAGCGGAGCGGTCGAAGCCAGTTCCACCCGGTTCCTTCCTTTGTTCTTGGCGCGATAAAGCGCCTGGTCGGNNTGGATCACCTGCTCGGGCTGGCGATATCTGGTACTGGGTTCGGACACTCCGATACTGACCGTCACCGATAAATGATCCGGCGGACGGCTGGCGGGCTGCGGAAAGAGGTTCCCTTGTTTACTCGGTCGCGTCGCGGCGGCAGTTTTCTTTTTCGTCGACTTTCTGCGATCCGACTCAACCGCCCGATGCTCGTTCCGAAGCCCGCTTCCCTTCTCGGAGCGGTTTTCGGCAACTCTCTCGGCCCGCCTGTCGGAGCCGCGCACGTGAAACGTGGATTTCTCAATGACCTGGCGCAGCGCATCCAGATGCTCGAACGCTTCTCTGGCGGAGGCGTCGCGAAAGACGATGGCAAACTCCTCTCCGCCGCAGCGGAACGCATGGCCGTCGCCGCCGACTTCCGTCAGTCGCTTGGCCACCATGCACAGCACCTGGTCGCCTACGTCGTGTCCATAGGTGTCGTTGAAGTTTTTGAAATGATCGATATCGACGATGGCGATGGCATATTGCTGGTCCAGCGAAAGCAGGGACTCGTTGAAGGCGCGGCGTCCGCGAATGCCAGTGAGTTCGTCATGGTAGGCGAGCACGTAGGAAGTCTCGATCAGCGAAGCGCCCAGGATCAGAGCGGCGGTCGCGACGTAAGCATCCGCCATCTTGCCGGCCGGCACGAATTGCAGCCACATGAAAACCGCTGCCACGGACCACACAAAGCCCGGCTCGATCGGCTTGCGGGTTTGAAAAAAACGCCGGACGAACACCGCGATGGCGACCACAAAGCTCAGCAGAATCCACAACGGGATCGCAGGCGCGCCCGTGTGATGGGGATTGGCGGGACTATTTTCCGGCCGGCACAGGACCGCGAAGACAACCGATTCGAGAAAGAGCAATCCAAAGCGAGGCGCGATTCCAGCAATGATCAGGCCGCGTTCGCGCATGGAGGCGAACACCACAAAGTTCAGCGGGATCAGCAGCGCGGCCAGCGCCACCGCCGTGCGACCGGGTCCGCTTCGAACCTGGCCGGCGGAAAAGAATTCGACGGCGCGATGCGCCAGCAACAGCACCAGCAGCGAAAACAGAACACGGCTGGAATTAAAACGCCACGCCAGAAGCAGTCCGGCGGCAAAGACGGCAACATAGTAGAACGCCAGCGAGGGCGCGATCTGGACGAAGAGAGAACTGCTGACCAGCGTCGCCGCCAGCGCCAACAGCAATCCGCCCGGAACCAGCCACGCTTTCCAAGTCCTCGCGTTCACCTGTCCAGAATACGGCAGTTGCGGCCGGGATGCGGTTTATGTTTCGGGCACGCCGCGATTAGTTTCCATTCGGCTCCTGGCTTTTTCTCTCCTGCCTTTCAGTATGCGCCCAATCCTCCGCGCGCAGTGGTAGTCTTCCCTGTTCATGGCAGGCGCATCGCATTCCGGGCTTCATTCCCTTCGGATCGCAATCGACACTGGAGGCACGTTCACCGATTGCGTGTGGGTGGAAAACGGCGTTCTGAAAACTCTGAAGGTGTTCTCGACGCCCGACGATCCGTCGCGCGCGATTGCCGCGGCTCTCACCAGGATCGGCGAGGCTGGAGGCAAGACGGGCGAAACGGCGCTCACGCTGCTGCACGGCACCACGGTCGGGACCAACGCTCTGCTGCAAAGGAAAGGAGCTCGCGTCGCGCTGATTACGACGGCGGGATTTGAAGACGTCATTGAGATTGGAAGGCAGGCGCGTCCTCGCCTGTATGACTTCTTCTTTGATCGGGTGGCGCCGCTGGTCTGCCGGGAACTGCGATTCGGCGTAANNCCAGAAGCCATCGCGATTTCGTTGCTGTTCTCATTCGCCAATCCGGAGAACGAGTCAGCCATCGTCGCGGCCGTGGCCGCGCTCGGCAAGCCGCTATCTGTGTCGCATCGCATTCTGCCGGAGTTCCGGGAGTACGAACGCACCAGCACGGTGGTGGTGAACGCCTATTTGCAGCCGCTCATGCAGAGCTACATGGAAAAGCTGGCGGAGCGCGCGCGAGATTACGTCGGTGAAAAGGAGAGCGCCGGAGAATCGGGGAATGGCACACGCGCGGCGCGGAGGCAAAATGCGCCGCGAATCTTCGTCATGCAATCGAGCGGCGGGATTACGGCTTTGGAATCGGCGGCGCGGGATCCGGTGCGCACAGTTTTATCGGGTCCGGCCGGCGGACTGGTGGGCGCGGCGGCGATGGCGGCGCGCAGCGGGTTTCGAAAGATTCTCTCCTTCGACATGGGCGGAACCTCGACCGACGTGGCGGCGGTGCAGGATGAGGTCCGAGCTGGCGGCCAATCGGAGGTGGCCGGGCTTCCGGTGGGAGTTCCCATGCTGGAAATTCACACGGTCGGCGCCGGCGGCGGCTCGCTGGCTCGCTTCGATGCGGGCGGCTCGCTGCGCGTGGGACCGGAATCGGCAGGCGCCGATCCCGGACCAATCTGCTATGGCCGCGGAACCGAACCCACCGTAACGGACGCGAACCTGCTGATGGGGCGCCTTCGTCCTGACCGCTTTCTGGGCGGCGAGTTCGCGCTCGACGTTGAAAGAGCGCGGCGGATCACATCGGAGTGGCTGAAGAAACAGAAATCGCACCTGAGCCTGGGACAATTCGCCGCCGGCGTGGTGCGCGTGGTGAATGCGAACATGGAGCGTGCTTTGCGTGTGGTCTCCATCGAACGGGGTTACGATCCGCGCGACTTTGCGCTGGTGGCATTCGGCGGAGCGGGAGGCCTGCATGCCTGCGAACTGGCGGAGGCGCTGGCGATTCCGACGGTGATGATTCCGGCGCGGCCGGGCGCGCTATCGGCGTTTGGAATTCTGGTCAGCGATGTGGTCAAGGATTATTCGCGCACGCTGCTCTGGCGGCTTGNNTTTCGCAAGCTGGAGGCGGCGGCGCAGAAAGAATTCCGTTTGGAGCGGTGGCGCGGCCCGCTTCAGTACGAAAGGAGTCTTGATTTGCGGTATCGGGGCCAGGGCTACGAACTCAACGTGCCCGCCGGGGATAACGAT
>PMBA01000259.1:0-22688 GCA_003152795.1 Acidobacteriaceae bacterium | reverse complement strand
ACTCCGCAGTTGCGTTCCGCGGCGGCGCGACGGCCGACGGGGCGAAATCGGTCACAAGTGAGGCCCGTCGAACGCGCACCCGTGTTTTTTCGCGACCGAACCGTGACCACCCCCGTGTTTGAACGGGGCGAGCTTGTCCCCGGCCGAGTGATGCGGGGGCCGGCGGTAATCACGGAATACAGCGCAACAACGGTGATTCCGGCGGGAAAGAGATTCTGGGTGGATGGATCGGAAAATCTGGTGATTAGGACCGGGTAACAGGCTTAACCCCGGCAGCACAGAGAACGACACACGGAAGGCTCTAGGTTCGGCGGGGCGGCGGGCCCAGGGGGAGAAACCGCGGCGACTGCTGCCGCTGGACCACCAACTTCCAGAAAGCGCCGCCGCGAGATCATGCAGCCTCCTGATTCGAACCTAAGATCGGGCAATCGCGACCGGCCAGGCGCTGAAGCGGCTCACTGTTCTTCTGGTTCCTTCTTTTCCTCGATCGCCATGTCCTTCAATTCACTGGATTCGAAAACGTCGCCACATTCCTGGCATTCCACATATTCGGATTCTTCGTCGCGGGAGACGATCTGCACCCGAGGGTGCTTGCACTGTTCAGGGGCGACTTTCTTTTGGGCGGACTGCGACGGCTGGCTCAGCGTCATAAACTTTGTCGACTGTTCAACCCTTGAGAGGAAATGGGCATTTTCGCCAAATTTTCGATATTTTGCGGCGACTGGCCAAGGATGTCAAGTACCCAGAGTGCCGCTGTCATACCACATTAGAAATGTCCCCGTCTTGACCACAATAGAAATGTCCGCCCGGTTGTGGTTTCATGCAGCCCCGGAAAAGAGGGCGCGGGCTTTGCTGGTCTGGGCGTCGCCGAGACTGTGCCTTATCAACTTCCGGGCACCGTGCCAGCCTGACCTTTGTCCCCGCTTCGCGCATGGAGTTGTCGCTTGTTCCACTTTCTTGCGGGCCTCCGGTTTTCTCTGCTCTTCACCAGCCCTGAATTGACGCGATTTTCGCTTGACAGGAACTTCTACGATCATTGATAGTTTTAGTCCACAGTGGCCGCGAGTCAACGGGTGACATCGCAGGACAACGGTGGAAATACGGGTTGCGACAGTGTGCGTGGTTGTGGCTCTTCGCCGTTGCAGTAAGTTCTGCGGTTTTCACCACCTTCCGAATTGACGCGCGCCGGTGGTCCTGTCTCTCCGTCGCGGCAGGGCATTTCACTAGGTTCCAGTTCTGCCATTTTGCACTTGCGGGAGTCAAGACCGGGTTCCCCCGGTCCGGACTACGGATGTGCGGATCGTTTGCAAACAACTTCGTTTAAGAGTCAACAGTCGCGCGGGTCTGTTCTTCCGATCCAACCGCGCCTCGGAGGATACATTGAATTATCGAAACAAAGCCATCTTGCTCATCACCATGCTCAGCATGCTGACCCTAACCGGAATGGCGTTCGCGCAGTCCGGTGACGGCGAAAAATCACCGGTGGTAAAGACGTGGGTAATGAAGCCGACGCTGAAGGGCACAACCCTCCCGCTGTATCAAATCAAGGACAAGTACGTATCGAGGGGCTTCAAGGAAGCGGAAGAAGTGAAGCGCCCCGACTGGCTCAAAGCCTCCAGTCCCTTACCCAAGAATTTCACAGACCCTGCGATCCAGAAGACTTACGGTCCGCAGACTGCGCTAACTCTAAATCTGGGCCTGAACATTGACGGCATCGGCGAGGGCCTGGTGGGGCCAAGCGGAACCTACTCTGTCAACAGCGTGCCGCCGGATACGGATATGGCAGTCGGCACCACTCAGGTTGTATCGCTGGACAATACCGCCTTCGCGGTGTTCGACAAGACCAGCGGCGCCGTGACGGCAGGACCGTACAACACGAATGTGCTGTGGTCGGTGCTGGGCGCGAGCGCGGCCTGCGATGCGGACAACGATGGCGATGGCGTTGTGAAATTCGATCAGTTGGCGCAGCGTTGGATCATCACGCAGTTTGCGGTCACCGCCGGTGGAACGACAGGGCCGTTCGCCCAATGCGTGGCCATTTCGCAAACCGCGGATGCCACTGGAAGCTATACCGTCCTTCAGTTCAACCCCTCGGTCCGCAGCACCAAAACCGACTTCCCGGATTATCCGAAGATCGGGGTGTGGCCGAATGTTTACTCCATAACGTTCGACATGTTCAACGCCGCAGGCACTGCTTACGAGGGCGCCGGCATTTGCGGCATCGATCGCATTGCACTGCTTAACGGCAATAATCCGACGATCGTTTGCGCGCAACTGGCCTCCACGGACTATGCTTTGCTACCGGTTGATCTGGACGGCGCGACCTATCCTCCCGTCGGTAACACCAAGGCACTCTTCATCGAAAACAGCGACGCATCCAGCACGAGCACATCGTTATACATGTATCGCGCGGCCTTCAACTTCACTGCGGGAACGGTCGCGGTGGATTCCAGAATCACGATGGCGGTGTCCACATACAGCAATCGGACCTGCAGCAACTCGCAGAAATGCGCGCCGCAGCCGGCGCACACCGGGACGGTGCAGAATGGGACCTTCGCCTCGGAGTCGAAGCTGGACACGCTGGCGGCCCACGAGATGTTCCGGGCCGCGTATCGTAATTTTGGCAGCTACGAGTCGATTACCGTGAGCGGTCCGGTTCTGCCCAGCAGTAGCGGCGGCACCGGCAGCAACACCGCCGAGCGCTGGTACGAGATTCGCACTCCGTTCGCCACTCCGACCATTTATCAGCAATCGACCTATTCGCCGGACACCAGTCTGTTCCGCTGGATGGGCAGCATCGCACAGGACCACCAGGGCAACATCGCCATGGGCTACAGCGGATCGAGCACCACGGTGTTTCCCTCCATTTACGTAACCGGTCGTTTGAACGGCGATGCGCTCAATACCATGGAGTCGGAAGTCCAGCTTTACGCGGGACTCAACTCGCAAGTGAATCTGAGCGGCTACGCCTACGGCTACCGCTGGGGCGATTACACGGCGTTGATGCCCGATCCGGACGATTGCACTTTCTGGTATACGGGCGAGTACCTGAAGCTGGCGGGCCTGTTCAACTGGAGCACGCGGTTAATCAGCTTCAGTTTCCCCACCTGCACCAGCACTGCTGCCATCACCATGCCGGTTCCCAGTTCTAACCTGACCGGCAGCAGCGCGAATTTCCTGTGGACGCAGGGAACCGGTAGTCCGACTTATCATCTGGATATCGGNNTGCGGTTACCACTCTGCCGACGGATGGTTCAACGGTTTACGTGCGCCTGACGAACATAGGCGGCACGACGACCTACACCGATTACACCTATTCGGCGCTGAACAACGGGCCCGCGTTTATCACCAGCCCGGTTAACAACGGCACGCTGACTGGATCTTCGGCGACTTTCCAGTGGAGAGCCAGCGCCACCGCTACGGCTTACTGGATTGACGTGGGTTCGGCCGCGGGTGGCAATCAGTTCTACCAGTCGGGAAGCCTGCCGACGACAACACTCTCGGCCACGGTAAACGCTCTGCCCGTCAACGGCAGCACGGTGTACGTGACCCTCTACTCGCTGATCAGCGGTTCATGGGTAAGCAACGCTTACACCTACACCGCCTACAACAACGCGGCCAACAAAGGCGTCATCACTACTCCGGCTCCGAGCTCGACTCTGACCGGCAGCAGCGTAAGCTTCACCTGGACCGCAGGCACGGGCGCCACCGCGTACTGGATTGATGCCGGCAGCGTAGCCGGCGGCAGCCAGTACTATCAATCGGGAAACCTGGGCAATGTGCTGACCAAGACAGTGACGGGGCTTCCCACCGATGGCAGTGCGGTGTATGTCACTTTGTACTCGCTGGTGAGCGGAACGTGGCTCAGCAACGCGTATACCTATACGGCGTACAACGTGGCGGGGGCGGGCGGGGTGATCACCACTCCGGCTCCGGCGTCGACGTTGACCGGCAGCAGCGTAACGTTCAACTGGACAGCGGGCGCAGGCGCGTCGGCTTACTGGCTGGATGTGGGAAGCACGGCAGGCGGAAACCAGATCTATCAATCTGGGAACCTGGGCAACGTGCTGACCGTCACGGTCAACGGACTGCCGACCGATGGCAGCCCGGTCTACGTCACTCTGTACTCGCTGATCGGCGGCGTGTGGTCAGGCAATGCCTACACCTACACGGCGCTGAACGCGAGTGGCGGCCTGGCGGTAATCCAGTCGCCGACTCCGAGTTCGACGCTGAGCGGGAACGCGGCGACATTCACCTGGAGCGCGGACACGAACGCTTCCGCGTACTGGCTTGACATCGGGAGCGCTCCGGGCGGCAACCAGTACTATCAATCCGGGAATCTGGGCAACGTGCTGACCACGTCGGTTTACACTCTGCCCGCGGATAGCAGCACGATCTACGTCACCCTGTACTCGTATGTTGGCGGGCAGTGGTTGAGCAACGCTTACACCTACGTTTCGGGTCCGTAATTAAGGAGTCGAGGGACGGGCTTCCGCACGGCCGGCAGGTTCGGCGGCCGGGCGGAGACGCCCGGCTCTCCATTGCAAGAGGTTTTGGGCACGGACTCCGGTCCGTGCCCTTTTTTGCATGAGGATAGCTTTTACTGCCTGTCAAGCAAAACCGCTACTCCATAAGCGGAGAGATCAACGGCAGATCCCTCTCCATCTTCCAGAAGCAACTTCATGCGCCGTGGCAGCGCAATGTGACGCATCCCTTGTGTGTGGTTGATTATGATGAAGACCTGCTTACCGCCTCCGATGCGGCGGCAGACTTCGACGCCCTCGGGAACGGGACCGAAAACCTGTGTAACACCGCTCTTCTCAATCATCCATTTCGCGGCGGCCGCGGTGAGTCTCTCATCCAGGATTGCGCCGATGTAGGTAATTCGGCCCTTCCCGGACTTGCGCGAAAGTACCGCGGGCTGGCCATCGAGCCATCCATTGCTTTTGCCGTATCGCAGGAGGACTTCCGCATCGGGGGCTGAGTCTTTCATCTGCTCCGCCCATATCGTGACCTGTCCTTCGCCCCAATCTCCGGACACCGGAAAATCCTTTTCGAGTGCATAGTACTGCTCCACGCGGCCGCCCAGCGCATCGGCCATGAATCCGGGCTGCCTTTGTGGAAGCAGGGCATTGAACTCGTCCTTCATGCCCGAGCGGGGGCCGAGAACAAGGTGGCCGCCGTCCCGAACGTATTCCAGCAAATGCCGCGCCAGATCTTGCGGAATCACATTCAGGTCGGGGGCGACGACCAGTTTGTACTGCTGGAGAGGGGCGTCGGGACTGATGACGTCGATCGATTGCGAAAGTGGCTGAAGGTAGCGGTAGTAATTCTTCAGCAAACCAATCTGGTCGTACTTTGTGGTATGCCGCTGAAAGTCGATGGCCCAGCGGCTGTCATACGAATTAAGAAGCGCGACCTGGGAAACCGGAGTTGTGCCGCGCAAGCTGCTCTCGACTTTCGCGAACTCGCTTCCGATGGTCTTAACTTCCTCATACAGGGGAACAGGAGTGCCATCCGGCCCGACCAGAGTGCCGTGGTACTGTTCTTGCCCATTCAGGGCGCTGCGCCATTGCCAGTAGCCGACCTCGTCGGCACCGTGTCCGATCGCCTGCCAGGCCATGACCCGAACTTCGCCACGGTTCAGGAAATTATTCACGTCTGCCCAGTTCACCGCCCCGGGCTGGGTTTCAATCACCCAGAAATTGTCGCGCTTGAAGCCTCGCGTCAGATCGTGAGTAAGACCGTTTCCGACCGGATCCAGATGCCCGCTTCCCACGTAGTCGTCCCACGAGGCAAAAGTGAGAGGCCGCGAAATAATGTAGTGATCGAAGCCATCGAAAAATCCCATGAAGTTGCCGGTAATGAACTGGCGGGAGTCGGCGTGCTTGCGAATGACGTCGATCTGATTGCGCTGGTAGTCGTCCCAGGTGGCGGTGACAAAGTGGTTCCAATCGAGACGAAGTCCGGGGTTGTGGAATTCGTGGTCTTCTCGCGGAAAAGGAATCTCGGACCAATCGTCGTAGGTCTGGCTCCAATACGAGGTCGTCCAGTGTTGATTGAGCTGGTCGAGCGATTTGTATTTCGCTTGCAGCCACTTCTGAAAAAGATGCTGTGTCGTGTCGTCGAACGACATGTTCGCATAACCGTATTCGTTATCAATCTGCCATCCGACAACGTTGGGATTGTGTCCGAAGTGGAGCGCCATCTGCTCCGCGATCTGCCGGCAGAACTCACGATAGCGCGGAGAGGCGACGGAGCCGTGGGCGCGATTTCCGTGGACAGCGCGTTGGCCCTTTTCATCCACCCGCAAGGTGTCGGGATACTTGTGAGTGAGCCACGCCGGGGGCGCGCCCGTGGGCGTGCCCAGCACGGAAACAATGTCGTGCTTCGCGGCGAGATTGATGGCGCGCTCCAGCCAGTCGAAATCGAAGTGGTTCTCCGAGGGTTCCATGCGGCTCCAGGCGAACTCCGCGATGCGCACCACCTTGATATGAGCGGCTTCCATCAAACGTAAGTCTTCTTCCCACTGCGATTCCGGCCACTGTTCGGGATACCAGTCAGTGCCCACCAGGATGGCATTGTGGCCTGGGATCTGGGTAGGGATGGGCGGGCTAACGGGTTGCGCACAGGCGCAACCGACAAGAAGCAGTATTGCCGCGATCAGCCGCGGCCGGTTGACCATTTTCGTTTTGAGCATTGCAGTACCTCTTTCCGAATTGCGGGCTGGCCACTCTCGTCTGCGATTTTAGTCCGGTGGAGGGACGGGCGTCCTGCGTGTGAATAGTGCGGTCTAGGGTGTACCAATCTTGAGCAAATGGGCAAGGGTGCGCACGCCGCGAGCTTCGAGCTGATAAATCAACTTTTGCCAGAGACGGGCCGTGACAAAGGCATCGTCGAGCGCGTGATGAGCCTCGCGGCACTCAATGTTGTAGATCTTCGCGAGCGAGGCCAGATTTACGTTTTCGAGCCGGTGGAATTGATCTTCGGAGTACCGCTCCTGCCGCAACAGCCAGCGATGAACCTGGGCGGTACACACGAAAGGATTCTCGAGGGAGTGTTCGGTCGCCCGCAGTTCCTTGCNNTGATGCACAACGACCGTGTTTGCGGGAACATCCACGCCGGGATTGAGCACGCGGTAAAACTGCTCGCCCATGCGAATTCTGGCGCCCTCCATGGTGATCGCGCCCACGGAAAGCAGACGGTTCGAGCGCTGCTCCCGCGAAGAAAACTCCGTGTCGAGCACCACATAGCGGACCGAACGGATGGGGGTGTCGGGCGGGTATAAGTCCGGCGCAGCCGGCCGTCCCCAAAGCTTGAGCCACCGGGGTATAGCAAGGCGCATCTTGGCGGGCATCTTCAGGATGACCCCAGTTGCGCCCACACGGCGGAGCGGAAATGATCGGCGATCGCCGACTGGGCGCGGGTGATCGTTCGAAAGGCCTCTTTCAGTAGACTCCTCTGCAGGTGGGTGAGGCTGCCGGGGTTTACATGGTTGCTGAGAGGCTGTGCCGCGTGCAACTGCTGGAGTTGTTGCTCAAGGCGGAGAAGCGTGAGTAACTCGAATGACTCCAGCAGATCGCGGCGCAGGACATCGTCGAGATAGGTAAGCGAGTGCGCCGCTGCCAGCCGGTCAACAGTATTCGTGGCTTCGATTCCGCCGTCGAGCGCCAGCAGACGCGCCGCGTTCACGATGGGGCAAGTGCCGAAGGTTTTTACGTCGAGTTCTTCTCTGTGCTCGCCCGAGCGCTCCACCACGAAGGTGCGGAAAAATCCCAGGGGCGGTTTGCGATCGATGGTTATGTAAGCGAGCACTGACTTAAAGAACGACGCGTCCTTGAGAGCTTCCCGAACGGAAGCGGCCAGCGCGTCGAACAGCGAGGAATCACCGCCAACCGGACGCATGTCGAAAAAGATCAGAGCATCCTCCACGGAATGGAGGTCAGCCTCGCTAATCCAAGTCCGAAAGTAGTTCTTCCACGAAGAAAGCGGCTGCCGCCAGCGCGGATTACTGGCCATATAGTCGCCGGGGCAGGGCGGATACCCACAACTGACGAGCGCATCGCGCACGTAGAGCGAAAAGCGTGTGAAGTATTCCTGCGCCACTGCGGAATTGTGGCCTTCGGGATCGGGATCGGCATAGATAAGGGCATTGTCCTGGTCGGTTTTGAAGGTCTGCTCGCGGCGGCCTTCGCTGCCCAGAACCACCCAGCAGTAGGGCAGCGGCGGCGGACCCAACTCGGCTTCGGCGAATTCCAGAATCTTGGCCATGAGGCGGTCATTGATTTCGGCAACGACCCGCGTAATGTGGCTTACCCGGGCGCCTTCGCGCAGCAACAGCGGAAGCAGTCCAACAATGTTTTTCTGAGCGCGGGCGAGGCCTTCGACAGACTTCTGTTGCTCCAGATGACGCGAGACGGCGAGCGGCGACTTTCCCTGCAGCAAGATGAGGTCATGGCTGGAAAGAACCGCCTTGGGTAATCCCTCTTCGGTGACCAGTACGTGCTGGATGTCTTCGGAAATCATGGCCAGCAGCGCCTGAAACAGGCGCGCCGAGCCCTCGACCGAAACCACGGGTGCGCTCATGATGCTGGCGATGGGAAGATCCAGAGACAATTCGCGAGCCAACACGCGGTTCGTAAAATCGCGATCGGTCACGATCCCGAGGGCGCGACCGTCGGGTCCGACAACCGCAAGACAAGTCGCATGCGAATTTGAGACCAGCCGTGCGGCCTCCCGTATCGACGTTTCGCCGGTGCAGACCACGGCCGCGGCGCTGACGACATCATTGACGGCGAGCGAATAGAGCAAGCGCTCGGTATTGCCCATGAGATGCGTCTGGTCCTGGAGTTCTTTCAGACTGCGGTCGATGTAGCGCGTGATGGAAACGCGCACCAGGTACTCCGAGAATTCCGGGTAACGAGAGGCAAGTTCCCGAATCACGGTGCCCGGAATGCTGTAACAGAGCGCGTCTTCGGCGGCGGTCACGTCGAGCCGGGCAATATCCCGGCCCATCAGTGAAAGCAGTCCGAAAATTTCACCCTCGCTGCGAAGATCGAAGACAAGTTCCTTCCCCACGGTGGTGCGCAACGCCAGTTTCACGGCGCCCTTGTGGACGATGTACAGCACCTCGGATGCGCGATGCCCGGCGCTGATGATCGTATCGTCCTTGGGAAAATATTCCAGCGTCATGCTGGGTACCAGGCGGGAGAGTTCGCTCGCAGGCAGAAACTGGAAGGGTGGGACAGTTTTCAGGAATTCAGTAACGGTTTCCGTAACTACCGACGAAGACGAAGAACGAGTCGACAAGGCTGCACCTGAGGGGAGCGATTTTAGCAAAGCTGAAAAAGGGAGGATGTGATGGAACGCACCGGCCTATTGAGACGGGGCTTTCTTTTCCATCGCCTCCAGGCTCCCTTCGACTCTGGCAACGTCGCCGGCATATCGATCGGGCTCACCTTGAAATAGCGTCCGGTAGCAGTCTAAGGCCTCATTGTAGTGGGCGCGGGCGTTTTCCATCCGCTTTTCGGTTTCATCCACCAGCGCCAGGTTGTTCAGGGTCGCCGCCAGGTAGGGCAGGTACGTGTCCTGGTCTTGGCGCGCCAGTTGACGGTAAGCCTGCAGCGCCTCTTCGTAGTGCCCGCGCGCGTCGCCGGTTCGGTTCTGGATTCCATCCAGTATTCCCAAGTCATTCAGAGTCGTCGCCAGATAGGGCAGGTAGGCGGTCCGATCCTGCTGCGTCAGTTGACGGCGAATCTTCAACGCTTCTTCGTAGTGCTGACGGGCTTCTTCCATCCGCTTTTCGCTTCTCTCCGCGAACCCAAGATTGTTCAGTGTTTCTGCGACTTTGGGCAAGTATCCGTCCGGATCTTGCTCTGCCATTTGACGGTAAATTCTCAAAGCGGCCTCGAAGTGCGGACGGGCTTCTTCCAACTGCATCGTGCTTTTCTCCAGCAACCCCAGGTTGTTCAGCACCATGGCCATGTCGGGCAGGTAAGGTTCCATATTCTGGGCTGCCATCTGACGGTGAATTTCCAAAGCTTCCTCGTAATGGTGACGGGCATCCTCCGTGCGGTTCTGGAGTCGATCCAGGTTCCCCAGGTTGTTCAGAGTTGTGGCCATGTCCGGCAGGTAGGTGGCGGGATTCTGCTGGGCCAGTTCCCGGCGCAATTGCAATGCCCGCTCAAAGTGCCGGCGGGCCTCCTGCATCCTCTGTTCTGGATCAAGGTTCTCCAGGTTATTGTTACCGGGCGCGGCTGGCAGGTCGGGGTCGAGCAGAGCTGAACCCATCGCGTCATGCGCAAAGGGATTTCGCTGGTTCACTTCCAGCGCGTGCGCCCACAGGTTGTAATCGCTATCCCAATAGCTCATCTGGTGGCGGGTGGCGAAGCCCAGCGCCGCCAACACGCATAATGCCGGGATACAGCACCAAACTGTGCGAATCTTTTTTGCCTCCGCCAAATCAGCCAGGCCCCAGGCAATCATCACGAAGATTCCGATCAGCGGGACATAGGCATAGCGATCGGCCATGGCGGCTTCCCCCACCTGAACCAGGCCGATCACCGGAACCAGTGTGCCCAGAAACCAGAACCATCCCACCGGCAAGTAGCGCTTGCGTCGAAAGGCAACGACGAGGGCGGTGATCGTGCCCAAAGCCAGCGCCGATAGCATCCATTGCCACCAGGGGAGAGCAATTGCTGAATGAGGGTAGAGCGCAAGGCGCGCTGGCCAGAGCATTTTCCACACATATAACCCATAGGCCACGACCGCATTCTCAATTCGAATCGCGAGCGGGAACTGTCTTAAAGTACGTACGGCAAACCCCGTTCGCTGCGCCTTTAACGTGATCGATGCGCTGGCGCCGGAAAGAAAGAGCAACGGGATTTTTTCCAGCAGCAGCCTCGAGGTTGGCCATTGCGGCACGCCGACAACAGAAGGCGGACTGCCGGCTGTTCTGCCGAGCGGCCAATAGTCCAGCAGCAACAGGACAAAAGGCAGCGTAATGACCATCGGCTTCGCCATCAGCCCCATGGCAAACAGCGCCGCCACCAGCAAATATCGCCGCCAGTCCGGCTTTTGCGCGTACTTCGCGTAAGCTGCGATGGCCAAAATAAAGAACAGCGTGCTCAATACGTTCTTACGCTCCGCCACCCAGGCCACCGACTCGACGTTGAGCGGGTGCACCGCGAACAGCCCCGCCACCAGCAGGCTCGGTCCCAAGCGTTTTGTGACCCACGCCAGCAGCAGAAACAGCAACACCGCATTGAGTGCGTGCATCAGCACGCTATCGAGGTGATGGCCCGCCGGATTCATCGCAAACAGTTGGTAGTCCAGCGCGTGCGAAAGCCAGGTCAGGGGATGCCAGTTCGCCGCAGCGGTTGTGGTAAATGCCCATCGCAGGGTGCTCCATTTCAGGCCAGCATGGATGTGGGAGTTTGCAACGACATAATCATGATCGTCGAAGACGACGAACGAGTGCCCTACCACCGGGCTGTACAGCGCGATGGTCGCCGCCGCGAGCAGAACGCAGAATAGGGCGGTCCGCATCTTGCCCGTGAGCAATGACCCGGTCACTTGAGCTGCTTTTGGTTTCGGCCTCTTGCGGAGCTGGGCGCGGGTTTTCGCGAGAGTCTGGGCGCGGCTCATTTCGTCTTCGGAGGAACCCCGCTCGGGCGGATCTTCCCGTTGAACTAATTCAGCTTTACGTANNCCATCCCGCCGCCGCCAAGCTTCTCGATGCATAGTGCGAGACGGTTTGGCCGATCATTCGCGCCCAATCTTACCGGGGGTGAAATCGGCAAGTCAATCAATTGGGCGGTCCACAAAAAACGCGAGGCGCCCGGTATCGAGCGCCCCAAAGGTTGTTCTAATCATTGCTACTCACCTGTGCTTAGGAATCAATGCTTCTGAATCACCTTTGCGATTCGCTCAAAGGCCCAGTCAATTTCCTCGCGGGTGATGGTGAGGGGGGGCGCGATCCGAATTACTCGATCGTGCGTTTCCTTGCACAGGATTCCTTGTTCCTTCAACGCTTCGCAGTAAGGACGCGCTGGGCTGTGGAGTTCGATGCCGATCCACAAGCCTCGCCCACGCACCTCTTTCAAGTCGGGGCTGCGCAGGGTTTGCAGCAGGGTCAGGAAGTACGCTCCTAACTCGGCGGAACGTTCCACCATTTTTTCTTCGATGAGGACGCGCAGCGCGGTGCGGGCGATGGCGCAGCCCATGGGGTTGCCTCCGAAGGTGCTGCCATGGTCTCCGGGTTTGTAAACGCCTAGAATTTCGCGCGACGCGAGTATGGCCGAGACGGGATAGAAGCCGCCGGCGAGGGCTTTGCCGATGATCAACACATCGGGCGTGATGCCTTCGTGCATGTAGGCGAAGAGTTGGCCGGTGCGTCCCAGGCCGGATTGAATTTCGTCGGTCATGAGGAGGACGCGATTCTGGCGGCAGATCTCGGCGGCTTCGCGGAGAAAGCCCGCGGGCGGAATGACGATTCCGGCCTCGCCTTGAATGGGCTCGACCAGAAAGGCGCAGGTGTTGGGCGTGATGGCTTCGCGGAGGGCGCGCGCGTCGCCGAAGGGAATAACTTTGAATCCCGGAGTGAACGGGCCAAACCCATCGCGATATTGTTCGTCGGTGGAGAAGCCGACGATGGTGACGGTGCGGCCATGGAAATTATTAGCGCAGACGACGATCTCGGCCTTGCCGTCGGGAATGCCCTTGATCTTGTAGCCCCACTTGCGCGCCGTCTTGATCGCGGTTTCGACGGCCTCGGCGCCGGAGTTCATGGGGAGCGCCATGTCGAATCCGGTCAGGTCGTGGAGTTCTTTGTAGAGCAGCGGCAGTTGCTCGTTGCGGAAGGCGCGCGAGGTGAGCGTGACTTTGCGGGCCTGCTCGATNNACCGCGGAATACGCCGCCAGGCAATCGAGGTAGCGCTTGCCCTCGACGTCATACACCCAGACGCCTTCCGCGCGCTCGATCACCACGTCTAGCGGATGGTAGTTGTGAGCTCCATACAGGTTTTCGAGTTCTACGAAGTAATCGGTACGCATAGTTTTTTCTATTAGTTCGGTGGTCATAAAGGTCCTTTCAGCGAGTCGTGCTGGCAAGATCACTCTCAGTTACAAAATATGCGACGAACACTAGGCTTCTTGTCGAATCGATTTGAACTGATGGCCAGCTAGATGTTTCTTTCTTGAAGTCAGTCGCAGAAACCAAATTCTGAAACCTGTTCAGAACCTCTGAGCAAGAACGATGGGAATAGTCCGACCACGATTCGCCACGCGCTCGATCGTTTGAATCGGCAGCGAGCCAATACATTTCACAAGTCGTACCGTCATCCAGGCGAAACTGGAATTGCCCACCCAAGCAGGCGTAACCGATTGCCTCAGCCCTCGCAAGAGCATCAGGAAACGCGGAAACGGTCCAACCGTATTCATTGCCTCGCAACGTGGCGCCGTGCACGATCTCGTGTGGCAAGACATCGACCATGGCTTTGAATTCAATCAGAGAGCAGTTTTCACAAATGCCTGCTCGATTGTGCGAGCAGTTCCCTCATGGGCTAGAGCCCAAATTGTTCCTATCTTGATCGGCACGGCTTAAATCCGTGCCCTTCCACAAACCATTTACTTGAAAACCAGCGTTACCACCAGGCACTCCCCGCCGCCGGCTCCTTGTCCAGCAGCATGGTCAACAGGGCCATCCGCACGTAGAGGCCATTCATGGCCTGGCGGAAATACATGGCTCTCGGATCGGCATCGACTGACTTATCTAACTCGACGGTGCGGGGCAACGGGTGAAGGATCAGGGCATCGGGCTTCATGCGCTGCACTACTTTCGAATCGATGGCATAACGCCTCAGCCCATCCATGTCCCGCACTCGCTCGGGGCGGATTCGGGTCTGGTAAACCACATCGACCTCGCCAATCACGCGGTCGATGTCGGACTCCAGTTCGTAGCGGACGCCGTGCTCGTCGAGATATTCCAGGATGTCCGGCTTCATCTGGAGTTGCGGCGGACTCACAAAGAACATCTTCACCCGATCAAACTTGGCCAGCAGATAGGCCAGCGAGCGGGCGGTGCGGCCGCGGTCGAGCTCTCCGATGATGGCCACGCTAAGGCCATCGAGCGGACGCTGGCGGTAAATCGTGTACAGATCGAGTAGAGCCTGGGTCGGGTGCTGACCGCCATTGCCATCGCCGGCGTTGATCACCGGCACCAGCGACACTTCGGCGGCACGGCGCGCGCCGTCTTCTTCTGTGTGGCGGATGACAATCACATCCGAATAGCCGCTGATGATGCGGATGGAGTCTTCGACCTGCTCGCCTTCGATCTCGGAAGAAAACGCGCCCGCGTTCTCTGTGGACAAAACCCGGCCGCCCAGGCGATGCATGGCCGCTTCGAACGAGAGCCGCGTGCGGGTGGACGGCGCATAAAAAAGCGCGGTCATGATGCGGTTCTGGTAGTCGAGGGTGCCTCCGCGGGCCACCACGTGCTCCATTCCGCGCGAGCGTTCGAATAATTCCATGAGCAAGGGAACGGTGAATTGCTGAGACTCGATAACATGTCTCAACGCCTCCCGGCGCGGCGCCGATTCCACGGCCTTAGCCTGGGTTGGCGGGAGAGGCATGACAGTCGGTTTTGGCATTAGCGTCCTCCCACCGGAAGTTCGAGCGCCCGGTTTCGCTCGATTTCCGAACCGTCGTTATCGAGGAACAAGTGTGTGCCAGCCGATCCAGCGACCGCCTGGCACAGATTCTCGCAAGAAGTAATGATAGCCTCCCTGCCCCCTTGGCGCAGGAAGCGCAGCACGGATTCGATTTTTGGGCCCATGTTTCCAGGCGGAAAGTGGCCTGCCTTAACGTATTCTTCCAACTCCGCCGCTCCGGCTTGCCGCAGCGGACGCTGCGTGGGTTTCTTGTAGTCCAGATACACGTAGTCGGTGTCGGTAGAAATCACAAATAGATCCACGCCGAGGCGCGAAGCCAGCCATGCCGAGGCGCGATCTTTGTCGATGACCGCCTCAACGCCCTGCAGACTTCCGTTCTTCCAGATCGTGGGAATTCCACCGCCTCCGCAGGCGATGACCAGCACGCCTTGCCCGACCAGATTTCGAATCACCTCGAGTTCGACAATGTCAATCGGCTCGGGCGACGCGACTACCCGGCGATAACCGCGGGCCGCATCCTCAACGATCTCCCACCCGAAAAGGCGTTTCCGTTCCTCGGCGTCAGCGCGCGAATAGAAAGGGCCGATTGGCTTGGTCGGATGCTGCATCGATGGATCGTCGGGCGATACCAGGCACTGGGTAAGAACGGTCGCGACTGGCACGCTCATGTTGGCGAGGCGTAGCTCTGTCTCAAGCGCTTGCTGGAGAAGATATCCAATCTCTCCCTGGGTTGAGGCGCCGCAAACATCCAGCGGGTGGCCGGGAACCTGGCTCGCTCCCCGTTCCGACCGCAATAGCGCTGCCCCGACCTGCGGGCCATTGCCATGCGTGAGCACGATGCGATAGCCGGCGCGGATCAGGCCGACGATCTGGGCCGCGGTGCGCTGGGCGTTGGCCCGTTGCTCGGCTATCGTCCCCGCTTCTCCCGCGCGAATCAGCGAGTTTCCGCCAACGGCAAGCAGCATGGTCTTCATAGTAGTGGCTAGGAGCTAGTAGCTAGTCGCTAGGGAGCACTGGCGTTGATTTCCCGTCCTAGCTGCTAGCTCCTAGCTGCTGGTGTCCGGCCTTTGCCGACCATGCACGTAGGCCTGTCAGCAGGCGGCCAACTTCATCCACTCTTGACAGCAACTCAGAAGAGGATTCCTCGCTTACGTAATGCAGATTCTTTGCGATCTCGATTTGCGTTTCAATCTCTGCTAATGAACCGCGCGCCACACCCACGAATTGATGGAACTCATTTCGTGAATTCCGCCCGTACCCTTCCGCGAGATTGCTCGGAACCGAAACGGCTGCCCGCCTGAGCTGACTTACCAATCCGTACAACTCACCCCTTGGAAAGTCCCGGGTAATGCGATAGATCTCGGTCACCAGTTCCATGGCCTTCTGCCAGGCGACGAGGCCTCGATGCCCGCGCGTGTTCACGACGGTTGTCACTTGGTTCTCCTAACTCCTAGCTACCAACTACTGGCACCTTGCCCTATATGTGCACCAACTCCTGCAACTCGACCAGTCCCGGCAATTTCACAAACTCGCCTTTCATCAATTCCAGCATGATCGCCTTTTGGGCGTGCAGCCGGTTCTCCGCCTGCTGAAATACCAGGGAACGTGGCGAGTCGATCACATCGTTGGTGACTTCATCGCCGCGATGTGCGGGCAGGCAGTGAAGAAAGATGGCATCCGGTTTCGCCCGCCGGAACAGGGTCGCATCGACCTGGTACGGGAGGAAAATATGCTTGCGCTTCTCCGCTTCCGACTCCTGCCCCATGCTGGCCCAGATGTCGGTGTAGATCACATCCGCGCCTGAGGCCGCCTCGTCTGGGTCATTTGTGACGGTGCAAGTGCCACCCGTCTCGGCTCCACGCTCGCGGGCCCACCGCACCGAAGCGGCGTCGAGTTCGTACCCCGGAGGCGTAGCCAGCCAAACGTGCGCGCCCAGCTGAGCTCCGGCAAACGCCAGGGAGCGTGCAACGTTGTTGCCATCCCCTACGAATACAACCTTCAACTTCTCCAAATGGCTTTTCGCTTCCCAGATGGTGAGGTAGTCGGCCATCGCCTGGCAGGGATGACTGTAGTCGGTGAGTCCGTTGATCACGGGGATGCTGGCATACTCCGCCATCTGCTCCACGATTTCATGGGAGAAGGTGCGGATCATGATGCCCTGCACCATACGTTCCAGATTCTTGGCCACGTCGTACACCGACTCGCGTTTGCCCAGATTGATTTCGGCAGGAGAGAGGTAGAGCGAGAAGCCTCCCAGTTGCTGGATGCCGACATCAAAAGTTACCCGGGTGCGCAAAGAAGGCTTCTCGAAGATCATGGCCAGGGTCTGGCGGCGAAGAGCCCCGCCGTAGGCAGTCGGGTGAGCCTTCACCTGACGGCCTAGAGTAAGCAGGTATTGGATGTCCGACGGCGAAAAATCCCGAATCGAAAGAAAATCCTTGGCGTTACTATTGCCATTCATTTTCCGGCTCCTGCCAGGGCTGGCTCGTGCTCGTGGGCGAACTTGACAAGCGTTTCGGCCAAGCCGGGCTTGGTGAGTTCTTCGACTTCATAGGTCACGCGCAGGTTGGGCCGCTCGATCTTGATCACGCGCGCGAGATCGATGGGAGTGGCGATCAAGACCAGATCGCAGGGCGTGCGGCGAATGGTCTCCTCCAGTTCGTGTCTTTGGATCGCGCTATAGCCCATGGCCGGCAATAGATTCGTCAGGTGGCGATAACGATCGTAGGTCCCGCGGATGGAGCCCACGGCATAAGGCCGCGGGTCGACCAATTCCGCCGCTCCCGATTGCCGCGCCGCCACTACACCAGCGCCATACGGCATCTCTCCGTGAGTCAGTGTGGGACCGTCCTCCACCACCAGCACGCGCTGTCCTTTCACCAGACTGGGATCGGCAATGGAGACTCGGCAGGCCATCTCAAAAACAACGGCCTTGGGGTTGTTGAGCTTAATGTTCTGGCGAACCGTCTCAATGTCGCGCTGCTCGGCGGTGTCGACCTTATTGATGACGATCACATCCGCGCGCCGCAGGTTGACTTCGCCGGGGAAGTAAGACAGTTCATGTCCCGGACGGTGCGGGTCGACGACCACGATTTCCAGATCGGAGACATAGAAGGGGGTATCGTTGTTGCCTCCGTCCCACAAAATGACATCCGCTTCCTTCTCCGCCTGGCGGAGAATTTTTTCGTAGTCCACGCCCGCATACACTACCGTCCCTTTGACGATGTGCGGTTCATACTCTTCGCGTTCCTCGATGGTGCATTGCTGAAGGTCGAGATCTTCCAGGGTGGCAAAACGTTGGACAGCCTGGACCGCAAGATCTCCGTAAGGCATGGGGTGTCGAATGACCACCGGCCTTCGTCCCTGGCGGCGCAACTCCTCGGCAACCAGTCGCGAGACCGGGCTCTTGCCGCATCCAGTCCGCACCGCACACACCGAAATGACGGGGACCGACGACTTCAGTTGCGTGTGCTCGGTTCCCGGAAGCCAGAAGTCGACGTCCGCAGCCACCGCGCGGGACGCGAGATGCATCAGGTTCTGGTAGGAAACATCGCTATAGGAAAACACCACCGCGTCAATCTTCTGTTCGGCGACCAACCTCTCCATGTCTTTCTCTTCGAAGATGGGAATGCCTTCCGGATACAAGCGTCCGGCAAGTTCCGGCGGGTAGCGGCGTCCGGCAATATCGGGGATCTGTGTGGCAGTAAATGCGACTACCTGGAAGTCGGGATTATTGCGAAATAAGACGTTAAAGTTATGGAAATCTCTACCCGCGGCACCAAGAATCAAGACTCTTTTCATAGACATTCCTCCAGCAAGAATCGTCAACCTTGTATCTTCTCGCCTGCCGGGAGTGGCGGCTGTGCCGCCGATCACATCGAGGGGTGACTTTTGGCGCTAAATCGCGGCTTGAGAACGTTGCTCCGGGTGGGGACCCCCAAGACGCGAGGCACAGCGGATTTTGTGCTGGAGACGTAATCCCGCTAAATCGCTAAAAACGCGCCACTTTCGGTCACTTCATGGTCGCCGATCCGGAAGTAATCCAGATGAGCGCCGATAATGAGTACCGGGGCTCCCGTCATCTTCCGGTTTGCCTGTCATCCAGGACTAGGTTAGCCTCTTCAGGAAGAGACGAAAGGCAGGGCGATGGCGCAGAACAAAACTAAACCCACCAAATTAAGTGTGGCGGCGTTTATTGATGCCCTCACGGACCAGACCCGGCGCGCAGACGCCAAGGCGCTCGTCAAATTGATGCAAAGCGCGTCAGGGGAAAAGCCGCAGATGTGGGGGCCATCAATTATAGGATTCGGCAGCTGCCACTACCGGTACGACAGCGGGAGGGAGGGCGATATGCCTCTGATCGGTTTCTCGCCGCGTAAGGCAGCAACTGTTCTGTATGGCGNNGCCAAGCGAACGCGGGACCCAGGCCCTACCGATTGAGATGGCGCTTCCATCCGTATTGGTCGTACCGCGGCGGGTGCTGGCGACCTTGCGCGATGGTTGATTGTCGACCCAGGACTTAAGCCCTGGGCTAACGTCCCTCCGGCGCTGAGCTCTCGGGTCCACCCGATAACTAAGCTGATCGGCAAACGGGACTGAGGCTCAAACGTCCGGAGGTTTGACTTAGCCCTGCGTTGAGGATAGACCTAGACCACTCAGGGAAAGGGATCGATGGCAAAATTCTTGTTTACCATGCTGCCAGCAAACGACCTTGGCTTGCCGACGCGTCTTGTCCCCATTGCCCGAGCCCTGGCAGATCGCGGCCACGTCGTTGCCGTGTTCAATCCCGCGCCGGTGCCCGCGAGACTTATTAATGATGCGGGATTGAAAAACCTCCCAATGCCATCGCGTCCGATGCCGGACTCCTCGGACGATCTTGCGCAAGCAAGCTCGGCCTGGGACGTGGAGCAAATGTTTGGCGCGCTGTTTGGCAATGAGGAATTTGTGCGGGCGGCGACCGCGGCCAACGTCGATGTCGTGCGTGATTTCGATCCCGATGTTGTCGTCGATTCGTTTGGGTTGTTCTCGTGCCTTGCCGCGCGCATTCTCCAAGTCCCGCTCGCCAGCGTGCTGCAGGGAAATTTTCATCCGGCAAGCGATGGGTTTCTGTGGTGGAAAGGTGAGCGCCCGGCGGGGCTGCCTAGCGCCGCGTCAATGATCAACAAGGTGGCAGAGGAGAACGGCGTTGCGCCGGTAGCGCGCTGCGTCGACCTGCTGGCGGGCGACCTTTCCCTGATTGTCGGCACCCCGGAAACGGATCCGCTGCCGGCTGGCGCCGCTGTCACTTATGTTGGGCCGATTGTCTGGCAGCGTGGCAACGCCACGCTGCCCAACTGGGTTCTGGCGCTCGGTCGCAACCAGCCTGTGGTCTGGGTCTACTCCGGCAATCCCAGGTACGCCAATGCTCCTACTCCGATTGATTCAATTGTGGTGATTCGCACGGCCATCGCCGCTTTCGGTGACACGCCAGTCCAAGTCGTGCTCACAACCGGATACCAGGAGGTGCCGAAGGAATTTGGCGCTCTGCCATCAAACTTCCATCACGCCGCCTACCTGCCAGGTCTTGCGATGGCTGAGCACTGCGACCTGATGGTGCATCATGGTGGTCACAGCTCGGTTATGGCGGGATTGTCTGCCGGCACGCCGGCGGTGATCATCCCGACGATAACGGAGCGCGAGAGCAACGCTCGTCGTCTTGCGGCATTGGGCGCAGGCGAGATTGTGTTGCCCGTGGACACTGCGGACGGCGAAAAGCACATCGATGTCGCTGAATTCAGCGCCAAGGTGCACCGCGTACTGAACGATGACGGCTATCTCAGGTCCGCTCGCCGCGTCGCCGAATCAATGCGCAAGTTTGGCGGAGCCCAGGAAGCCGCCGAGCGAATCGAGCGATTTGCAGCCGTTAGAAGCTGAGGAGATGCCGATGTCAGATATGAATGACAGAGTAGCTCTGATTACCGGAGCCAGCAGTGGGATTGGCCGGGCGACAGCTGAGGCCTTCGCAGCGCGAGGCGCCAAGGTNNGCACATGCCATCGAGACATTTGGCCGGCTCGACTTCGCGGTGAACAACGCCGGCATCGAGGGGAAGTTAGCAGCCATCACGGATCTACCCGAGCAGGAATGGGATCGAGTTCTCGACACGAATCTGAAGGGGACCTTTCTGTGTCTGAAGTACGAGGCCCGAGCCATGCTCGCGGGCGGACATGGTGGTGCGATCGTCAACGTCGGTTCCGTAAACTCCTTTCTCGGCTTCCCCACGGGCTCGGCGTACGTTACCTCGAAACACGGGCAAATCGGACTGACTACGAGCGCCTCCGCAGAGCTGGCGCCGCAGGGAATCCGGGTCAACCTTGTGTGTCCGGGATTCATCGACACGCCGATGCATCAACGGGTACGCGGCCTGTTCGGCGACGACTTGTACGACAAGGTTCTGATACCACGTGTTCATACCAGGCGCGCAGGCCGCCCGGATGAGATTGCCCAAACTATAGTCTTCCTGTGCTCGGACGAGGCTAGCTACATCTCAGGCACCACCTTGACACCCGATGGCGGCTTCACTCTGACCATCTGACTGGGATCATTTCGCAACATCAATCCCGTTCGCAGTTTGCACACACCTGCACCTCAATCGGTGCAGTCACGATTACCAGGATATCGCCCAACTCAGTCAGAAATCGTGGTGCCGGGAGGGGGGGTCGAACCCCCAAGGGCCGAAGCCCGGCGGAATCTGAGTAAACAGGAGGGTTCTAATCCGTTAGGAAAATTTTGTACCTTACTCCATTTCTCAACCGCTTACAAATCGCACTCGTTGAACCGTCATGTCGACAATTGGCCGGCAATTACGTGTGGTTGGTGCGAGCGTTTTTTAACAGCCCGCCCAAATCTCGACTCGCTAACATTCTTGCGATTCGAAACATCGTCGCGGTGTGCGTAGCGAGTCGCGCCAATTTACAGAATATGCGATGGCACGAAAGACTTGCAGGAGGCTGAATTCGCTTAGTCGAGTCAGTCTCTGGGTTAACGACGATGGAATGCTGAATCCTTCTTACGTTCGCAAACTTCAAGTACACTGCGGTGTAGTGAAACGTCGAGGCTTTCCCTCAGCCTCGGGCCACGGTGCTTGCGGAAGCGCCGCGGCTACCGGAGCGACAGCACATGCCAACACGAGCCACCTTTGCAAAGGATTTCTGGGATAGGCCGCTGCGCGACCTGTTTCAAACGCTGGAGGTCACTCCGTCTGGGCTAACTTCGGAGGAGGCGAACCGGCGACTGCGTCTCTATGGCCCAAATAGCTTCGTGCGGGAGTCGCGCTTCGCAGCTCTCTTCAGTTTTTTCCGCTTAGTTGCCAATCCACTGGTCATCATCCTTCTTATTGCCAGCGGCGCATCTCTGGCGTTGGGTGACCGAATCGGTGGACTGATCATCATCTCCATCGTTCTGCTCAGCGTGCTGCTGAACTTCTTCATGGAGTTCCAAGCTCGACATGCAGTCGAGCAGATTCAAAAACAGGTCGCCACAACTGCTGCCGTTATTAGGGATGGGCGAGAGCGGGAACTTCTCCTATCGGAACTGGTTCCGGGAGACATCATCCGGCTGAGTGCTGGCGACCTTGTGCCGGCGGATGCACGGCTGCTCAAGGTAACCGACCTGCAGGTGCGCGAGTCAGCGCTCACCGGAGAGTCTCTGCCCGTCGAGAAGTCAGCGGATGATCTTCCATCGGGCAAACACGAGGTTGCCGATGCCGGCAACAGCGTTTTCCTCGGCACCGCGGTTCAGACCGGGATTGGTACCGCAGTCATCGTTCGCACCGGTAGGGATACCGCTTTCGGTGAAATTGCGAAGCGCCTCGCCACCCAGCCTCCGGAAACCGAGTTCGCCCGCGGCATCCGGCACTTCGGCATGATGATCACCTGGATCACGATGCTCCTGGTGCTTTTCGTCTTGCTGGTAAACATCATCCTCCACCGTCCGCTGCTGGATTCGTTTCTCTTTTCGGTCGCGCTTGCCGTGGGGATGAC